>QGUM02000115.1:0-5985 GCA_003242455.2 Actinomycetes bacterium
CCTGGTCGAGGTTGTACGCCTTGTAGCCGGTGCGGTGGTCGGCGATGCGGTTCTCAGGGAAGTTGTACGTGCGGATCCGCTCCGAGCGGTCCACGGTGCGGATCTGCGACTTGCGGGCCTCGGCGGCCTCGGCCTCGGCCTGCTCGCGCTGGAGCGCGAGGAGGCGGGCGCGCAGGATGCGGAAGGCGCTCTCCTTGTTCTGGAGCTGGCTCTTCTCGTTCTGGCAGCTCACGACGATGCCCGTGGGGATGTGGGTGAGGCGCACCGCGGAGTCGGTGGTGTTCACGGACTGGCCGCCCGGACCGGAGGAGCGGAACACGTCCACGCGCACGTCGCTGGGATCGATCTCGATCTCCGAGACCTCCTCCACCTCGGGGAACACGAGCACCCCGGCCGCGGAGGTGTGGATGCGGCCCTGCGACTCGGTGGCGGGCACCCGCTGGACGCGATGGACCCCGCCCTCGTACTTGAGGTGAGCCCACACGCCGTCCTCCGGCTGGACCGCGCCGGGGGCCTTGATGGCGACCGAGACGTCCTTGTACCCGCCCATGTCGGTCTGGTTCGCCTCGAGGATCTCGGTCTTCCAGCCCTGCGACTCCGCGTACTTGAGGTACATCTTGAGCAGGTCGCCGGCGAACAGCGCCGACTCCTCCCCGCCCTCGCCGGACTTGATCTCGAGGATCACGTCGCGGGCGTCGTCGGGGTCGCGCGGGATGAGGATGCGGCGCAGCGCGGCCGTGGCGTCCTCGACCGCCTGCTCGAGCGCGGGGACCTCGGCTGCCAGCTCGGGATCGGCATCGGCCATCTCCCGGGCGGCCTCGAGGTCGTCGACTGCGGCCTTCCAGGCGTGGTACGCGGCGACGACGCGGCCGAGCTCGGCAAAGCGACGCCCGAGCGTGCGCGCGCGACCCGCGTCGCCGTGGACGGCAGGGTCGGCGAGCTCACGCTCGATGGAGGCGTACTCGTCCAGCAGGGGCTGGACGGCTGCGAAGGTCTCGGCCACGTCGTCGCGCGGACGTCACTGCTTCTTGCCGTAGCGCTGCTCGAAGCGCGCGACGCGACCGCCGCTGTCCATGATCTTCTGCTTGCCCGTGTAGAACGGGTGGCAGGCCGAGCAGACCTCGACGTTGATCTGGCCGCTCGTGACCGTCGAACGGGTCTCGAACGAGTTGCCGCAGGTGCACGTGACAGTGGTGGCCACGTACTCGGGGTGGATGTCCTTCTTCATGATCTCCCTTTGGTTGCCGCCGGGTCCGAGCACAGATCTTGTGACGGTGAACCGGGGGCGCAGGGTCCGACGCTTGGCGGACCAGCGTTCTATTGTGCCAGATGGGGCAGCGGCGAGGCCAGCCGCCGTTCCGGTGGCAGCGCGCGCTGAGGCACGCCGAGCGAGAGGGCTCGGGCGATCGATCGCCCGAGCCCTCTCGTCGCGCAGGTGGCTACTTCTCGCCGTCGTCGTCGCCGCCCGGGGTGGTCTTGGCCACCTGGAGCAGGAACTCGGCGTTGGTCTTGTTCTCCTTGAGCTTGCCCAGGAGCAGCTCTGCGGCGGCCTGGGTCTCGAGACCCGTGAGCACGCGACGCAGCTTCCACATGATCTTGAGCTCCTCGTTGCTGACGAGGATCTCCTCACGGCGCGTGCCGGACGCGTTGACGTCCACGGCCGGGAAGATGCGGCGGTCGGCCAGCTGGCGGGAGAGCTTGAGCTCCATGTTTCCGGTGCCCTTGAACTCCTCGAAGATGACCTCGTCCATCTTGGAGCCGGTCTCGACCAGCGCGGTCGCGAGGATGGTCAGAGAGCCGCCGTGCTCGATGTTGCGCGCGGCGCCGAAGAACTTCTTGGGCGGGTACAGCGCGGAGCTGTCCACACCGCCGGACAGGATGCGACCCGATGCCGGGGCGGCGAGGTTGTATGCACGGCCCAGGCGAGTGATGCCGTCGAGGAGGACGACCACGTCCTGGCCCATCTCCACGAGGCGCTTGGCACGCTCGATGGCGAGCTCGGCCACGATGGTGTGGTCCGCTGCCGGACGGTCGAACGTCGAGGCGATGACCTCGCCCTTGACGGAGCGCTGGAAGTCGGTGACCTCCTCGGGGCGCTCGTCGACGAGGACGATCATGAGGTGGACCTCAGGGTTGTTCTGCGTGATCGCGTTGGCGATCGACTGCATCACGAGGGTCTTGCCCGCCTTGGGCGGCGACACGATGAGGCCGCGCTGCCCCTTGCCGATGGGGGCCACGAGGTCGATCACGCGGTTCGTGAGATTGCGCGGGTCCGTCTCGAGGCGCAGGCGCTCCTGCGGGTACAGCGGCGTGAGATCGCCGAAGACGGGGCGCTCCTTGGCCGCCTCGGGCGTGAGGCCGTTGACGGTCTCGATCGTGGCGAGCGCCGAGAACTTCTGACGCTGGCCGCGCTCGCCAGGGCGCGGGGCGCGAGCCTGGCCCGTGACCGCGTCGCCGCGGCGAAGGCCGTACTTGCGGAGCTGGTTCTGAGAGACGTAGACGTCGGACTTGCCGGGCAGGTAGCCGGTGGTGCGGATGAACGCGTAGTTGTCGAGGACGTCGACGATGCCGCCGACCGGGGTCAGCTCCTCGTCCTCATGCACCTCGTCCTCGTCCACGCTGTCGGCCGAGCCTTGGCCCTGACCCTGACCGCCGCCGCGGTTGCGACCGCGACCACGGCCGCGACGGCGTCGGCCGCCGCGCTCCTCGTCGTCCTCGCGCTGGCCGCCCTGCGAGCGGCCGGACGAGAGGTCGACCTCGCCGGCAGCGGCCGCGGCGACAGCCTCGGCGGCGCGACGGGCGCGGTCGGCGTCGGAGTTGTCCGCCGCGGGAGCGGCGCTGTCCGAGGCGGGGGCGGAGCTGTCCGATGCCGGGGCATCGGCTGCGGGAGCGGAGACCGGGGCTTCGGCAGCTGCGGACTGCGGCTCGGGCGAGCTGGTGGCGGGAGCGGCGTCAGCGACGACCCCGCCGTTCGTGATGGCGTCCACGAGATCACTCTTCTTCATCTTGGAAGCGCCGGGCACTCCGAGCTCCGCGGCGAGAGCCTGGAGTTGGGGGAGCTTCATGGCGCTGAGGGCCGCGCTGCTGTCGGCGGCCACGCTGGTGTCAGTCAACTTTGTCCTTCCCTCGCACAGGGCCCGGGTGGCCTGTTACGTGGTGCGAGTGATTCCACCGGCGCCAGCGTGCGACAACATGGCTGGCGATCTCTCGGTGGGTTGCGATCCGCCGGGGCGATCGGCGCCGTCCGGGGGTGCACTGCAAGAGTAGCACGGATGGGCTCCGACGCGCCTCCCGTAGCGCGGGCGGTGCGCGCCTCGCGAGCGCGAGCCGCCCCTCATCCCTACCGCCGAGGGCTTATGACGGCTATCATGCAAAAGTTGACAGCTCTTGCACGCTATGGCGAAATCCGAGCGTGCCCACACGATAGGATCGGCGCATGCTCGATGCCCGCGGCCAAGAGGCCCTCACGGGTGCCGCGCAATCCGAGATCTTCCAGATCCTGCGTGACGGCAAGCCTCGAACGCGGTCCGAACTGGCCTCTCTGACAGGACTCGCCCGCTCCACGGTGGCGGCGCGAGTCGACGCCTTGCTGCGCGTCAAGCTCATCTCCCCTGTCGCCGATGCCGCGTCCACCGGCGGCCGACCCTCGCGCCAGTTCGCCTTCGACGGAACCCATCACGCGGTCCTCGGCGTCGACATCGGCGCGAGCCACGTGCACATCGCCGTCACCGATCTCCACGGCACCATGCTCGCGGACGTCCAAGAGCCCCTCGCGGTGTCCGAAGGCCCCGATCGCATCCTCGGCTGGGTGATCGAGCAGGGCACCAGGCTCTTCGAGCCGTTCGCGGACCGCATGACCCTGCGCGCCGTCGGCGTCGGCCTGCCCGGCCCCGTGGAGCACGCGACGGGCCGTCCCGTCGACCCTCCGATCATGCCCGGCTGGGACCGCTACGACGTCCCGGGCGCCTTGTCCGGCAAGCTCGGCGTCCCAGCCCTGGTCGACAACGACGTCAACGTCATGGCCCTGGGCGAGCACCACGGATTCTGGCCAGACGTCGAGGACCTCCTCTTCGTCAAGGTCGCCACAGGCATCGGCGCCGGCGTCATCGTCGGCGGACGCGTCCACCGCGGCGCCCAGGGCATCGCGGGCGACCTCGGCCACATCTGGGTTCCCGAGGCCGAAGGAGTCGAGTGCCGCTGCGGCTCGATCGGCTGCCTCGAGGCCGTCGCCGCCGGCCCGGCCATCGCCGCCCGGCTGCGCGCCCGCGGCCACGACGTCCACACGTCCGCCGATGTCACGGCATCGGTCCTGCGCGGGGACGTCGACGCTGTGCGCGAGGTGCGCGAGGCGGGCCGCATCATCGGCCGCGTGCTGACCACGTGCGTGAGCCTCATCAACCCCGCCGTCATCGCGCTCGGCGGCTCGATCGCCAACGCGGGAGACCACCTCCTCGCCGGCGCGCGCGAGGTCATCTACACCCGCGCCACTCCCCTGGCGGCCTCCAACCTGCAGATCGTCCGTTCGCGCGGCAGCTCCGATGCGGCCGTCGCCGGCGCGGCCGCGATGGCCATCCAGCACGTGCTGTCGGTGGACTCGGTCGAGGCGCTCCTGCGCGAGGACGTCTTCCCCTGGATGCAGGTCTAGCTGGAGCGACGCACGGCGCAGCCGCGCGCAGAACGGCCGCCGGGGATCTCAGGCGGCAGGGCTCAGCTCGCGGCCCACAGCAGCCCGCGCTCCACGATGGAGCGCACCTGCGGCATCTCCAGCACGTCGACCGTGTGGCCCAGCGTCGTCACGAAGATCTTCCCCTGACCCCAGGTGCGCGTCCACGCCACCGGCATCGTCACGGGGCGAGCCCACTCGTCGCCGTCGCCCGGGACCAGGCTGCAGTCCGCGAGCACCTCGAGCAGGCCGTCGGCGAGCACCCAGTACTGCTCCGTGTGGACGTCGAAGTCCTCGATGCCCTGGGTGATGGGGTGGGTCTTGCCCTGCTCGGTCATGCGCACCGTGTAGCGACGGTAGGCCTCGATGTCGAGGCGGCCGCGGTCGGCCGGCGCGTGAGGATGGGCGGCGAACTGGGCGCCCACGAGCTGGAGGTAGTCGGAGGAGGCGCGGAAGGAGTCGATGATGCCGCCGTGCCAGCCGGCGAAGCCCGCTCCGGCGGCGACGGCGTCGCGCAGGCCCTGGACCTCGTCGACCGTGGCGCTGCCCAGCGTCAGGCACTGGACGATGAGGTTGTAGCGGCTCATGGCCGCGGAGTCGGAGTAGATCTCCGGGCTGTCCTCGACGTCGACGTTGAACCCTGCCGCCTCAAGCGTCGGGATGAAGAGGTCAGTCGCACGGATGGGGTCGTGCCCCGCCCAGCCGCCTCGGACAATCAACGCCTGCTTGCGCATCCACTGCTCCTTCGCAGAAACCGCCGGTACGCGCCACTATAGACGAGCCGCGGCCCCGCCAGCCCAGAGAGGACGGCTGGCGGGGCCGCGGCGGTGTCGAGCCGTTACTCCTTGCTCGCGAAGGCGGCGTCGAAGGCCGCATCGGGGGCGTCGAAGGCCAGACGGCGGACGAACTCGAGGGCCTCAGGGGCGCCCACGAGACGGTCCATGCCGGCGTCCTCCCACTCCACGGAGATCGGTCCGGTGTACCCGATGTGGTTGAGCATGCGGAACGCGTCCTCCCACGGCACGTCGCCGTGACCCGTGGAGATGAAGTCCCAGCCGCGACGCGGGTCGGCCCACGGCAGGTGCGAGCCGAGGCGGCCGTTGCGGCCGTTGCTCATCCGCTTGCGGGTGTCCTTGCAGTCCACGTGGTAGATGCGGTCCTTGAAGTCGAGCAGGAAGGCCACCGGGTCCAGGTCCTGCCACACCATGTGGCTCGGGTCCCAGTTGAGGCCGAAGGCCTCGCGGTGGCCGATCGCCTCGAGCGTGCGGACGGTGGTCCAGTAGTCGTAGGCGATCTCGCTGGGGTGCACCTCGTGGGCGAAC
>QGUM02000011.1:0-25128 GCA_003242455.2 Actinomycetes bacterium
CCCGCGGCGGCCGCGGCGACCGATCCCGCGACGCAGCCGAGCAGAAGCGCGACGGATCCCGCCGCATCGGCGCCCGTCCAGGCGAAGGCCGCGAGGCCGCTGAAGGTCGTGAAGCCGCCGAGCAGGCCCGGGCCCGCGAAGGCGTACAGGCGCGGCCGGGGGTGCTTGGCGGTCACGGCCGCGAACACCCCGAGCATCGCCGAGCCGGCGACGTTGACCGCCACGATCTCCCACGGGTGCGTCCACGCGAAGGCGGAGTCGATCGCCCAGCGCAGGAGCCCGCCCAGTGCGCCTCCCGCGAAGACCGATGCCAGCGCGGGGACGTCGGCGCGGGGCGTCATGGATGCTCGGCGAGCCAGGCGTCGGCCGCGGCGAGCTCGAGCGGCAGCGACTTCTCGATCGCCTCGGCGACCGCCTTCTCCACGAGCGCGCCGACGAGCGGCACCTTGGCCTCGAGGTCGCCCGCGAGGCCGAAGCCGGTGTGGTCGCCGTCGGCGGTGAGGACGAGAGAGCCGCGCGCGTGCCCTGGGGCTCCGACGACCTCGACGGCGAACGTGCCCTCGCGGCCCGGCACGTCGGGGGAGGGCGCCGTCCACGCTTCGGTGTAGCGCACCACGATGGTCGATCCCACGAAGGAGCGGAACTCGGCCGGGATGGAGGACGTCGGCACGTCGCGGCGGATGGCGACGGTGAACGAGCCGTCGTCGGCCAGGTCGATCGCCACATCGGCGTCTGCGGCGCCAGCGGCGGCCGCGCGCCGACGGGCGAAGGCCTCGTCGCGCAGCATCGCGACCACGCGGTCGACCGGCGCGGCGAAGCGGTGCTGGTAGGTGATGCGCATGAACCCTCCCCGAGGTGCAGGATCAGGCTACCGCGCGGGGCGGCGGGACCTAGGCTTGAGGGGTGGTCACCCGGCACGACATCGCTGATCGCTTCGGCGCGCTTCCCCCCGAGCACGCGGAGTGGCTCGCCATGCTCACGGGCGACTGGCAGGTCATCGCCGACCTCTCCTTCGCCGATCTCGTGCTGTGGCGTCCCACGTCGGAGGGCTTCGTCGCGATCGCGCACTGCCGCCCCTCCACCGGACCCACCGTCCACCAGGAGGAGGTCGTCGGCACCATGGCCGCCGCGGGCCGCGTCGCGCACCTGCAGCGCGCCCTCGACGAGCGCACGCTCGTCGCCTCGCGCGAGCCGCGCTGGGACGAGACCTACGCCGTGCGCGAGGATGCGCTGCCCGTCGTGACTCGCTCGGGCGAGGCCATCGCGGTTCTCACGCGCGAGGTGTCGCAGGCCGCCTCGCGCTCCTCGAGCCGACTGGAGCTCAACTACAAGGGCGCCGCCGACGACATCCTCGGGATGATCACGCGCGGCGAGTACCCCATGCAGACCTCGGTGACGGGCCCGCGCCGCGGCGCCCCGCGCGTGGGCGACGGCGTGCTGCGCCTCGACGCCCAGGGGGTCGTGACGTACGCGAGCCCCAACGCGATGTCGTGCTTCCACCGGCTGGGGGTCATCGGGCCGCTCATGAACAAGTCCCTGCCGCGCGTGGCGAGCGAGCTGGTCACGGACAAGGGCCTCTTCGACGAGACGCTCGCGATGGTGACGTCGGGCCGCGCGGCCTGGCGGACGGACCTCGAGGCCAACGGCGCGACCCTCTCGCTGCGCGCCATCCCCACGACGTACCACGGGGAGCGGCGCGGGGCGCTGCTGCTGTGCCGCGACGTGTCCGAGCTGCGCCGCCACGAGCGCGAGCTCATCACCAAGGACGCGACCATCCGCGAGATCCACCACCGCGTCAAGAACAACCTGCAGACCGTGGCGGCGCTGCTGCGCCTGCAGTCGCGGCGCGTCGAGGCTCCCGAGGCCAAGGCCGCGCTCGCCGAGGCGATGCGGCGCGTGTCGACCATCGCGATGGTGCACGAGACGCTGTCCGGCACGCTCGACGAGCTCGTGAACTTCGACGACCTCGCCGCGCGCTCCATCCGCATGGCGGCCGATGTCGCGTCGCCGAGCGTGCAGGTGAAGATCGTGCGCGAGGGCGACTTCGGGCTCATCCAGGCGCAGTACGCGTCCTCGCTCGCCCTCGTCATCACGGAGCTCGTGACGAACGCCGTGGAGCACGGCTTCGAGGGGCGCGAGCACGGGACGCTCACGATCACGGCGCAGCGCGAGGCGGATCGGCTCTGGGTGCGCATCGCCGACGACGGCCGCGGGCTCAAGGGCGAGCCCAGCGGACTGGGATCGCAGATCGTGCGCACGCTCGTGGAGAACGAGCTCAAGGGCGAGATCGTGTGGTCCGCCGTGCCCGGAGGCTCAGTGGTGGACGTGCGGGTCGCGGTGGGCGAGGCGCGCTAGCGCCGACGCCGTCCCGTGCGGGACGTCGACGCGAGAGGTCGCGGGCGCTACTTGGAGGCGCGGCGCGCGCGAGCGGCACGGCGCTTGAGCGAGCGACGCTCGTCCTCGGACAGGCCGCCCCACACGCCGGAGTCCTGGTTGTGCTCCATGGCCCACGCCAGGCACACCTCGCGAACCGTGCACGTCGCGCACACAGCCTTGGCACGCTCGATCTGGACGAGCGCCGGCCCGGTGTTTCCCACAGGGAAGAACAGCTCCGGGTCGTCGACATCCAGACACGCAGCGCGGTCGCGCCAATCCATGCTTGCTCCTCGTAGACAGGACGTGCGGCGGCCCAGACCATGAGAAGAGGAGGGGGCTCGCCGCAACGTTACGGTTCACTGCGATCAATTTTCGCATTGTTAACAGCGGATTACAAGAGTTTCCCAGTGAGATCAACGCAACATTGACAACGGGTACGGTGGTGCTCGTGGAGCCCGCATCGACCCGTTTGAGCATCCTTGACCGCATCGCCGGGGCGGTCCTCCTCCTCGAGGCGCTGCTGGGCGTCGTGGTCACCGTGGGCTACGTGCTCTACGCCGTCCTCACCGACGTGGGCGACCTCTACTACTGGGGCGCCGCGATCGTCGCGGGGATCATGACGGCAGGCATCGGGCTCGTGGTGCGGGGCTGGCTTCGCCGGCGGCGCTTCGCCAACGGCGCGGCCTTCGCGACCCAGCTGCTCTACGGCGCGGCGGGCGTGTGGTTCCTCGGCGCGAACCTCCTCATCGCCGTGCCGCTCATCGCGGGCGCCGTGATCGTGGCGGTCGCGGCCATGAAGCGCATCTCCTCACTGGCGCGCGCCCAGGCGCAGGACTAGTCCTCGTCGCGCCGCGGCGCCCACAGCGGGCCGACGGGCGGCGCGTCCCGGTGGCCCGAGCGCACCTCCTGGGCGAGCGTCACCGTCTCCTCGTCCACACGTCGCCCGATGACGCGCACGCGCGGCGAAGGCGTCGCCACCGGCGTCGCGAGCTGCACCTCGCACCGTCTCCCCGCGCACGCGACGACGGCCCGGCCGGGGATCCCCTCGGGAAGGCGGGCGGCGTCGGCCGTGCCGACGAGGTCGCGCGAGGCCGCCTCCGAGCCGACCCTCAGCGCGATCACCGTGCCGATGCTCGCGCGCACGTCCGGATCGAGCGCGCTCGTGGGACGGCTCGTCGCGAGGAGGAGATGGACGCCCACGGCGCCCGCCGCGCTCGCGAGGCGAGCGAGCGCCTCGCGATGCGCCGCATCCCATGCGGCGAGGGCATGGAACTCGTCGATCGCGACGAGGAGCCGGGCGGGCGCCCCTCCCGTCTCCTCCCAGGCCCGGAACGATGCGCAGCCCGACGCCCCGAGGCGAGCTGCCCGCGCGGCGACCTCGGCGGAGAGAGCCTCAAGCGCGGGCGCCGGATCGGCGCGGTCGACGAGCCCGACGAGGTGGGGGACCCCCTTGAGCCCTCCCGCCAGCGCACCTCCTGCCAAGTCGATCGCGGCGACGCGCAGTCGCGTCGGATCGCGCGTGAGGGCGAGAGCGAGGACGGCGGTCACGAGGGCCGTGGTGCGACCGGTGCCGGGATCGCCCGCGACGAGCGCATGCGGGCCGTGCGCGTCGAGGTCGAGCATCCAGGCCGTGCCGGCCGGCCCTGGCGACCGGTCGCCCGCGCACGCTCCCAGCGCCGTCGCGAGCAGGCCCTCGGGCTCGGGAGCGCCGCATGCCGCCAGGTCGGCCCAGCGGACGCTCGCCGGCAGCTCGCGCGACGAGGCGAGCGAGGCCGCGCGGCGGGCGGCGAGCTCGGCCCTGCGCGCGCTCACGGCGACGGCCGCGTCGCGTGTGCGCAGGACGCGGTCCGCCCAGGGCGGGCTCTCGCGCGCGAGCACGACGCCCCCGTCCTCCGGCCGTGCCGCCGGAAGCCAGGCGAGCCACGCCTCGTCGAGCACGTCCTCACAGCGCGGCGGCCTGCGTCCGCGGGCGAGGATCTCCGCTCGGGCAAGGGCGGTGCGGGCCTCGCCCTCGCCCACCACGGCGACGCTCGCGCGTGCCGGCGCGCTCCCCGGGCTCGTCGGATCGAGGGAGCGCCATGCGTGGCCGTCGGCGCTGCGGCGCCCGCGCGCCGACAGCGCTGAGGCGAGCGCCGACAGCACGCGGCCGGCGGCGTCCAGTGCGTGCCGCTCCGGGCGCGCGGACCGCCCGTCCGCCGAGACGGCCAGCCCTCTCACGACGAGCACGGAGTCTCCGAGGCGCACCGCCTCTCCCTCGGCCAGGCGCACGGTGCGCCGGGCCGCGACGGTCAGCGAGCCGTTCGGAGCCACGCCGTTGACGCTGCCCAGATCCGTGACGACCGCATGGCCGGTCCTCGCCTCGATGCGCGCGTGGCGCCGTGACAGCGCGGGGTCGGCGAGGACCAGGTCGGCGTCGCCTCGGCCCACGGTGACCGGCTCGTCGAGCGGGAACACGGCGCCGGCATCGGGTCCGGCGACGACGGCGACGTGGGGGCCGCGCGGAGCGACGGACGGCTCGGCGGGTCGCGCCGTCAGCAGCGCGCCGTGCAGGAGCGGATGGGCTCCGGCCCGATGCTCAGGCGCCAGACGCTCGGCCCCGCACCACGCGTGCGACGCGCGCGCATCGGCGCACGCGAGGATCTCGGCGAGCGTCGCGCCGGGCACGGCCTCGATGTCGAGCGGCGTCCCGGCGCCGCGCAGGCCGGAGTCGATCGTGATGCGCACGCAGACCAGGGTCGCGACCGCATCGGCGCCGGCGCCACCGGCGGCGTCGATCTGTGGACAGCGCGGCTGGCCGCGTCGTCCGCGGCAGAGCGCGTGCGTCCGCTACGAGGCCGGGGCGATCTCCGGGAAGAAGGCGATCGTCGCCGGGTTGGAGGTGCGTCCCTGCGAGTCGGACACGACGTACTGGACGCGCTGGGTGCCGCTCGCTCCCGGGTCGAGCCGGAACGTCACGCGTCCGTCCTCGACGCGGATGACGCCGCGCTCGGTCACGACCTCCGTCTGGACTCCCGGCTTCTCGGGATCGAGGTCTATGCTGCCGAGGTCCCAGCGCGCGGGCCCGAAGACCTTGTCGTTCGCGAGGACGTCGGCCGTCGCGGAGCCGCTCGCGTCCACGATCGCCTGGTCGCTCTCCGCGATGGGGCCGAAGTCGCTCCAGTCCGCGGCGCCGCTGACGACGCGGCTCCAGTTGGCGACGAGGTCGCACGCGGGGCCCGGGCAGCGCTGCGTGAAGCCGACGTAGTCCGGCGGCTGGGCGATCGAGGCCGCGGGCTGCATGATCCAGAAGTGGCTGCCGTCGCCGCCGGTCTCGTAGAACGCGGAGAGCCACCTGTCGAAGACCTCCATGCGCACGGCCTGCTCCGTCCAGCCGTACTCGCCGATGTAGTACGGCTTGCCGGCCTCCTGGGCGATGCGACCGTGCTCGCGGATCCACCACTCGCCCCACTCGACCCAGTCGTCCGTGGGCTCGTCCGGGTCCCAGTGGTTGGGATAGACGTGGATGCCGTGGATGTCGATGTTGTCGAGCTTGAGCAGCTCCACGGGGTCCGCGGACTCGGCGCAGTTGAACAGCGTGGAGGGGCCGCCGGGCCGTGAGCACAGGAAGCCCTCGCCGCCGAAGCCGATGAGGTGGTTGCCGTCGATCGAGCGTACATAATCGGCCATCTCGGCCGCCCAGTCGTAGATGAGGCGGCCGTTGCACACGGGGGCCGACAGGTAGGGGCCCGACTCGGAGCAGCGCAGCTCGTTGCCGAGCTCCCACGCCATGATCGTGGGGTCGTCCTTGTAGGCGACGCCGGTGAGCGGGTTGACGCGGTTGAGCAGCGTCGCGACCCACTCCTTGTACCAGGTCTTCATGGTCTCGTCGCGAAAGAAGTCGTCGTGCCAGGTGCCGCCGGCCCAGCGCACGTACTGGTCGACGCCGCCGAACGCGGTCCAGTTGTTGACGAGAGGCAGCACGAGCTTGATGTCGTGCTCGCGCGCCGACCACAGCACGTAGTCGAGGCGCTCGAGGCCGTTGGCGCCCTCGTTCACGACGGGACGGCCGAGCTCCTTGTCGAAGTACTGGAAGTAGATGTCGCGCTGGTTGCCCTCGACGATGAGATCGCCGTCCAGTGCGCCGTAGTCGTAGAACGCCCACGTGCGCAGCACCTTGAAGTCCAGGTCCGCCGCCGTCTTCATGTGCATGTCCACGCCCGCGGGCGCCTCGATCATGAGCGTGTAGGCGTTGGTGCTGGCGTAGTAGAACGGCTCGCCGTCGAGCATGAGCTGGTCGCCCTCGCGGTACACGAATCCCGCCTCGGCAGGAGAGACGCCGGAAGGACGCTCGCCCGGGGTCGGCCCGGCCTCGTCATGGGTGGCGATGCCGTAGGCGAGGGCGCCTGCGGTGAGCAGCAGGGACAGGACCACCAGGCTGGCGCCGATGGTCTGGGCGGCACCGTGGGGGCGTGAGAGCATCATTGACCTCCTTGGCCGCGTCCGGCCACGTCGTCGGTGCTCGTCAGTCTAGGGGTTCGGCCGCTCGGCGCAAGAGGGAGATCACGGGGCGGGCGCGGCGGACGTGACCGGCGCGATCGGCACGAGCTCGCCAGCGTCGTCGGGCACTCCCGCGTACCAGCGGTAGCGGCTCGTCATCACGGTGCGCGGAACGCCCTGAAGGCGGTATTCGGCCTGGTCCACCTCGGACTCGAGGACCACCGCGGGCGAGGACGTCCATGCGACCTCCTCGGGCTGGCGGGTGAGGAGGACGGGCGACTGTCCCCACGCGTCGGCCATCTCGCGCAGCGTCTGCGGAGCGGGCGCCACCAGGGCGAGGACGACGGGCACGTCGCAGTGCGTGCGCAGCGAGCCGAAGAAGGGCGAGGAGCCGAACAGGACGATGGGGCGGCCGTCGGCGATCTCGCACAGGGAGTCGAGCTGGGCCCGGGCGCCGGACATCTCCTTGGTGAACACGTGCATCGCGACCGACACGGGATACGACTCGCCGGGGGCGAGGGAGAACCAGGCCGACATCGGCAGGGCGAGCATGGCGGCGGCGACGAGGCGCGGGTGCCCCTGGCGGCGCGGATCGCTCCAGCGCGTGGCGATCCACCGTGCGAGCATCATCCCCGCGAGCGAGGCGGCGAGGGCGAACGCGGGCAGGGCGGCGGGCTCGAAGCGACGGATCGCCCAGATCTGGTCCGGCACGATCTCGGGCTTGAGGAGGTAGAGGACGCTCGGCCCGAGCATGCCGGCGATGACGAGCATCCACGCGCCGCGCTCGCGGACGGCGAGCGCCGTCGCGATGCCGAAGCCCGCGATGGCGAGCGCCACGATCGGCCATGTGAGGTACATCGCGAGCCAGGTGACCGTGTGCTCGGCGTAGGTGCGGGTCGGCTCGACCGGCAGGCCTTGCGCGCGCTGGAAGAACTCGACCACGCCGTTGGTGAACTGATCCACCTCGTCGGCCGTGCCCCGGTGGACGGTGGTCCACAGCGGGCGTGATGCGAGCACCACGAGCAGCGCGGAGACGATGCCGCCGACCGCCGTCGCGCCGCCGCGCCCCAGGGCGCTCGCGGGTGACGCGACGAGCCGCTCGCCGCGCAGCGCCGGGTTCCACGTCGCGGCCCAGACGATCGCGACCCCGAGCGTCCCGAGGTAGGCGAGGGTCACCGCCTGGGCCTCGGGCGCCAGACGCTCGAGGTAGGCCTCGGACCAGCGCCACAGCGATGCGTAGCCCGCCGCGAGGAGGACGGCCTGGGCGGCGGCGAAGCCGAGCACGGCGCGGACGCGCCACCGGCGGGAGGGGGCGTCGGCGTCGCGGGCGGTGAGCGCGACGGTGACGGCGACGGCGGCGAGCGCGCCCGCCGCGAAGGCAGCGCCGTCGATGCGCACCAGGGCGGTCGCTCCGGTCGCCACGCCCGCCGCCACGAGCGGGCCGATGCGCCGGTCCTCGACTCCGCGCCACGCCCACGCCGTCGCGGCGAGGACGAGGACGAGCGTGAGGGGTTCCGTGTAGGCGGACTTCGACAGGCCGATGTGAGCCGTCGTCAGGCCCATGACCCCGGCCGGGACGATCGCCCACATCGGGCCCAGGAAGCGGCGCGCGACCAGGTAGATCGCGAGGATGCCCACGGCGCCCACCACGACGTTGGCGATGAGGACGCCCTGGACGCCTGCGAGCCAGCCGCCCACGGAGATGAGCGCGGGGAGCATCTTGGCTCCTTGCGGCTGGATCATGTCTGAGCGCAGGTTCCACGCCTGGGGGGCGTCGGCGAGCATGTTGGGCTGCGCCGCGGCCGCCGCGACCGCGCCGAGCTCCGGGATGTCCGTCGACGGGTGGTCGACGAGCCACAGCCCGGAGAGCGTGAGGAAGCCCGGGTCGCGCGACACGATGAGGTACTCGCCCGCGAGCGCGGCGCACCACACGAGCCACACGCTCGTCCCGACGAGCAGCGTGCGCGTTCCGCGCAGCCGCGCGTCCACGGTGGAGGGAGGCATGCCGGGCAGGGGCGAGGCGACGATCGCATCGCTTGAGCGCGCTCGCACGGCGAGCCACAGCAGCCAGCCGATGAGCACGGCGGCAGGCAGCGTCGTCCACGGCCGATGCGCGCCCAGGCTCACCGTGAGCCCTGCGGCGAGGGCGAGGGCGACGAGGGCGACGACGATCGCGTCAGGGGCGGCGAGGAGTGCTCGCTCGCCGGCGGTCGGCTGCCTGTCTGACGGTGGAGCGGATGCCGCGTCGGCGGCGTGGGCCGCGTGCCTGGGGCCCGGTTGCATCACGCATGAATCGTAAGCCGGAGGGCGAGGCGCGAGCGGGTCCGGGACGTGGCAAAGTCGGGCACGGAAGGTAGTGTGACTCCATGACGAGAATTGTCTTGGTCGAAGATGACCCCACCATTTCAGAACCCTTGACCCGCGCTTTGGGTCGCGAGGGCTATGAGGTGGAGTGGCACGGGACCGGCCAGGGCGGGGTGGGCGCCGCGGCGTCCGCCGACCTCATCATCCTGGACCTCGGCCTGCCCGACATCGACGGCGTGGACGTGGCGCGTCGCGTGCGCGACCGCGGCCTCACGGTGCCCATCCTCATGCTCACGGCTCGCGCCGACGAGGTGGACCTCGTGGTCGGCCTCGACGCGGGCGCCGACGACTACGTCACCAAGCCGTTCCGTCTGGCGGAGCTCTTGGCCCGCGTCCGCGCGCTCCTGCGTCGCCGCACCGGGATGGACAGCACGGGCGAGCTCGAGGCCAAGGGCGTGCGCATCGACGTCGCCGCCCATCGCGCCTTCCTGGGCGACCAGGAGCTGCAGCTGTCGAGCAAGGAGTTCGACCTCCTCCACGTCCTCGTCGCGCATGCCGGCTCCGTCGTGTCGCGCGAGCAGCTCATGCGCGACGTGTGGGGCGCCGAGCCGCACGCGCCGTCCAAGACGCTCGACATGCACGTGTCGTGGCTGCGTCGCAAGCTCGGCGACGACGCGACGAGCCCGCGCTACATCACGACCGTCCGCGGCATGGGCTTCCGCTTCGAGAACGACTAGCAGCTCGGACCCGCCATGCGACGTCGCGTCCTGGTCGCCACCCTGTCAGCGCTGACGGTGGCCGTGCTGCTGCTGGGCGTGCCGCTCACCGTGCTCGCCGCGCAGATCGTGCGCGCCGACCACCTCAAGGACCTCCAGGCCCGCGCGGACACGGCGGGTCGCGCCCTCGAGGTGCGCTTCGACCGCGAGGAGAACATCGAGGAGCGGGTGCTGCGCAGCTATCTGGGCACCGCTCCCGGCGCGCCCGAGTACATCTCGGTGCGCCTGCCCACGGGGGAGGAGCTCAGCGCGGGAGAGAAGCCGGCTCAGGCGTACTCCGCGAGCCGCGTCACCGAGTCGGGCGTCGTCGTCATCATGCACGCCAGCCGCTGGGAGGTGTACGGCGAGATGGCCCGCGCCGTGGCGCTCGTCATCGCCTTGGGCGTTGCGGCGGTCATCGCGGGCGTGTGGATGGCCCGCTGGCAGGCGAACCGCCTTGCCGCGCCGCTCGTCTACCTCGCCGCGTCCGCCGAGCAGCTGGGCTCGGGCCAGGTGCGGCTCAAGCTGCGGCGCAGCGGCGTGGAGGAGATCGACATGGTCGCCGACGAGCTGGCGCGCTCGGCCGATCGCATGGCCGCCCGGCTCGCGACCGAGCGTCAGTTCGCGTCGGACGCCTCGCACCAGCTGCGCACGCCGCTGACGGCGCTCACCATGCGCCTTGAGGAGATCGCCGCGCTCACCACGGACGACGAGGTGCGGGCGGAGGCGGAGGCCTCGCTCGAGCAGGTCGAGAGGCTCGTGGGAGTCGTGGACGAGCTGCTGGGCCGCTCCCGCAGCTCCGCCGGATCGGGCACGCAGGTCGTCGAGCTCGCGGAGGTCTTCGAGCAGCAGCGCGAGGAGTGGGAGCCCGCCTTCGCCAAGGCCAAGCGGGCCTTGCGCTTCGGCGAGGTCGACGAAGAGGTCTTCGCCACCCCAGGCGCCCTCGCCCAGGTGCTCGCCACGCTCATCGAGAACTCGCTCGTCCACGGCGGCGGCACCACGTACGTCTCGGCCCGCGCGTCGGGCACAAGCCAGACCGTCGTCATCGAGGTGCGCGACGAGGGCCCGGGTGTGCCCGAGGAGCTCGCGCCGCGCATCTTTGAGCGCTCGGTCACGTCGGGCAAGGGAACGGGCATCGGCCTTGCTCTGGCGCGCGACCTGGTCGCGGCCGACGGCGGCAGGCTCGAGCTGTCCCAGCGCGCGCCCGCGGCGTTCTCCGTCTTCCTGCAGAGCGTCCCGCCCATGGTCGACCCCGACTCCGTGGTCGCGCACGGGCGCACCGCGAAGGCGCGTCGCGGCAGAGGCGCGCCGGGTCGCAAGGACTGACGCGCGGCGGCTACGCGGAGGCGTCGGGGCGGTCGACGAGGGACGGGGCGGCCGAGCCCGGCCTTGCGCCGGCGTCGGAGTGGAAGACGAACAGTCGGTATCCCGCGTACCGGGCGATCGTGCCCAGGCCGATGCCCACGAGCGAGAACAGGTTGTCCCATGCCGCCGTCGCGAGCCCCAGGCCGTGGTGGGTGAGGCCGAGGACGCCCGCCTCGATCGCCAGTGCGATGCCGTTGACGACGCCGAAGAGCACGAGCTCGCGCGCGGGCCGGTGACGGCGCTCGCCGCGGAACGTCCAGCCGCGGTGCGCCCACCACGCGAAGACGATCGACACGACGGCCGCGATGACCTTGGCCGTCACGACGCGGTCGGAGTCGCCTGCCACCTCGGCATGCGGAGCGAGGGGCCCCCAGCGCAGCAGGTTGAAGACTCCCAGGTTCACGATGACGCCGGCGAGGCCCACCGCGAGGAAGCGGATGAGCTCCGTGGTCTGGGCGGTGAGCCGTATCGTCACGGGGGTCGAGCCTACCGGCGGTAGGTTTTCCCTGTGATCGTGGCAGTGGTGGGCGGCGGGCAGCTCGCTCGGATGATGGCTCCGGCCGCGACCGCGCTCGGCATCACGCTGCGGGTGCTCGTGGAGTCCGAGCAGGCGTCGGCGGCGCTCGCGGCGCACGAGATCGTCGTGGGCATGCCCTCCGATCCAGACGCCGTCCGCCGCCTCCTTGCCGAGCCCAGGCCCGACGTCGTCACGTGGGAGCACGAGCACATCCCCGCCGAGGTCTTCGCCGCATGCGCCGAGGCCGGCGTGCCCGCGCGGCCCGATGCCGGCGCGCTGCTGCACGCTCAGGACAAGATCGCGATGCGCACGCGCCTGGACGCGCTCGGCCTGCCCAATCCGCTGTGGCGCGAGGTCGCCTCGCTCGAGGACGTCGCCGACTTCCTGGCCGAGGCGGGCGGCCGCGCCGTCGTCAAGACCGCCCGCGGCGGCTACGACGGCAAGGGCGTGCGGGTCGTCACCCACCCGGAGCAGGTCGCGGACTGGCTCGAGGCGATCGGCGACGGCGGCCCGCGGCTGCTCGCCGAGGAGGCCGTGGACTTCGACCGCGAGCTCGCGATCCAGGTCGCGCGCCGCCCGTCCGGCGAGATCCGCACATGGCCCGTGGTGGAGTCGATCCAGCGCGACGGCGTGTGTTCGGAGGTCATCGCGCCGGCCCCAGGGTTCTCCGCGCTCGCGCAGCGGGAGGTCGAGCACCTCGCGGAGGTCATCGCCACCAAGCTCGACGTCACCGGGGTCCTCGCGGTGGAGTTGTTCCAGGCGGGGGAGCGGATCCTCGTCAACGAGCTGGCCATGCGGCCGCACAACTCCGGCCACTGGAGCATCGACGGCTCCGTGACGAGCCAGTTCGAGCAGCATCTGCGCGCCGTCCTGGACCTGCCGCTCGGCGACACGACGCCCACAGCGGCGGTCACCGTCATGGCGAACGTGCTGGGCGGAGCGCGCGAGGACCTGCCCGCCGCGCTCGCCCAGGTCACCGATCCCCGCGCCAAGGTGCACCTGTACGGCAAGGAGGTGCGCGCGGGCCGCAAGGTGGGTCACGTGACCGTGACCGGCGACGACGTCGACGAGGTCTGCCGCCGCGCCGTGGCCGCCGCGGCTATCGTGAGGGACGGGCTCTGACAGGGGCCGGAGCAGATCGGAGAGGCGATGACGCTCGTTGGCGTGGTGATGGGGTCCGACTCGGACTGGTCGGTCATGCAGGCCGCCGCTCAGGCGCTCGAGGAGTTCGGCATCCCGTACGAGAAGGACGTCGTCTCCGCGCACCGCATGCCCGAGCAGATGATCGCGTACGGCCGCTCGGCCGAGGAGCGCGGACTCAGGGTCATCATCGCGGGAGCGGGCGGAGCCGCCCACCTGCCGGGCATGCTGGCCTCCGTCACCCCGCTGCCGGTCATCGGCGTGCCCGTGCCGCTCGCCCACCTGGACGGCCTGGACTCCCTGCTGAGCATCGTGCAGATGCCCGCGGGAGTGCCCGTCGCGACGGTGTCTGTGGGCGGGGCTCGCAACGCCGGCCTGCTCGCCGCGCGCATCCTCGCCGCGGGCGAGGGGCCGCAGGCGGAGGCGCTGCGTGAGACGATGCGCGACTTCCAGGAGTCGCTGCGGGCCCAGGCGGAGGCCAAGGGCGCGGCGCTGCGCGCGCTGTAGGCCGCGTCCGCGCGCGCTGCGCGCGGCGTGGAGCCCGAGCGGCGGGACCGCCCGCGCTCATCGTGCCGTCACGACGCGTGGGGGCGACGACGCGACAGGACCGGTCGCTCAGTGCGTGCAGCCGGCGAGGATGTCCTCTTCGGTCTCGCGCGGCGGAACCGGTGCCGAGCTTGAGCCGCCCTCGGAAGAGCCGGAGCCGCCCGTGGCCGAGGGCTCGAAGGCCTCGGGGTCGTTCGCGGGCGAGGAGGAGTACTTGTCGAGGTGCGGCGCGATCGGCTGGTCGTTCGCCATGGCCGCGAACACCTGGGCGGCGGCCGGCGCGAACTCGAGGCGGTTCGGGTTGGGCGCGTAGCCGCGGACCGGGGCCGTGCCCATGATGATGCCGGCCTTGGTGTCGAGGTTGCGCAGCGACAGGCCCAGGCCCACGGAGTAGCCGTCGATGTCGCCGAGCGTCTCGTCCATCGTCATGGACTCCGCGACCGCGGACATGAAGGAGAACAGGTCGCGCGGGTTGAAGAGGACCTGCGCGCCGATGACCTTGCGTGCGAGGTTCTTCAGCAGCACCTGCTGGCGGTCGATGCGGTCCAGGTCGGAGCCCGAGAAGCCGGTGCCGTGCCGGGCGCGAGCGTACTGGAGCGCCTGCACGCCGTCCAGCACCTGCGGGCCGGCCTCCAGGTTGAGGCCGGAGTACTT
Organism: Actinomycetes bacterium; assembly: GCA_003242455.2. Lineage (GTDB taxonomy): Bacteria > Actinomycetota > Actinomycetes > Actinomycetales > Demequinaceae > Demequina. Next base: position 14,134 of record QGUM02000011.1, read on the forward strand.
GTCGTAGACCGGCGCAGGGATGCACATGGGCACGCCGCCCACGGCATCGACCATGCGCTGGAAGCCCACGAAGTCGATGATCGCCCAGTGGTCGATGCGGATGCCGGTGAGGGACTCGACCGTGCGGATGGTGCAGGCCGCGGCATCGGACTTGGAGCCGAACTTGCCGCCGTTGGCGAACGCCTCGTTGAACATGCCGAAGTAGCTCTTCTGGATCGAGCCGTCGGAGCGCTCGCACTGGGCGAGGCGGACCATCGTGTCGCGCGGGATCGACAGCAGCTCCACACGCTGTCGGTCCGCGGAGATGTGCATGATGATCGTCGTGTCGTTGCGCTGACCGGCTTCCTTGCCGCCGATGGCTGCGTTCTCGCCTGAGCGGTCGTCGGATCCCATGAGGAGGATGTTGAGCGCGCGGCCCTTCGCCGAGTCGTCCGGCGGAAGCGCGGGCGGCGGACGGTCGTCGCCGAGCAGCGGGGAGACGTTGTGGGTCTCGATGCGCGCCTCGACGCCCTGGATGACGGTCTGGGAGAAGACGATGACGAAGCCCAGGAGCCCCGCGAACGCGAGGATGAGAGCGGTGAGCACCGGATGGCGCTTCTGGCGCGTGGCGTGACGCACGCGCGTGGTCTCTCGGGTGCTCACGTGCCCCTCCTCATCCGTGGCGATCGGCGTTCACAGTGTAGACCTCCCCCGCGAAGGCCCTGGGTGGCGAACGGTTGCGGGCGAGCGCGGGTTCCCGCACGGGCAGAAGGCCTTCCGTGCGCGTCGGCTCCCGCCGTGCGAGGCGCCTGTGACTGATGTAACGTCGACTTGACGCACGGGGATTACACCGGTGTAATTCCCTCAGGCAGCGAAGCTGTCCGCGTCGATACGGAGGACGAGCACATGTGGAATATATACACAGGCTCCATGCCCTCGGACGCAGGCACCCCCTCCACGCTTGCGTCGGTCGTGGACATCTTCTCCGCGGCCGCGGAGGGCCCGCTGTCTTGGCAGGATCGCGCCCTGTGCGCGCAGACCGATCCCGAGGCGTTCTTCCCTGAGAAGGGAGGCTCGACGCGTGAGGCAAAGAAGGTGTGCGCGGCGTGCGAGGTGCGCGCCGAGTGCCTTGACTACGCCCTCGCGAACGACGAGCGCTTCGGCATCTGGGGCGGATTGTCGGAGCGTGAGCGCCGCAAGCTCAAGCGCCGCGCTGTCTGAGCCGCCCCTCCGTGAGGAGGCTTCGTGACCGGCACGCGCTTCATCCGCGCCGTGCTGGTGACGGACGGCCGCTCGTCGCGACTGCCTGCCGTCCTCGCGGCGCTCGCCGCGCTGCAGCGCAAGCCTGACGTCCTGCACCTGGTCCTCGTCGCCGACGCGGCCCTCCCCGAGCTTCCCGGCGGCATCGCCGTCGACATCTTCCGGACCGCCGCGCCCACGTTCGGCCGCGCCGTCGACGCGCTCCTCGCGGAGCGTCCCGTCCAGCCGGCCGTCGACGAGGAGCTGCTGTGGCTCCTCCACGACGACGCGGCCCCCGCGCCCGATGCCCTCGCCCGCCTCGACGCCGTCTCGCGCAAGCGGCCGCGCGCCGGGGTCGTCGGAGCGACGCACGTGCGGTGGGACGACGCCTCGCGCCTGGTCAACGTGGGAACCACCGTGGCCGCATGGGGCGGCAAGCGGGTGGGCCTGGCCGCCGAGGACGACATCGACCAGGGCCAGCACGCCGAGCGCGATGACGTGCTCGCCGTCTCCCTCGCCGCCGCGCTCGTCTCGCGCGATCTGTGGGACGCGATCGGCGGCACGGACGACGTGTACGGCGGCTTCGGCGACAGCATCGACTTCTGCCGCCGCGCCTGGGTCGCGGGTCGCGACGTCGTGGTGGTGCCGGACGCCAAGGTGCGCCACGCCCAAGAGGCGCTCTACGGGCGCCGCACCGGCATCGGCCTCAAGCGCGCCACGCACGCCGCTCGCCGCACGGGCGAGTGGGTGCACGCGTTCGTGTGGGCGCCGCTGTGGGCGATCCCGCTGCTTGCCGTGTCGCTGCCCCTCTCTGTCGTCGCTCGGGCCCTGCTGCGCATCATGCAGAACCACCCGCGCCTGGCTCTCGCGGAGCTCGGCGTGCCGTTCCTGCTGCTCGCGCGCACGGGCGCGATGGCGCGCTCGCGAGCGTCCCTGCGCAGGGTCGCGGTGCGCCGCGGCGTCGAGCGCCGCCTGCTGGCCGGGCCGGCCGACGTGTGGCGCCAGATCCGCGAGCGGGACCTGGGCAGGCTCGACGCGGCGCGACTCGAGCGCATCCCCACGGACGTCATCCGTGGCGAGCTCATCGCGCGCCGTGCCCGCAACCGCGTTTGGCTCACGGTCACCGCAGCCGTCGGGCTGGCCGCTTCGCTCGCGCTGTCCGCGCGCTGGCTCGTCGACGCGTGGACGGGAGGCATGCTCACCGGTCCCGGCGTCGGCGCGACCGACGTCCGCCTGACGGACCTGTGGGCGCGCGGCTGGTCCGGCTGGAGCGAGGCGGGCCTCGGCATGCCCGCGCTCGACGGCACCTTCGCGACGATGCTCACCCCGCTGGCCCTCCTCGGCGGCGACCTGCGGGCGAGCATCGTGGCGCTCTTCGCCCTCGCCCCGGCGATCGCGGTCGTGAGCGCGTGGTGTGCCGCGGGAACCGCGACGCGCGCTCCGCTCGTGCGCGCCGCCGTCTCGCTCGCCTATGGCCTGTGGCCGCTGTTCCTCGCCTCGGTGGCCGATGTCCGCCTGGGGGCCGTCATCGCGCACCTCGCGCTTCCGTGGGCGGCGTGGGGCCTCGCGTACGCGACGGGCTGGCGCAAGGGGGAGATTCTCGGAGACGGCTCCGAGTACCCGCCGTCACGTCGCCCCTCGGCGAACGCCGGTCTCCTCGCCGCCGTCGCCCTTGCCGTCGCCACGGTCGCCGCTCCCATCCTGCTCCTGCCGAGCCTCGTGATCCTCGCGGCCGTGGGCGCGCGTGCGGGAGACGTGCGCTGGCGCGTGTGGACCATCGGCCTCCTGCCGCTCGTGGTGGGCCTTCCCGGCCTCGTCGGGGCGGCCCGCAACCCCCGTGACGCCGTGAGCGTCCTGGCCCGCGAGCCGGGCCCGAGCGCGCCGTTCGATCCCTTGAGCTGGCACCAGCTCCTCGCGGGCAGCGACGGCGCCTGGCGTTGGCCCGAGCTCTTCCAGCCCGCCGCGCTCGCGGCCTACGCCCCCGGGGCGATCACGCTCGTGGCCGCGATCGTCGCGCTCGTCGCAGGGTGGCGCTCGCGCGCCGTGCTCGCGAGCCTTGCGGTCGGTGCCGTCGGGCTGCTGCTGGCGGTGGTGTCGCAGTCGGTCGTCGCGGCGTGGCCCGATGGCGCGGGCGGCGTCGGAGCGGTCGGCTGGCCGGGCGCGGGCTCGTCGCTCGCCGCCCTGGGCCTCCTGGGCGCGGTCGCGCTGGCGTACGGCCTCCTGCCGGCGATCAAGGAGGCGGGAGTGAAGGCCCGTGCGACGGTCGCGCGGGCGGGCGCGATCGTCGGCGCCGCGGTGTTCCTGGCCGCGGCTGCGCTGCTCGCGTGGCCCGGGGCCGTCAAGGGCCTGGGGACCATGGCCTCCGCCGACGTCCTCCCGCTCGCGATCCCTCTCGAGCAGACCGGCCCCGATCGGGCGCGCACGCTCGTGCTCACCTCCGCCGAGGACGGCCAGGTCTCGTATGCCGTCCTCGCGACGGATGGGACGGAGCACGCCACCGGACGGGCGTTCGCCGACGCCCACGGCACGCCGCTCGCGCGGCCCGGCTATGACGGCGCGACGGCCGCCGACCTCGCCCAGGCCGTCGCCGAGCTCGCCGCGGGCGGGCTGAGCGACACCGACGTGCTCGCCGCCTGGGGCATCGGCACCGTGGTCGCCGGACCGGGAGAGGACCGCATCAAGGCCGCTCTCGACTCCAACACCGCGCTCGCCCTCGTGGGAGGCAGCGAGCGCGGCACGACCTACCGCGTCGACCGGCCGCTGAGCGACGAGCCGGTCTCTCGCGCCTGGATCGAGTCGCCCCACGGCGTGATCGTGGTCCCGTCCGGCTACGCGAGCGGCGAGCTGCGCCTGCCGCGCGACGCGGGCGGCCTGCTTGTCATCGCCGTGCCGCGCGACGGCTCCTGGCGCGCGAGCCTGGACGGCGAGCCGCTGTTCGAGACCGAGGACGAGCTGGGCCGTCAGGCCTTCGCGGTGCCCACGGGCGGCGGCGTCCTCGCGTACGGGTACCGCGACACGATGCACAGCGTGTGGTGGTGGGCAGCGGCCGCCGCGACCGCATGGGCGCTCCTGGGAGCCATCCCGCTAGGCGAGCGCGGCGTGAGGGAGCGTGAGTCGTGAGGACGCTGCGCTGGCTCGTTCCCGTCCTGCTCCTGGGCGCCGTCGCCGCGGCGGTCCTCGCCCCGCCGGCGTCCCCGCCGCGCCAGGCGGCCCAGGAGTTCGCCGTCGCGCCCGGCGCCGCCGTCGCCGCCTGCCCGGGACCCCAGCGCCTGCCGGTGGGCGACCAGGGCTCGTCCGGGGACCTGGCGGCGAGCACGGACGACCGGCTGCTCCTCGTCTTCGGCGAGGGCGAGTCGACCCCGGTGGGCATCGGCACCGCCTGGACGGCGCCCATCGCGGGAAGCCTCGAGCGCGTCGGCGACGGCGACATCGCCGGCCTGGCGGCCGTGACGTGCCTCACGGCGGGCTTCGACGAGTGGCTCGTGGGCGGGGCCACGACGCTCGGCTCGAGCGCGCGCCTGATCCTGTCCAACCCCTCCGACGCCCCGGCCGAGGCGCGCGTGACCGTCTACGGCCCGCTGGGCCAGGTGGGGGAGCCGGTCGTCATCGCCGTGGGCCCGCGCAGCCAGGAGGAGCGGCTCATCGAGGGCATCGCGGTCGAGCTGCCGACGCTCGCGCTCCACGTCGAGTCGAGCGGGCCCGGACTGGTGGCGGTGCTGCAGGACTCGCGCCTGGACGGCTTCCAGCCAGCGGGCACGGACCTCGTCGGCGCCCTCGCGCCGAGCACGCGCCTCGTCATCCCCGCCGTGGGCTCGCCGGTCGAGGGATCGACCGTGACGCTGCGCCTGATGGCGCCCGAAGGGGCGTCCGCCACCGTGGCGTTCGTGTCCGAGACCGGCCCGCAGCCGTGGCTCGGCGCCCGCGGCATCGAGCTGGAGCCGGGAGTCGTGACGGACATCCCCGTCCCGGTCGAGGGCGTGGGAGCGATCGAGGTCACGGCCGATGCGCCCGTCCTGGCCGCGGCCCGGACCGTCGTTCCGCGCCTGGCCACCGAGGGCACGATCGGCGACCTCGCCTACGACCACTCGTGGACGCTCGGCGTCGACGACTCGACGGCCGCGACCCTCGCCGCCGTGGTCCCGCTCGAGACGGCGACGCTCGCGGTCTACTCGCCGGTAGGCGGCTCTGTCACTTTCACCGACCCGCAGGGCGCCACGATCGCCACGGCATCCGTTCCCGCGCGCACCGTGGCGCGCGTCCCGGTGACGCTGCCTCCCGGCACGCTCGTCACGGCGACGGGACGCTTCGCGTGGGCGGTGGAGCTCACCACCGAGGAGGGCTGGATCGCCACGCTCGTTCCCGCCAGCACGGAGCGCGCGGATCGCGAGCTGCTCGTCGCGCCGGGCCAGTACGCGCCGGTCGTGGGCCGCTGACGGCTCGAGCCGCACGCAGTCCGCGCGCGAGGGCTCTGCATCGGCGCCCTAGAGCATTCCCAGGCCGTACTCCGGGTCGATCTCCTCGGGCGGCCGGCCCAGGTGGTGGGCCACGTGCTCGGCGAGGACGTCGCGCACGAGGGCGGGCAGCTCCTCCGGTCGTGCGCGCTGCTCGATGGGGCGGCGGTACAGCACGATGCGGGCGGGGGCGCCATACTCGCCAGGGAACAGCCGTCCCAGCGGAACGCCCGGCTCCCACGGCGCGGGGTCGGAGGGCGGCACGTCCTCCACGCCCACGTCGAGCCGGCCCCACTCCTTGCCCCAGCGCCGCTCGAGGCGCTCCGTGGCGTCGAAGACGAGGTCGTCGAAGCGCTCGGCGCGCGTGCGGTATCCGGGGCTCGTCGGCGGGAACAGCGGCCGTCGCAGCCCGCGTCCGTGGGTGTCGCGGCGCCTCATGCGTCGAGGCTAACGCGATCGCGGCGTGGTGCCTGGGAAGGCGGCGTCGCTGCGGGTAGCGTCCGGATTGTGTTGGCAGTCAGGCAATGCACCAAGACCGCGTGCAGCCGCCCCGCAGCGGCCACGCTCACGTACGTGTACGCGGACCAGATGGTGGTGGTGGGCCAGCTCTCCGAGCTCGCGGAGCCGCACTCCTATGACCTGTGCGCCATGCATGCCGAGCGGTTCACCGCGCCGCGCGGGTGGGACGTGGTGCGCATCCACCAGGAGTTCGTCGACTCCGGCCCCTCGCCCGACGACCTCGACGCCCTGGCTCGCGCCGTGCGCGAGGCGGGCCGGCTCGCGCTTCCCGAGCCTTCTGCGCCGTCCGCGCCGATGCCGACCGAGCCGCGTCGCGGACACCTGCGGGTCGTCACGAGCGAGGCGTAGCCGGGCGGGGGTCTGGCCCGGGCGCCGCACCCCACGCATTAGGCTTTCCCGGTGACCTATCCGGATCTCACCGCGCTCATCAAGTCCTACGACATCCGAGGAATCGTCGGAGAGGCCCTCACAGAGGACGTCGCCCGCGCCATCGGCGCGGCCTTCGTCGACGCGATCGTCATCCCTGACGGAGAGAGCGCCGTCGTCATCGGTCATGACATGCGCGAGAGCGGACCCGGCCTGGCCGCCGCGGTCGCCGAGGGCGTCACCGCTCGCGGCATCGACGTCATCCGCATCGGCCTGTGCTCCACCGACGGCCTGTACCACGCGTCGGGCGCGCTCGACCTGCCCGGCGTGATGATCACTGCGAGCCACAACCCGGCCGCCTACAACGGCATGAAGCTGTGCCGCTCCAAGGCACGCGCCGTGGGAGAGCAGACCGGCCTGGCCGAGGTGCGCGAGCTCACCGCCCGCTACCTCGTCGACGGCTTCGAGCCTGCGAGCGCCCCGGGCTCCGTGACGGACCGCGACACGCTCGCGGACTACGGCGCCTTCCTGCGCGTGCTCGTGCCGCTCGACGGCATCCGCCCGCTCAAGGTGGTCGTGGACGCCGCGAACGCGATGGCGGGCCACACCGTCCCGGCGGTGCTCGGCACGGCCGCGGGGCTGCCCGCGCTGCCCATCGACATCGTCCCGATGTACTTCGAGCTCGACGGCACGTTCCCCCATCACGAGCCCAACCCGCTCGAGACGGAGAATCTGCGCGACCTCCAGGCGGCGGTGCTCGAGCACGGAGCCGACATCGGTCTCGCCTTCGACGGCGACGCCGACCGCTGCTTCGTCGTGGACGAGAAGGGCCAGGTGGTGAGCCCTTCGGCCATCACGTGCCTCGTGGGACTGCGGGAGACCGAGCGCGAGCACCAGGCCGGTCGCATCCCGACCGTGATCCACAACCTCATCTGCTCGCGCGCCGTGCCCGAGCAGCTGCGCGCCGCACGCGCGCGCACCGTCCGCGCCCGCGTGGGCCACAGCTACATCAAGGCGCAGATGGCCGAGCTCGACGCCGTGTTCGGCGGCGAGCACAGCGCGCACTTCTACTTCCGCGACTTCTGGTTCGCCGACTCCGGGATGCTCGCGGCGATGCACGTCCTCGCGGCCCTGGGCAGCCAGGACGCGCCGCTGAGCGAGCTGCTCGCCGCGCATGACCCCTACGTCGCGTCGGGCGAGATCAACTCCACCGTCGCCGATGTCGCGGCCGCCACCCAGCGCGTGCGCGACGCCTTCGTCACGGACGGCGTGGACTCCGACGACTTCGACGGCCTGACGGTGAGCCACTGGGACGGCCATGATGAGAAGTGGTGGTTCAACGTCCGGCCGTCCAACACCGAGCCGCTCCTGCGTCTCAACGTGGAGGCGGCCGAGCAGGACGTCATGGAGCGGGTGCGCGACAGCGTGCTCGCCGTCATTCGGGAGGGATGAGTGGCACACGTCGACTCTGACAGCGGCCACGGGCACGGCGCGGAGCACGGCACCAAGGCCGTCCTCGCCGCGCTCATGGCGAACGTCGGCATCGCCGTCACCAAGGTCGTCGCGTTCCTCCTGACGGGAGCGTCCTCGATGCTCGCCGAGGCGATCCACTCGCTCGCGGACTCCGGCAACCAGGTGCTGCTGCTCGTCGGCGCCAAGCGCGCCCGCCGTGACGCGACGCCGGAGCACCCCTTCGGCTACTCGCGCGACCGGTACTACTACGCGTTCCTCGTGGCGATCGTGCTGTTCACGCTCGGCGGCCTGTTCGCCCTGTACGAGGCATGGCACAAGTTCTCCGATCCGCATCCCATCGACTCGTGGCACTGGGTGCCCGTGGTGGTGCTCCTCGTCGCGATCGTCCTCGAGAGCCTGTCCTTCCGCACCGCGATCGTCGAGGCCAACAAGGTGCGTCGGGGCCGCTCCTGGCGTCGCTTCATCCAGCGCCACAAGGCGCCGGAGCTGCCCGTCATCCTCCTGGAGGACCTGGGCGCGCTCCTGGGCCTGATCTTCGCGCTGTTCGGCGTGACGATGACGCTCGTCACCCACGACGGCCGCTGGGACGCCATCGGCGCCGCGATGATCGGCATCCTGCTGTGCTCCATCGCCTTCGTGCTCGGCCGTGAGACCAAGTCGATGCTCGTGGGCGAGGCGGCCAACCCGGAGGACATCCGCAAGATCCGCCGCGCTCTCGCCGCCGAGGGCTACGACGACGTCATCCACATGCGCACCGTCCACCTGGGCCCTGACGACATCCTCGTCACCGCCAAGGTCGCCGCACCCGCGAGCATGACGCTCGGCGAGCTCTCCGACCAGACCAACCGTGCCGAGGCGGCCATCCGCGCGGCCGTCCCCGCGGCGCGGCTCATCTTCCTCGAGCCCGATGTCCGTCGCGAGGGAGAGGGGCGCACGCCCGCGGCGGCCAAGGCGTCGGCGGCGACGAAGCGCGCCGCGAAGAAGCCCGCCGCGTCCAGGGCATCGGCGACAAAGCGCGCAGCGACGAAGCCCGCAGCGAAGAAGAAGGAGACCCCGTGACCCTCGCCGACGACTACGTGGTCGCCGACCTCGCGCTCGCCGAGGCGGGACGCACCCAGATCCGCCTCGCGGAGAAGGAGATGCCGGGCCTCATGGCCCTGCGCGAGGAGTTCGGCCCGAGCCAGCCGCTCAAGGGCGCGCGCATCGCCGGCTCGCTGCACATGACGGTGCAGACCGCGGTGCTCATCGAGACCCTCACGGCGCTCGGCGCCGAGGTGCGCTGGGCCTCGTGCAACATCTTCTCCACGCAGGACGACGCGGCGGCGGCCGTGGTCGTGGGCCCCGGCACGTACTCGGCTCCTGACGGCGTGCCCGTGTTCGCGGTGAAGGGCGAGACGCTCGAGCAGTACTGGGACTACACCGACCGCATCCTCACGTGGGCGGGCCACGACGGCCCCACCCTCATCCTCGACGACGGCGGCGACGCGACGCTCCTGGTCCACGAGGGCGTCAAGGCCGAGAAGGCGGGCTTCGTGCCCGATCCGCTCGAGGAGGAGGACCCGGAGCACAACCCCGAGGTCGAGGCGATGCGCGCCGTGCTGCGCCGCTCCCTCGCCGCGGACCCCACGCGCTTCACTCGCATGGCCGCGGGAATCGTCGGCGTGAGCGAGGAGACGACCACCGGCGTCCACCGGCTCGACCAGATGCACGCTCGCGGCGAGCTGCTGTTCCCCGCGATCAACGTCAACGACTCGGTCACCAAGTCCAAGTTCGACAACCGCTACGGCATCCGCCACTCCCTGCCGGACGGTCTCAACCGCGCCACCGACGTGCTCATCGGCGGCAAGCTCGCCGTGGTGTGCGGCTATGGCGACGTGGGCAAGGGCGCGGCCGAGGCGATGCGCGGCCAGGGTGCGCGCGTCGTCGTCACGGAGATCGATCCCATCTGCGCGCTGCAGGCCGTGATGGACGGCTACGAGGTCGCCCGCGTCGAGGACTACGTGGACCGCGCGGACTTCTTCATCACCACGACCGGCAACCGCGACATCATCCGCGTGGAGCACATGGCGGCGATGAAGGACAAGGCGATCGTCGCCAACGTCGGCCACTTCGACAACGAGATCGACATGGCCGGCCTCGCCCGCTCCGGCGCCAAGCGCGAGCCCGTCAAGCCGCAGGTCGACGAGTGGACCTTCCCCGACGGCCACTCGATCATCGTCCTGAGCGAGGGCCGTCTCATGAACCTCGGCAACGCGACGGGTCACCCCTCGTTCGTCATGAGCACGTCCTTCGCCAACCAGGTGCTCGCGCAGATCGAGCTGTGGACCAACCTCGACGCCTATCCGCTGGGCGTGCATCGTCTGCCCAAGGAGCTCGACGAGAAGGTCGCGCGCCTGCACCTCGATGCGCTGGGCGTGCGCCTCACCGAGCTGACCCAGACCCAGGCGGACTACCTGGGCGTGCCGCGCACGGGCCCGTTCAAGGCCGAGCACTACCGCTACTGACCGCTGCGGCCCGCGCGGCCCCGCGGATGCCCGCGCCGGCTCAGTTGTCGACGTCCTCCATGCCGTACGGCAGGCGCGCGGCGCGCGCCGTCTCCTCGGCATCGGCCGCGCTCTCGCGCAGCGCGACGGCGTACTCGCGGTCGCGGCGGGTGGCGAGCACCGCGGCCGTGACCGTCTCCGGGTGCGTGCCGGGCGGGGGCGGGGGAGCGACGTGCTCGAGGATCCTCGCGCCGATCACGCTGCCCAGGCGGGCGCGCGTGGCGGGCTCCATGGTCGCGGCGCGCGCGAGGAACAGGCGCGCGGTGAGCGCGAGGCCGTCCGGCAGGCGGGAGATGTCCGCCGTCGACGCCCACTCCGCGAGGGAGTACGGCATGACGACCGGCGGGAGCATGGTGCGGCCGCCGCGCGTGCGCATCGCGTACGTGCCGACGAGCATGTCCCCCAGGCGCTTGCCGCGCTCCGAC
>QGUM02000116.1:0-5882 GCA_003242455.2 Actinomycetes bacterium
ACCCAGGAGCACGCCGTTACCCCGGCCCCGCGGGGCGACCGCGATGCCGGGCAGCGGCAGGGGCGCGAGGTGGCCGACGACCACGCCGAGCAGGCCCGCCGCCGCCAGCGCGGCCACCAGGCCCGTCTCGCTGGCCGTGAGGGCGAGCAGCGCGGCCGCATGCAGCCCCGGAGTGTCGACGAGCGCGCCCACGTAGACGAGGGCCGTGAACAGCCAGCCCGCCATGGCGCCCGCAGCGAGGCCCACCATGCCCTTGAGGACGTCGACCCCGAACGCGGCCAGGGCGACCCCGCCCCCGACCAGCCTGGTGACGTTCTCGACGCCCAGCAGGTGGGGGTTCACGTCGCGCGGGGACCAGCCGGACATGCGCTCGACGAGGCGGGCCCCGAGGGGCAGCGACCCCGCGAGGAACGCCGTCAGGAACGCGATCGCCGCGGCTAGGGCGACTTCCATGGACGGCCATTCTACGACCAGGCCCGGTGGTACCATGCCGGTCGTGGACAGCCGGACTCCCCCCCACAGCATCGAGGCGGAGATGAGCGTCCTGGGGTCCATACTGCTCGACAACGACGTCTACGCGTCGCTCGAGGGGACCCTCACCGAGAACCACTTCTACAAGGAGGCCCACCGGAAGATCTTCCGGGCGATGGAGCGCCTCCACCGCCGCGGCGAGCCGGTGGACCTGGTGACGCTCACCGAGGAGCTGCGCTCGTCTGGGGAGCTGGAGAGCGTCGGCAGCATCAACTACCTGATCGGTCTGGCCGACGGCGTGCCCACGGCGGCGTTCGCCGACAGCTACGCGCGCATCGTCATGGAGAAGGCCACGCTGCGCGAGCTCATCGCCGCCAGCGGCCGGATCATGCAGGCGGCCTACGACCAGGCGGTGCCCGTCGAGGAGGTCCTCGACGAGGCCGAGAAGCGCATCTTCGAGCTCACGACGCGCAAGCGGCGCGCCAGCTTCGAGACGATGAGCTCCCTGGTCAGGGAGACGTTCCAGGAGATCAACGACAGGTTCGTGAACCCGACGCCGGTCTCGGGCCTGCCGACCGGCTTCCACGACCTGGACCAGATGACGGCGGGTCTCCACCCGTCGACGCTCAACGTCCTCGCCGCTCGCCCCTCGATGGGCAAGACGGCGCTCGGCCTCAACATCGTCCTCAACGCCGCGCTGAAGGCGAACGCCTCGGTGGGCATCTTCTCGCTGGAGATGTCGGCGATCCAGCTCGTGACGCGCATGCTCTGCTCCGAGGCGCGCGTCGACATGTCGCGCGTGCGCAACGGCCAGCTCACCGAGCGCGACTTCCAGCGCCTCGCCGACACGGCCGGCCGCATGTCGGAGGCCAAGATCTTCATCGACGACAACGCCGACATGTCGGTGATGGAGCTGAGGTCGCGCGCGCGGCGCCTGAAGCAGGAGCACGGCCTCGACCTTCTGCTCATCGACTACCTCCAGCTCATGTCGGCGGGCCCGCGCGGCCAGGGCGAGAACCGCCAGCAGGAGATCTCGGCGATCTCGCGCGGACTCAAGGCGCTGGCGCGCGAGCTCGACATACCCGTCCTCGTGCTCTCGCAGCTCTCGCGCGCGGTCGAGAGCCGGCCGAACAAGCGGCCGATGCTGTCCGACCTCAGGGAGTGCGTCACCGGCGACACCCTGGTGGACCTGGCCGACGGTCGTCGCGTGCCGATCGCGGAACTCGTCGGCACCCAGCCCGAGGTGCTGGCGATGGACGAGGCCGGCAGGATCGTGACGGCGCGCAGCGACAAGGTCTGGAGCGTCGGCCAGCGCGAGGTGTTCGCCGTCCGCCTGGCGAGCGGTCGCGTCCGGCGCACGACGGCACGCCACCTCTGGTACACCTTAGACGGCTGGCGCCGCCTCCAGGACCTAAGGCCCGGCGACCGCGTGGCGATCGCTCGTCGGCTGCCCCACCCGCCCAGGTCCCTGGAGTGGGACCCGTCGCACGTCGCCCTGTTGGGACAGCTCATCGGCGGCGGCTCCTACCTCAGGGGCCAGCCCCTCCGCTACGCCACCTCGAGCGAGGACAACGCCGCGACCGTGGAGGCCGGCGCGCGCTCGCTCGGGAGCGCGGTGAAGCGGTACGCGGGCCGTGGCGGCTGGTGGCGGCTGCTGATCTCAGGGAACGGCGACACTTGGCGTCCCGCGGGCGTGGGCACCTGGCTGGAGGAGCTGGGCATCTTCGGGCAGCGCTCTCGCGAGAAGCGCGTGCCGCAGCAGGCGTTCCTCCTGAGTCGCGCCCAGCAGGCGCTCCTCCTGCGGCACCTCTGGGCGACGGACGGGCGCATCTACGTGCCTCCCAGGGGCGGCGCCGGCGGTCCCCGCGTCCACTTCGCGTCCGCCAGCGCCGGCCTGGCCGAGGACGTGGCGGCCCTGCTCCTGCGGCAAGGCATCGTCGCGCGCGTCGAGGCTCCGCGCCGACCCGGCGAGGCGTGGCAGGTGGACGTATCGGGCGCCGAGCACCAACGGAGGTTCCTCGAGGCCGTGGGCGCCTACGGCCCCCGGGTCGAACCGGCCAGGCGCTTGGCGGAGTGGCTCGCGGACGTCGTGCCTGGTACCGACGGAGACGCGCTGCCGCGGGAGGTCCTCCACCGCGCGGAAGCCATCGCCAAGGCCAAGGGGTTCTCGCAGCGTCAGCTCGCCGCGGCGCGCGGGACCTCTCACGGCGGTCAGGCCCACTTCTCGTTCTCACCCACGCCGGCGACCGTCGCGTCGCACGCGACGGTCCTCGACGACCCGGGTCTCCTCGCGCTGACGCAGGACGACCTCTTCTGGGACGAGATCGTCGAGATCACGCCGGCCGGCGTCGAGGAGGTCTACGACCTCACCGTCCCCGGCCCTGCCTCGTGGCTGGCCGACGGCGTCGTCATGCACAACTCGGGTGCGATCGAACAGGACGCCGACCTGGTGATGTTCATCTACCGCGACGAGTACTACGACCCGCACTCCGAGAAGCACGGCATCGCCGAGATAATCATCGGCAAGCAGCGCAACGGGCCCACCGGTTCCCTCGAGGTCCAGTTCCACAGCGCGCACGTGCGGTTCAACGACCTAGCGAGGACCGCGCAGTGATGCCGGCCCGCGCGGCCCGGCGGTCGCGGCCGGTCCGCCGGCCCGCGCGTGAGGGACGTGCCGCGGGCGATGAGGAAGGGCTGAGAGGCGCTGGCTAGACCGACCGGTCTACCGGGGCCCCAAGTGCGCGACGGCATCATGAGAAGCGGCGGCTGCGTGGGCATATTTCACGCGGGAAGATGAGTACTGCGTGATAGAGTCCTCCCGGTTTACGAGGAGGAGACGCCTATGTCCTCATTGCGCGAGCGCTTGTCGCGCTGGCTGAGTCCCAGGATCGAGGCCGTCGGTCTCGAGGTCGGGACGAGCGCGCTGAAGGTGGTGGAGCTGCGACCCGGCACCCCACCCAGCCTGAGCGCGCTGGCCATGCGGCCGATGCCGCCCGGCCTCATCCACGACGACCAGGTGACCGACGCCCAGGGCTTGGCCGAGGAGATCAAGGCCCTGTTCCACGACGCCGGCATCAGCCGGCGCTTCACGGTCACGGCCGTGTCCAACCGTCAGGCGATCACGAGGAACATCCACGTGCCCCGCATGACGGTCCAGGAGCTCGACGAGGCCATCAAGTGGGAAGCGGAGCGCTACATCCCCTTCCCCATCGACGAGGTCATGCTCGACTACTTCGTCCTCGACAACCCCGAGGACGTCGAGGAGGGCGGGCAGCTCGAGGTCGTCATCGCCGCCGCGCGCCTCGACGAGGTCACGCAGCAGGTCGAGTACCTCAAGCAGGCGGGCCTCGAACCGTACGTGATCGACGTCAAGCCGTTCGCGCTCCTCCGCTCGCTCAAGGGCTCGCTGCTGGGCGAGCACCTCACCCGCACGACGCTAGCCGGCGACCTCTACACCGAGGCCAACGAGGTAGGCGTCGTCCTCGAGATCGCCGCTTCCACCTCGACGGTCACGCTCGTCCGCGGACAGCGGGTGCTGATGAACCGCAACATCAACGTCTCGGGCGACGACTTCACGGCCGCGATCCAGCGCGCGTTCGGCCTGGACTTCGACAGCGCCGAGGAGGTCAAGGTCGAGTACGGCACCGCGACGATCCCCACCGAGGACGAGGAGGACCTCCTCAACTTCGACGCCAAGCGCGAGCAGTTCTCCCCGGGCCGCGTCTACGAGGCCCTGAGGCCGGTGCTGGTGGAGCTGACCACCGAGATCAGGCGCTCCCTCGAGTTCTTCCGCGTGCAGAGCGGCGACGCGAACATCAGCCGCATGGTCGTCACCGGCGGCGGCGCCAAGCTGCGCGGCCTGCCCGAGGCCATCGGCGACGCGCTCGGCTTCCGCGTCGAGCTCGGGGACCCGTGGCTGACGATCAACGTCGACGAGAACCGCTTCGACACCCAGTACCTCAAGAAGATGGCGTCGGAGTTCGCGGTCCCGCTGGGCCTGGCGCTGCGGGGGGTGGCCGGCGTTGACTGACGGCGAGATCCACCGCGAGCCCGTCCCGGCCGGCGTCGCGACCGGCGGTAGGAGCGGTCCGCGATGATAAACATCAACCTCCTTCCGAAGAACCTCAGGCGCGTACGTGAGCCCGGGTACTGGCGGCTGCTGATCGTCGTCTTCCCGCTGCTGGTGCTGGGCGTCGCCTCGCTCCTGCAGTACTTCGCCAGCACCACCGAGGCGAACCTCCAGCGCGAGAAGCTCGCTCGCGAGGACCAGCTCGCCCTGCTGCAGCCGTTCCTGCGCGAGCAGCGCGACCTGCTCGCCCGGCAGCAGCAGCTCAACGAGCTGATCGCCGTCGCGCGGTCGGTGCGCGAGAACCGCATCATGTGGACGGGTGAGATCGCCGGCCTGCTCGAGACGCTGCCCGCTCAGGGTGCCTCCGGCCGGCCCAACATCGACTTCCGCCAGCTCAACATGACGGCCGTCGTGCCGCCGCGGGCGGACGCGAACCGGTTCGAGGGCCGGCGCATCGTGGCCGAGATGAACATCAGCGGCACCGTGGTCTCGACCGAGGTGCTCGCGCAGTTCATCCGCGCGCTGGAGAGCTCGCGCGACTACGGCGTCGCGTTCCAGAGCGCCCAGCGGCAGGCTGACACCGACCTCTACGACTACTCCCTGACGGTCGGCGCCATCGCGGAGGACCAGCGGTGAGGCTCGGCAACTTCAGCTTCAGCAGGCTGCGCCAGCGCGACATCGCGATCATCGCGATCGTCCTCTCCCTCGTCGCCGGCGCGCTCTGGTACCTCTACATGTACCGGCCGACGCAGGACCGCATCACGCAGCTCGAGGCCGACATCGCCAGGCTCGACGTCGAGATCAGGCGCGGCGAGGACGCCAGGCGCAACCTGCCCGACCTGCGGCTGGCCGTCGCGCAGCTCGAGGAGGACAGGCGCATCTTCCTCTCCGAGCTCCCACGCGAGAGCGACATCGCCGGCCTCATCGACCAGCTCAGGCTGTCCGCGGCGCGCGCCGACGTCGTCGTCCAGAGCCTGAGCCAGGGCACGGCCAGCGAGCAGGTCCAGGACGTGAGGCCCATCGGCTTCAGCGTGCAGACGCAGGGGACCTACGGCCAGACCATGGAGTTCCTGGCGAGCCTCGAGAGCCTCCAGCGCTTCACGAAGATCGGCAGGGTCTCGCTGGCGGTCGACAACAACGAGTCGGCCGACCCGCTGCTGAACGCGGCGTACGACTTCACCGTCTACGTCTACACCGGCAACGACCCAGGGGAGCTGGAATAGATGCGACTGTCCCGGACGGCCCGCTTCCTGATAGCCGCCCTCCTCGTCGCGGCGGCGGCCTTCGTATGGGTCAACTTCTTCAACCAGAACGGGCTCTCGACCACCCCCACGGTCGCGAC
>QGUM02000117.1:0-5793 GCA_003242455.2 Actinomycetes bacterium
TCGTGCGTCAGCCCCAGGTGTTCCTCATGGACGAGCCGCTGTCGAACCTCGACGCCAAGCTCCGCGTCCAGACGCGCACCCAGATCGCCGCTCTGCAGCGCCGCCTCGGCGTCACCACGGTCTACGTCACGCACGACCAGACCGAGGCGCTCACGATGGGCGACCGCATCGCCGTGCTCAAGGACGGCGTGCTCCAGCAGATCGGCACCCCGCGCGAGATGTACGACACCCCGGCCAACGTCTTCGTCGCCGGCTTCATCGGCTCCCCCGCCATGAACATCGGCACCTACCAGGTGTTCGACGGCGCGGCGCAGGTGGGCTCGGGCAAGGTCCCGCTCACGCGCGAGGCCATCGCGGCGCTCAAGGCGGAGGACAAGAACCACGTCGTCCTGGGCTTCCGCCCCGAGTCGCTCGACCGCGTCTCGCCCAACACCGAGGGCGGCATCCCGATCGCCGTGGACATCGTCGAGGAGCTCGGCTCCGACGCGTACGTCTACGGCTCGGTGCCCAGCGAGTTCGGCGACTCGAAGGACATCCACTTCTCTGCCGGCGACTCGCAGATCGTCGTGCGCATCGACCCGCGTGACGTCCCCAAGAAGGGCGACACCATCTGGGTCAAGATCCGCGCCGGCGAGCAGCACACCTTCTCCCCCGCCACGGGCAAGCGCCTCGAGGCTCCGAAGCGCAAGAAGTAAGTCTCACCCGGGCTCAGGCCCACGTCCTCAGGGGCGGTCCGCTGCGGCGGGCCGCCCCTGAGGCTTTTCCGGCCCGATGCCGGTGCGCACCCGCGAGGTGCGCTCGCGTCGGCCAGGTGCGGCTCGCGTCGCGGCAGCGAGGTGCGGCGGCGAGGTGCGGGTCCCGCGTCGGCCAGGTGCCGGCGGCCCGAGCGTCCCGACTAGCCTGGGCACATGGCCCTCCACATCACGGGCGCAGCCGATGCCGCGCTCATCAGCCTCCCGTGGTCGATGCCCCTGAGCTCGTGGCCCGAAGAGCGCATCGCCGCCCTCCCCCGCGGCCTGTCGCGGCACGTCGTGCGCTTTGTGCGCCACGGCGAGAAGGTGCTCGCGGTGAAGGAGACGGACGAGCGCCTCGCCCACCGCGAGTTCGAGATGCTGCGCGAGCTGGAGCGCCTCGAGGCGCCGTGCGTCCGCGCCGTCGCCGTGGTGACCGGCCGCACCGACCTGGACGGCGGCCCTCTCGCCGCGGCCCTCGTCACGGAGCACCTCGCGTTCTCCCTGCCCTACCGTGCGCTCTTCAGCCAGTCGCTGCGCAAGGGCACGCTCAAGCGACTCGTGAAGGCGCTGTCGGTGCTCATGGTGCGCCTGCATCTGCTGGGCTTCTACTGGGGCGACGTGTCGCTGTCGAACGCCCTGTTCCGCCGCGACGCATCGGAGTTCTCCGCCTACCTCGTCGATGCGGAGACGAGCGACATGCACGCCACGCTCACCGACGGCCAGCGCGAGCACGACCTCGAGATCGCCATGACCAACATCACCGGCGAGCTGCTGGACCTGCAGGCGAGCGGGGACCTCGAGGAGGACATCGACCCCTTCGCCGTGGGCGAGAGGCTCGAGCGCGCCTACCGCGAGCTGTGGGAGGCGCTCACCGAGGAGGCGACCTACACCTCGAACATCCCCCTGCACGTCGCCGAGCGCATCCAGCGCCTCAACGAGCTGGGCTTCGACGTGGACGAGGTGGACATGCGCTCCACCGACGACGGCACCGCCATCGTCATCCGCCCCAAGGTCGTCGACGCCGGGCACCACTCCCGTCGGCTCATGCGTCTCACCGGCCTGGACGTGCAGGAGAACCAGGCGCGCCGCCTGCTCAACGACCTCGACGAGTACCGCGCCATGCATCCCGAGGTCGCGGACGACGAGACGTTCGCCGCCCACGAGTGGCTCACCAAGATCTTCGAGCCGACCATCCGCGCCGTGCCTCGGGAGCTGCGCGGCAAGCTCGAGCCCGCGCAGATCTTCCACGAGATCCTCGACCACCGCTGGTACCTCGCGCAGGCCGCCGAGCACGACGTCCCGATGCCGGTCGCCACGGCGTCGTACGTCAAGAACGTCCTGCCCACCAAGGCCGACGAGAAGGCCGTCCTGGGCCCCTCGCTCGCGGAGATGACGGCCGAGCTGCCCGCCCTCACGGCCGAGTTCGGCATGGAGTTCGAGGCCCACGACAAGACCGGCGAGATCGACAACACGGCAGCGTGGGGCACGGCGGCGTCCGACGAGATCGAGACCGAGCCGCCCGCGACCACGGGCGAGATGCCTACCGTCGTGCGCAAGTCGACGCTGCGCCCGCCACCACGCCACAAGCGACCCGGAGCAGATTAGGTACCGAGCATCACGAATTTCCTGAGGCGCTGACCACAATGACGGCGTCCGCCAGCGCCAACTACGGGACGCTCACGAGTGGATCCTGCACACTCAGCTATTCCAACGGGCAGAGTCCGCTTCGGACAACCACCACGACCAACGGCTCGTGCGGAAATATCGGGATGTCGGCTCGTATTTACTACGGCGGCGGTAGCTACGCATGGACCTCGATCACGTGGTTTGGCTCCTATATGGCGTCGTACTGGCGCGACTACTCGGGCAACTCCATGACAAACTCCCGTCACTACTATCTTTCGAACTATGTATCGATCACTGCGTAGCATCTCGCGAAAGGTGGTGGTCATCGCCGTTGCGGTGGTGACCACCACCGCGTGCGGCTCCACCCAAGCACCCGAGCCGGATCGCGAGACGTTGTGGAGAGCGAATCTGGCCGAGCTCACACTCGCCGCTACGGAAGCAGGGGCTAGCGAGCGGCAACTCGACGTACTCGCGCGTATGGAACGTGGTGAGGAACTGTCGTACGAGGACATTCGTCCGCTGGTGGAGGACGCCGCAGAGTGCTTCGAGGGCGCCGGAGCCACGTTCTCCGACAAGGGTCCGGTCGAAACGGTGCGTGGGTCTGGGGTGTTTGTGCCGGAGTTTCTCGTATTTGAGCCGGACGGGATGACCGAGTCTGCCTTCTCGATTGTCTACGACAAGTGCAGCGCACAGCACTTGAACTTTGCCTTGGCCGCCTATTCGTCGACGCCGGCAGCGGTGGAGGCCTTCGAGAATCAGTTTGACGTGCCAGACGTTCGGGCCTGCCTGATGGAACGCGGATATCAGGTCCCAGACGACATGACCGCAGGCGAGATCAGCGCTCTCGTCTCGGAGGACGCGCTCACTCACGGCGGCGAGTCGGGCTACGCAGGACCCTGCCTACCCGATGGTCCGTGATAGCCCACCACCACGCCACAAGCGACCCGGAACGAACTAGCGCTTCACGGCCTGTGCCGCCTCGTAGAGCGCGATCGAGGCGGCCACCGACGCATTGAGGCTCTCCGTCGTGGACGCGATGGGGATCGACGCGACCTGGTCGCACGTCTCGCGTACCAGGCGGGACAGCCCAGCCCCCTCCGCGCCCACCACGATCGCGAGGGGCCCGTCGAGCAGCGGCGAGCTCGCGAGCTCGACCTCGCCCCCCGCATCGAGCCCCAGGACGAACACTCCCGCCTTCTTGTAGTCCTCGAGGGCGCGCACGAGGTTCACCGCGCGCGCCACCGGGATGCGCGCCGCCGCCCCCGCGGACACCTTCCACGCGGCGACCGTCACACCGGCGGCACGGCGCTCGGGAATGAGCACGCCCGATGCCCCGAACGCCGCCGCCGAGCGCAGGATCGCACCCAGGTTGCGCGGGTCCTGGATGCCGTCGAGCACCATGATCCGCACGGGCGAGGGCGCCTCCAGCAGCTCCTCCGGCTCGCGGTACTCGTAGGGCGAGACCTCGAGCGCGACGCCCTGGTGAGGGCTCCCGCCGGCCAGCGCGTCGAGGGTCGGCTTGGTGACCTCACGCACCGCGAGCTCGCGCTCCACGGCGAGCGAGACGATCTCCGTCACGCGCTCGTCGATCTCGATGCGGTTGAAGACGTGCAGCGTCGTCGCGGGCAGTCCGGAGCGCAGGGCCTCGAGGACGCTGTTGCGGCCGATGACGAGCTCGGTCGAGGCGGAGGTCTTGTCCGTCGGCCCGGCCTTGCCCGCGCGCCCCGCCTTCTTCGCGGAGGCGGCCTCGGCGGCCTTCTTGGCCTTGTACGCCTTGTGGTTGGGACGGTCCTCCGCCTTGGGGGTGGGGCCCTTGCCCTCGAGCGCCTTGCGGCCGCGGCCGCCGCTGCCGACGATGGGGCCCTTCTTCGCCTTGCGGATCGCGCCGCGTCGCTGTGAGTTTCCGGCCATGGCTATGCGTCCTCCGACAGGCTCCAGCGGGCGCCGTCAGGGGCGTCCTCGATGACGATCCCCGCGGCAGCGAGGCGGTCACGGATGGCGTCGGCGGCGGCCCAGTCCTTCACCGCGCGGGCCTCGGCGCGCGCGGCGAGATCCGCGCTGACCAGCGCGTCGAGCGCCGTGAGGGCCGCCGATGCGGTCCCGCTCTCCTGGCGCCACTGCTCCGAGCCGGGGTCGAGGCCCAGCACGTCGAGCATCGCGCGCACGCTCAGCAGCGCGGCGGACAGGGCGGCGTCGTCTCCCGACGACAGCGCCGTGTTGCCGACGCGCACGGTCTCGTGGATGAGCGCGAGAGCGCGCGGCACGGCGAGGTCGTCGTCCATCGCCTCCACGAAGGCGACGGGGAGCTCCGCCGCCGCCACGGCATCGGCCGCCGGGGCGCCCACCTTCTCCGACGCGCGCGCCACGAAGCCCGCGAGGCGGTGCCAGGCGGCCGTCGCATCGTCCAGCACGGCGTCGGAGAACTCGAGCATCGAGCGGTAGTGCACGCCCGCGAGCGCGTAGCGCAGCGCCGGGGCCGGACAGCGCGAGAGGACCTCGCTCACGAGCAGGCCGTTGCCCAGCGATTTGGACATCTTCGCGCCGGACTGCGTGACCCAGGCCGAGTGGAGCCAGAACCGCGCGAAGCCGTATCCGGCGGCCCGGGACTGCGCCTGCTCGTTCTCGTGGTGCGGGAAGCGCAGGTCCAGGCCGCCGCCGTGGATGTCGAACTCGTCGCCAAGGTAGCGCTGCGCCATCGCGGAGCACTCGATGTGCCAGCCGGGACGACCGCGGCCCCACGGGGAGGGCCACGACGCCGTCTCCGGCTCGTCGTCCTTGCGCGCCTTCCACAGCGCGAAGTCGCGCGGGTCGCGCTTGTCGGCGGCGGGTGTGTCCTCCGCAGGCGCGAGGTCGTCGAGGCCCTGGTTGGTGAGCTGGCCGTACGCGTCGAAGGAGCGCACGTCGAAGTACACCGAGCCGTCCTTGACGTACGCGTGACCGCGCTCGACGAGGCGCTCGATGAGCGCGATCATCTCCGGGATGTGGCCGGTGGCGCGGGGCTCGGCCGTGGGCGGCCTGACCCCCACGGCGGCGTAGGCCGCCTGGAACTCGCGCTCGAAGCGCAGCGCCCAGGCCCACCACTCCCAGCCGTTCTCCGCGGCCTTGTCGAGGATCTTGTCGTCGATGTCGGTGACGTTGCGCACGAGGGTGACCTGGTGTCCGGTGCGCTCGAGCCAGCGCTGCAGCACGTCGAATGCGACGGCGCTGCGCAGGTGACCCACGTGCGGGCTGGACTGCACCGTGGGCCCGCACAGGTAGATGCCCACACGGCCGGGAGTGAGCGGGACGAACTCACGCTCCTCGCGAGTGGCGGTGTCGAACAGGCGCAGGGTCATGGAGCAAGGCTAGCGGCGCGCAGGCGGCAGACCCACCTGCTCGCTGCTCACGATCTGCCGCTGGGCGTCCGACGCATCGGGCCGTCCCATCGAGTACG
>QGUM02000118.1:0-5771 GCA_003242455.2 Actinomycetes bacterium
CCCGCGACGTGGGCGCGGGCGTCGGCTGCGCCGCGGTGGGCGAGGGAGCCGCGAGAGGCTGACGCTGGCCCGGCAAGACGGCCAGCAGGTATGCGCCCACGCCGACGAGCAGCGTCACGGCAGCTCCCACGAGCACCCAGCCCAGCGCCCGCATCGGCCCTCCCCTCGGTTCGTCGCGCCTAGCGTAGCGGCGCGGCGTGTCCTCACGGCCGATGCCCGTGAGCGCCTCTACCGTGGGGGAAGGCGGGTGCGGCCCGACATGGCGAAGGCCCCCCGAAGTAAGCGTTCGGGGGGCCTTGCCATGTGACCTCCGGTCCCGAGCCGGTCTCCCGGCTCCGGGGGCGGTGCGACGTCCCGCCCGCACCGCATGCGCGGCGCCTTCGGCCTGGGATCGGCACCGCCAGCTGTCGCCTCGTCGCCGGCCACCCCGCTCCGGCGCCGACGCCCCGCCCCGCGCGACCGGCGATCATCTCAGACCCCCCTCCTGGGGCGCCCTGTGCTCGCCTGCCGCCTCGGAGTCGGACTCGTCGTCACCCCGACGCGGGTGCTGTCGTTATCCGATCCATGGGCTGTTCGGGTCCGCTGCCCCCGTCCCGTCTCCGGTCCCGGGGCCTCGGCCCGTCCAGCCGATGGCACTGGTCTACTCCGGTCTCGCGGGCCCCGCAAGCGCTGGAGGGACATTTCTTTATCCACTTTTTGCCCACAGGGCTTATCCCCCGCGACGCGTGATTATCGGCGGTGTTGTTCACGCTGCTGTGGAAGAAATCTGTGGACAAAGAGGATTCCGACGCGGCCTGTGGGCGACGGTGATGGGCTGCGCGCGGCCGTGTCCGATGCGCGCGAGGGCGAAGCTGGGCGACAATGGCGAAGGGCCCCTCGAAGTAAGCGTTCGAGGGGCCCTGCCATGGTCCGAAGTCCCGAGCCCGCCGTTGCCGGCCGACCCGAGTGCCGCGATTGACGATGCGGCATCGCCCCCGAGGGGACGACTTCCGAACCGACTCTCCGGGCCCGTCAGTCCCTGCGCCGTCACCCGCAGTTCCCGTTCGCCCTAGGGCTGCCGAGACCTGGACTGCCGTTGTCCGGTGAGTCCGATCGGGAGCTCCACCTCCCCCGCCGCCGCGGCCCCCGGGGCCCGGTTGCCCGGACCTCGCGGCCTGACCGGCTGCGGTGCCGACCCGGTCTCCCGGCCCGGCTCGAGCGGTGGATCTCCGTCTCGATGGGTATAGGTCTACTCCCGTCCTCACGGGGTGCGCAACCGCTCCGGAGGCCTTTTTCGGGGAATTTTCCTTCCACCGAGTTTTCCACCGCTTGGGATGAAGCCCCGCAGCGGCGTCCACACCCCTGTGGATGAAATATGTGGAGGTTTCTTTACTTTTCGGCCTCGCCGGACGGCGTGTCGCGCATGGGCGTGTCGGCCTGAGCGATGCGCTGGAGCATCTCGTTGTAGCGTCGCAGCTCCGCATCGTGGTCGCGATCGGCCTGTCGATCCTTGCGCTTGGCGTCGCGCGAGTCCTCCCGCCGCCACTGCACGAGCACCACGATGGCGATGAGGACCACGGGGATCTCGCCCAGGCCCCACGCCAGGGTGCCGCCGTACTGCTGGTCCGTCAGCGCATCGGGCCCCCAGGTGCGGCCCATGAGGCCGTACCAGCGCGGCGCGAGCAGGGCCTGGCCGGACGTGAGCGCCACCGAGAAGAAGGCATGGAACGCCATGGTCGCGAACAGCAGCACCACCCGCATGGGGTAGCCCGGCCGCGACGGCCCGGGATCGGTGCCCACGATCGCGTTGAAGAAGAAGTACCCCACGAGCGAGAAGTGCAGGATCATCCACAGATGCGCCGCGTGGTTGTCGAGCGCGAACTCGAAGATGGGCGAGTAGTAGAAGATCAGCATCGACATCGCGAAGTTCACCGCGGCCACGACCGGGTGAGCGAAGAAGCGCATCGCGCGCGAGTCGATGACCGCCCGCAGCCACTCGCGCGCGCCGCGCGAGCCGTCGGTTCGCGCAGGCAGCGCACGGAACGCGAGCGTGACCGGCGCGGCGACCGTGAGCGGCAGCGGCACGAGCATGACGAGCAGCATGTGCTCGACCATGTGGCCGCTGAAGGTCACGAGGCCGTAGATCGCGGGCGCCCCCTGCGTCACCCACGTCAGCACGGCGATGCCGAGCAGGAAGAACACGACGCGACGGACCGGCCACTGGTCGCCGCGAGCGCGCAGCCGCAGCCACCAGCGCAGGTACACCACGGTTGCCGCGACGATGACGAAGAGCGTCGCGAGCTCGACGCGCCACAGGAACAGCCAGGTGGCCAGGGTCGGCGCGGGAGGCAAGGGGTAGCCCGTGAGGAGGAACGCGGGGCTCGGGTCCGGCACGGGCTCCGCGGGCACCGGCGGCGCCTGGCGCGACAGCACACCGGCGATGCCGACCACGACGAGCAGAAGCGCGATGTCGACCCACAGGATCCGCCAGAAGCGCTCCTTGACGTCGCTCGCGCTCAGACGCGGCAGGTTCACGCGCCGATGCCATGCGGCCAGGATGATCGCGGCGGACATGAGCACGAGCTTGGCGAGCATGAGACGCCCGTAGGCCGTCGTGAAGAAGTCGCCGATGCCCCCCACGCGCAGCCAGGCGTTGACCGCACCGGACACGACGATCGCCCACGCCGCCCAGATGGCCATGCGCGAGACGCGGCGCATGGCGTCGGCCGCCTCCTCGCCCAGGCGCCGATGCACGAGGGCGAGCACCGCGAGGAGGCCGAGCCAGACCGCGGAGCCGGCCAGGTGGAGGTACATCGCGGTCACGGCGAGGTGGTGGTTGACGGCACCGCCTGCGTGGCCGGTGGTGGCCTGCCAGCCGATGGCCCACGCCACGGGCGCGAGCGTCCACGCCGCATGAGACGGCGTGCGCACCAGGCCGGCGACCAGGGAGGTGAACACCGCCACCGCGGCCCCGAACAGCTGCGCGCGGCCCAGCGCGGTCTCGGTCGCGAACTGCCACGCCTGTGGGCCGAAGAGCGGGTCGTCGGGCCGGGTGTTGAGCACGACCCCCGCCGAGGCGAGCAGGAAGGCCGCCGAGGCGAGCACCCACGCGACGGACGACCACATGGTCACCGTCACGGCGCGGCGGGCCGCTTCGCCCTGGGGAACGATCGCCGCCGCGATGAGCAGGCCGCCCACGACGAAGGCGAGCGCGAGGTCCCTCACGATCGCCGCGATCGTGACGAGGAGCTCGGCGGTCATGCGTCAAGGCTACGCGGGCGCGACGGGCGCGTCGGCTCCCGTCCCGGGAATGCCTGGAGGTCCTAGGATCTTAGACTCGAGTGCAACGCAGGGCCGCTTTGTGAGAGGAATCCCGTGGCCTCATCTCCCGCAGAGACGTCGCCGCTGCTCGAGCGCCGTCAGATCAACCTCATCGTGGTGGGCCTCGTGGTCGGCATGTTCCTGGGCGCGCTCGACCAGATGATCGTGTCGACCGCGATCCGCACCATCGGCGACGACCTCAACGGCCTCACGCTCCAGGCGTGGGTGACGACGGCCTACATCCTGGCCTCGACCATCTCGACGCCGCTGTACGGCAAACTCTCCGACATCTACGGGCGCAAGCCGCTGTACGTCGTGTCGCTGACCCTGTTCATCGTCGGCTCGCTGCTGTGCGGCACGGCCGGCGACATGTACCAGCTCGCCGCGTGCCGCGCCGTCCAGGGCTTGGGAGCGGGCGGGCTCATGTCGCTCGCTCTCATCATCCTGGGAGACATCCTCAGCCCGCGCGAGCGCACCCGCTACCAGGCGGCCTTCTTCGGCGTGTGGGGCGTGGCCTCCGTGCTCGGCCCCGTCCTCGGCGGCTTCTTCGCGGGAGCCGACGAGCTGCTGGGCTTCGCCGGCTGGCGATGGATCTTCCTCATCAACGTGCCGCTCGGCCTGGCCGCGCTCGCCGTCATCCTCAAGGTGCTGCACGTGCCGCACCTGGGCAAGAGAGTGCGCATCGACTGGTGGGGCGTCGTGGCTCTCGTCGTCGCGCTGGTGCCGCTGCTCATCGTGCTCGAGCAGGGCCGCACCTGGGGCTGGAGCTCGACCGCGTCGATCGTGCTGTTCGCCGTGAGCGCTGTCGGCATCGTGCTCTTCTATCTCGTCGAGCGCGCCGCCGGCGACGACGCCCTCCTGCCGCTGCGGATGATGCACAACCGCACCGTGGGCCTGTCCGCGGGCATGAACCTCATCATGGGCTTCGCGATGTTCGGCGGGCTCGCGGGCCTGCCGCTGTACCTCCAGATCTCCAAGGGCATGTCGCCCACGCAGGCGGGACTCGCGATGCTGCCCTTCACCGTGGGCATCATGACGATGGCGGGAGTGTCCGCCCGGGTCATCGGCCGCACGGGCAAGTACAAGCGCTTCCCCGTCATCGGCATCGTCCTGCTGACGGTGGCCGGGGTCTACTTGTCGACCCTCGAGGCCGTGAGCCCGTTCTGGTACATGGCGATCGGCGCCGTCGTGTTCGGCATGGGCCTGGGCTCGATCATGCAGCCCAACATGCTCGCCGTGCAGAACGCCGTGGAGCCGCGCGACATGGGGGCCGGATCGTCGTCGGTGATGTTCTTCCGGCAGATCGGCGGATCGATCGGCACGGCGGTCTTCCTCACCATCCTGCTCTCCACCGTCACCCAGGCGATCGCCGACGAGTTCGCCGCGGCCGCGCAGACGCCCGAGTTCCAGCAGACGGTGCAGGACCCGCAGGTGCTCGCCGACCCGCTCAACGCGGCGGTCATCGGCGTCATCGCGTCGGGCTCGCTCGAGGCGGCCGAGGAGGCCGGGCTGTCGCTCGACGACACGTCCTTCGTGCAGGAGATCGATCCCGTGCTCGCCGCGCCGTTCGAGGAAGGGTTCGCCACGGCGATCACGAACGTCATCCTCATCTCGGCGTTCATCACGCTCGTGGGGCTCGTGTTCGCGATCCTCATCCCGCAGCTGCCTTTGCGCGAGAAGTCAGGTCTGGAGACCTTGCGCGACGGAGATCACGAGCTCACCGACGCGGATCCCGACGGCGACGGCGTCCCGGGGGTCGCGGGGC
Source organism: Actinomycetes bacterium (assembly GCA_003242455.2). Lineage (GTDB taxonomy): Bacteria > Actinomycetota > Actinomycetes > Actinomycetales > Demequinaceae > Demequina. The sequence goes on from QGUM02000118.1 coordinate 5,066, forward strand.
TGGGCTAGCCGACCGGTGGCGTCGCGCGAGCATCTCCCGCGCCGAGCGCGACCGCGGCCAGCGCCTCACGCCCGCTCGAGCCAGCGCCCGTGGGCGTGCGCCATGGCGACCGGCTCGGCGTCGGACCAGCGCAACCCCACCCTCACCTGCGGCCGATGGGACACCTCCACGGCCTCCGCCGCCACCCTGGCGACGGGACGGCTTGCGGCGAGCGCCGCCACGGCGTCGTCGAGCGCCGTCCGGGAGGCGTCGTCCAGCTGGTAGGCCATCATCGTGTGGAACACCACGGCGGGGCCCGGGGGCAGCTCGTCCGCGAGCGCGGCGAGCGTGCGGGTCGCGTCGCCCGCGATGAGGCGCACCGGCGTCTCGCGACGGATCTGGATCGCGGAGCGCAGCCGCTCAAGCCGGTCCTGGTGCTCGGGCCACACGAGCGCCTCGAGCCACGCCGCCGCGTCGGGATCCGTCACGTCGAGCGGCGCGAGGTCGAGTCCCACGCGCTCGCCCACCACGGGCGTGGCCGTCGGCAGCGCGAAGCCGCCGCGCTTGTCGCACACGAGCGTGACGCGCGCCGATGCCGGGTTGCCGGTCACGACGCGTTCGCCGGAGTAGTCGTAGTCGAAGCGGTCGAGGCACAGGTTGAGCCCGGCGGAGGCGCCCACGTCCACCAGGTGGACCGGCGAGCCGGCGGGCAGTCCCGCCTCGGCGA
>QGUM02000119.1:0-5751 GCA_003242455.2 Actinomycetes bacterium
CGCTGGCCATACATGATGCGCCCCAAGGGATTGGCCTCGATGCGAGCGGCGGCTACCGCGAAGTCCGTGGTCATGCTCGTTGAGCGTAGACCCGAACGCGTGTACTAGGCAGAGGGCAACTGCGGCGGAGCAGGCGGACCCGGGACACTCCGCTTGGCGCGGTAGTCCTCTTCGGCCATGAGCTTCAGCTCTTGTACCTCGCGCAGTAGTTTTCGGATGTCACCCGTCGCCTGGAAGTAGCGGACCAGCACTGCGATCAGGAGAAACAGTGGCAAGACGGTGACTAGAAGGAAGATCACCAACGCGATGAATGAACCCGCGAGCAAACCCTCAAACAACCCGGAATCGTCCATGCCCCATGTATCGGCAGGACCGCCGCGGATCTGAGTTGCATGTGGATAACCGGGGGAGCGTCGCACGCTCGCTGTAGCGTCCACCCATGGTCCAGGTCCCCGGCTTCCGTGCCATGTCCGGCAAGGACATGCTTGCGTTGCTCGAGCGCGAGCTCGGATACGTGGTTGTCAAGGGGCGCGGGAAGGGCTCGCACCAGATCCTCAGGTCACCGGGAAGGCCCCAATTGACGTGGGCGTTAGGCAAACGTGACCTCGCACCCGTTGAGGTCCGCAAGATTCTGGTCAAAGATGTAGGTCTGACCCTGGAAGAGGCCAAGGAGGTGATCGAACGTGGCTGAGGTGAACTTCGTCCTCACCGACCACGGCGAGCACGGCATCGGCATCTCCAGCCCGCAATTGCCGGGCCTCATCGCCGGCGTCGCGTCGCTCCAGGAGGCGACCGCGACCTACCTGTTGCGCCTCGCGCGAGACGTCGATGCGAGCATCGATGGCTTTGTGGTCCACGTCGAGCGTCTAGTCCAGTTCGGGGACCAGACGTTCATTGTGCGGTGCCGCCAGGACTACGGGACCAACCACCGCGCCCGCATTGCCGAGGCGCTCGTGGCCGAGCTCCACGGCGCCCCCGACTTCCGCGCGGACTGGCCACACAACGCGCTGGGCGACGTCGTGCTTGTCGCCGCGCTCGGCACGGATCGCGTGGGCGACATCGCCGATGCCGAGACCGCTGGCGAGCCCGTAGTCGCCGTGTTCCCCTACGGCGAGGACTTCAAGGCCGTGGGCATCCAGTCCCCGAGCAATGAGGAGCGGGCCCTGACGCTCGATGCCTACGTTCGCCGCCTGCTGGGCGAGGACGCGGCTACCGGGCGTGTCCGGGAGTTCGCCCTCGCCTGAGCGCGGCGTCGGCCAACCCGACGCCCACGCCCACCGTCACCTATGACGACCTCATGCTACCTGGCGTTCACCGTCCCCACGAGCGTAGAGTTCTCGGTGAGCAACGGCTCGACGACGGTCGCGCAGATCCAGGCGGACGGTGACCCAGGCTTGGAAGCTCGTGGGCGGTGAGTGGGCGAGGGTGGCCGATGCCGTGATCAGCGGCACCACGGTGACCTACGTGCTCCAGGACGGCGGCCCGCTGGATGCTGACGGCGCTGCGGACGGCGTCATCGTGGACCCGGTCCTGTTCGCCGTCGCGGCCGCCTTCACGGGATGACGAAGACGCACGGACCGGCACCTAGTCGGAAACGCATTCACGCTGGTACGATCGCGCATGCGCGAGCGCACTGCCGCGTGGATCTTGGGGGTTGAGGAATGACCGCGAACGCAGTAGACGTCCGCGTCCGCATTCGTCGTGCTGTGCTCGCCGCGGCGGGCATCGTGTCCCTGGTGGCGGCCCTGCTGGTGGCAGGCCCGCTCGCCATGCCGGCCCGCGCCGTGACGATCTCCGTGGCCGACGAGCAGGAGTTCCGCGACGCTCTCGACCACTGTCACGCTCACTACCCGCTTGAGGACTGTGAGATCGAGATCGTGGAGTCGTTCACCATCTCCGCGAGCGGCGGCCACCCCCTGCATCAGGGCAACGCCCTCACCATTCGCGGCGCCGAGGGCGAGGACATCGTGATCGAGGCGGTGGACGGGGATGTGCGCTTCTTGCACAGCGTCAACGCCAACGGCGACGTGACGATCGAGAACCTCACCCTCACAGGATTCTCGGGCAATGAGTCGCCGCTCATGCTCATCGACAGCGTCGGACTGACGCTGCGCAACGTGACCCTCGTCTCCAACAACGTGGGCGGGGGTGCCGATAGCGAAACAGGCCTCATCACCGTCTTCACCGCTCCGCTGACCGTCGAGAACTCGATCGTCGCTGACAACCACATGGACGGGCCCGCCGCATACGGCGTGTTCTACGCCACCGAGCACTACGTCACGATCCGCAACTCGGTCTTCACGGGCAACACGGCTCTGCTCGGCACCGGCGGGGTGCTCTATTCGCACCAAGGCTGGGTGGTGATCGAGAACAGCACGTTCACCGAGAACGAGGCGAACACCGGCGGCGCGATCCGCTTGAATGGCGGTCGCCGGCTGCATGTCGTGAACTCGACCTTCGTCGACAACAAGGCGACGTTCGGCTCCGTTCTCGCGGTCAGCATCGAGGACGGCTTTGACCCCGCCAGCTTGGAGTACGTCACGATCGTGGACAGCACAGGCGGCCCGTCATCCGCGATCCAGGCGATGGGCGGTCCGATCCAACTGTTCGGCAGCGTCCTCTCCGGCACGAGCGGGGTGGACCTCTGCACGATCGGGGCATTCGCCACCGTCGAGTCGCACGGCTACAACTGGGTCACGGACGACTCCTGCTTCAGCGGCACCGCAACGGACAAGATCGCTCAGGGCGACCCGCAGCTCGAGCCGCTGGGCGACTACGGCGGCCCCACGCCCACCATGCTTCCGAAGCCCGGAAGCCCGCTCATCGACGCCATCCCGGACGACGAGTACGCCCCGGCCACGGACCAGCGCGGCGTGAGCCGCACGGTGGGCAGCGGCTTCGACATCGGCGCGACGGAGTTCGACCGCTCGTCGGTGCACTTCGTCGTCAAGGACGATGACGACCACCAGGTCGCCCAGTTCACGGTGTACGACGCAACCGCGGTGCACACGCCCGCGTGGACGCCCGTCGACCCGTCGCTGCTGCCCTTCCCGGCGGGCTACGCACCCGGCGTGATCAGCTTCGACCTCGACCTGGTCGGCAACGGTGCCACCGCCGACGTCATCGGCGAGCTCGCGGATCCTGCCGTGGGCGCATACGCGCGCATCGATGGGGAGTGGGTCGAGATCGAGGACGCGGTCGACGGCACGGCCGTCGCGTTCAAGGCCACCGACGGCGGATCGCTCGACGACGCCGGCGCGGTCGATGCCCACCTGCCCCTGCTCCTCGCCTTCACCGTGCCCACGCACGTGTCCTTCGAGGTGCACGACGCCGATGCGGCCGTCGTGGCCGAGTTCGAGATCGACGGCGCGTGGGCGTTCAGCGACGTGACGTGGACGAGCGCGGCCGATGTGACCCCGGCGGCCCCGGCCGGCGTCGCGGCCCCGGTCGGCGTCATCGGCTTCACGGTGCGCGTGCCGCAGGCCGGCGATGCCGTCACGGTGACCGTGACGCTCGCTCAGCCCGTCAACGCCGTGTGGAAGCTCGTGGGCGGGGAGTGGACCGCCGTGACCGGCGCGACGTTCTCAGGCACCACGGTCACCTACACCCTCGTCGACGGCGGCCCGCTCGACGACGACGGCGTGGCCGACGGCGTCATCGTCGACCCCGTGCTGTTCGGCGTGGCGGCAGCCTTCACGGGCTGACCGGATCCGCCGTGCGTCGCGCGCAGGCCACGACGCCTTGTGGTGCCGTAGGAATCCCCGCGCTCACTGGCTGATCGGCGTCGTCTGTTCCGTCGTGCCTGCGGCCAGGAGGCTGTAGACGACCTCGAGGGGCAGCACGATGGCCATGGTGATCGCCAGGTAGCGCAGCCCGAACTGAGCGGACGTGGCGACACCTTCGGTGAAGATCTCCGGAGGCGCGCCGAAGACGAGGGTGAAGGCCGTCAGCAGCATCCACGACAGCATGCCGGCGAGCGCGATCACCGCGAGGATGATCGCCTGGTGGGCAAGACGCCATGCGAAGGCAGTCGCCTTGGGGCTGGGCTTGCCCTTGCGGCCGCGCGTCACGAGCGTCAGGGCATACGCGATCCAGTACACCGGCGACGCGACGAGCACCGCGATGAGGACGGTGACCATGAGCGCCTCGTCGCTCTCACGGATCGCGAACGACCCCCAGAAGCCCACGAAGGACATCAGCAGCAGGGCAGGCAGCGGGCGCAGCCAGGGGCGGTCGGACATGGATCTCCCTTGATCGTCATGACGCGGGTTCGCGCGGTTCCCGCGAGTCTATAGACGACGCGCGGCGTCCAGGTGCGCCGTTCGCACACGATGCCGGGCTGGCGCGATGCTGCATGCGACCCCGAGGCTGTCGCGATGTTGGCAGCCGGTGTGCGTCGTCACTCCCGCGCAGAAGGCCCTGGAAAGCACAGTCCCGGGCCAACGGGTCGGCCCGGGACTCTGGATACGGCGCCGCCCACTGGGCGGAAACGCGTGGTGTGTTCGGCAGGTCTGCGCACCCCCCAGACCAATGTGCACGGCACCGCGTCCAGGTCCGACGGTAGTAGGCCGAGGCATCGGCGCGAAGGGCCCGTGACCAAACCGCAATGCGGCCGTGACCAATCGTGACGATAACGGCGTTCCAACAAATTCGCCGGCCGTCGTCTGCGTCTGGCCTGGCTGGTGGCGGTTAGGGCTTGACGAGCCCGTTACGGCTTGAGGAGACGGACCACGCCGTCGACCAAGAGCTGCTGGATGTCTGCTCGGTAGAGAGCGGCGTGGATCTCGGCGCCCTCGCCGTAGGCGAAGATGGCGGCCGCGAGCTCGGTCGTGGAGCGATCGGTGCGGACCAGTCCGCGCTCGGCGAGGACGTTGACCCAGTTCTCCAGCTCGCGTACCCACTCGAGGTAGATCTCGTGCAGCTCCTGCTGGTAGTCGGTGTTGCCGCGGACGGCCTGCGCGAACTCGACCATGCACGGCACCCACACGAAGGAGCCGGCCCCGCCCACGCGCTCGAGCGCGGTCAGCGACGCGACCACGGCGTCCTCGATGGAGGACACGTCGGACTTGGCTGCAGCCTCCCACCAGCCCTCGCGGCGAGCGGCGCGCTCGCGCAGGACGGCGAGGAAGAACTCTTCCTTGGACTCGAAGTGGAAGTAGAACGCTCCGCGGGTCAGGCCCGAGTTCTCGACGATGTCGGAGATGCTCGTGGCCGCGTAGCCCTTGATGGGGAAACGCTCGATGCCGAGGCGCAACAGCTCCTTGTGGGTCGCCTCGCGGCGCAGCTGGAACTTGTTGGGCTTAGGCGTAGAAGAGTTGGGACTGCGGTCGGACATCCCCCGACTATACGTCGGAAAAAACGGCTTGCTGACGAAGCTCACCGGCAACCCAACCGTGTCGGGGTCTCTGAACGTATAGTCAGAGAGACGGCAGCCCTCGCTGACCGTCATCAGGGGGGCATCGGCACATGAAGCAACTGTCAGTACGTCCGTATCTTCTGCTGCGGGCCGCGGAGTGGGCATTCGGCCTGATAGTGGTGGCAATGATCGCGTGCGCGTTCGTGTTCGGATGGTTCGGATCGCTGCTCGACTCGGTCGCATTCGCCTATGCCGAGATCTTCACCCAGAGCTTCGAGGTGAGGCATGTGCACCGCCCGCCGGACACCGCCCTCGAGGGCTACGTGCCTGGGTATGGCATTCATCACCCTTGAGTGAGGTGGTCGAATGGCCCGGACCCGAGTGAGGTGGGACGG
>QGUM02000012.1:0-24397 GCA_003242455.2 Actinomycetes bacterium
CGCTGTGCGACGGCAACGGCGTCCCGGTGCTGCTCGACGGCCTGTTCGAGCACCCGCGCATGCAGCGGCTCGTGGCGGCCATCCGCGCCGTGCGGGGCTGAGCCCGGACGCCGTGCTGCGCTGACGCGGCTGGCTCCGACGCCGCGAGGTCCGATGGCGGGGTCCGATGGCGGGGTCCGATGCCTCCTCGCGCACGACCCTAGTTCTCAGATCTGGGGTCCCGAGTGCTGGGTATGAGCGCCCTGCGATGCCCAGGATGGTCTCGGTCACTGACCGAGAACACGCTGAGGAGAGAACATGAAGACCCCTATCAGGCGAGCCGTCACGGCGCTGGCAGCGCTCGGCCTCGCCACCGCCATGTCAGGCTGCCTGCTCAACTCGAGTCGCGGAGGCGATGAGCCGCAGACGTCGCCCGAGGCGATCCAGACACCCACGCCTGAGCCCACGGGCCCCACGGCTCCCGCCATCGTCAACGCCTTCGACTGCTTCCGCTCCGTAGAGTCCGGCGACGACGGCGTCGCGCGCCCTGACTTCACGTCTGGCATCGACTGCACCGAAGAGCACATGTACCACGTGTTCGCGACCGTCCCTGTGGACGCATCGTTCCTGGCGGGCGCGAGTGACGGCGAGGCGCCTTCCGGCGTAGCGCGCGCGATCGGCTCGAAGAGCTGATAGATGACTCCGAACGGGATGCGCTCGCCGAGGGGCGAGCACCGCGCGGAGAGGGTCCTCGCAGAAGGCGCGTCGCCGAGAGCCGCATGCAGGAGCGTGGTCTTCCCTGCGCCCGGCTCGCCGACGATGGCAACGGACGCGGGTCCGCCGTCGCGCCGGGTGATGCTCGCCTCCACGCGAGCCAGCTGACCCTCGCGCTCGAGCATGCTCGCTGCCCTCTCTCCCTTCACAGCGCGACGAGAGAAGTGGCTCTCGCTCACGGTCCGCCGGAGTTCGTCGAGGCGGCGGAGCTGTAGCTCCCGTCGCCTCACACGCACGTCGCCTGGAGCGTGTGAGCGTGCACCAACCGCCCAGGGAACGTCCCCGAGGGCCTGGGCAGTCGTACAACTGCCCAGGCCTGGGGGTCACGTGCTGACGGCGCGGGCGGTCACGCGCCCCAGGCTGCGTCGACGGCCTGGTTCATGAGGGCGCGGCGCACGTTGTCGCGGCCCTCGATGACCAGGCGCTTGAGCGCGTCGTGGGCATCGGCGTTCGCCTCGAGCCATGCGTCCGCCTTGGCCTGCAGCTCGACCACGCGACCGGCCTGGAGAGACGGGTAGAGGCCCTCGATGAGGTTCGTCGCCATCTCGTTGGTCTTGGTCTCGTAGATGCGGCGCAGCATGCCGAAGTACTCGTCCACATACGGCGCGATGAGCGACACGTCGTGCGCGTGGTTGAAGCCCGCCGTCGTCTCGAACTGCAGCGCGTTCGGCAGGTCCTTGCCCTCGGGAGCGTTGATGAGCGCATCCCAGGCGGCGCGCTTGGCCTCGGGCGTGGGGATCGCCGCGCGGGCGTGGGCGGCGCGGCGCTCGCCCGATGCCGTGGCGTCCTTGGCCAGCTGCGCCTCGATCTCCGCGGTGCCGGCGCGACCCCCCGCGACCAGGGAGATGAGCAGGTCCCACTGCAGGTCCGCGTCGATGGGCAGGCCCTCGAGCGTGATCTCGCCGTCGAGGAGGCGCTGCACCGTGTCGAGCTGGGCGTCCGTGGACGCGAACGACGCGAACGAGCGCAGGAACTGGAACTGGTTGTCGCTGCCCGGCTCGGCGGACTGCACCAGCTCCCACAGCGCGTCAGCGGCCTTGACCGTCTCCGCCTCGGCGACGTCGGGGGAGACGTACAGCGCGAGGGACGTCGCGAGCTGGCGCAGGAGCACGAGCACCGTGGTCGACTCGGTCTCGCGCGCGATGTTGCCCAGCACCAGCTCGATGAACTGGCGGGCGGGCATCTCGCCGTCGCGCGTCATGTCCCACGCGGCGCTCAGGACGAGCGAGCGGGGCAGGGGCGGGAGGGTGTCGAGCAGGCCCACGGCCGTCGCGAGGGAGGCCTCGTCGAGGCGGACCTTCGCGTAGGCGAGGTCGTCGTCGTTGACCAGCAGGAGCGCCGGTCGCGGCTTGCCAACGAGCTCGGGGATCTCGGTGAGCTCGCCGTCGACGTCCGCGTGGACGATCCACGACTGCTGGAGCCTGCCGTCCACCGGGTCGTAGCCGCCGATGCCGAGGCGGTGCGGTCGCAGCGTCGGCCACTCCTCCGGCACCTCCTGGGCGACGGCGAAGCGGGTGATGACGTCGTCATCGTCGGTCTCGATGATGGGGCGCAGCGTGGTGACGCCGGCCTTCTCCAGCCACACCTCGGACCAGGCCTTGAGGTCGCGGCCCGATGCCTTCTCCAGCTCGGCGAGCAGGTCGCCCAGGGTGGCGTTGGCGTGGTGGTGCTTGCGGAAGTACTCGGCGACGCCGGCGAAGAACTGCTCCTGGCCCACCCATGCCACGAGCTGCTTGAGCACGGACGCGCCCTTGGCGTAGGTGATGCCGTCGAAGTTGACCTCGACGTCCTCCAGGTCGCGGATGTTCGCCACGATGGGGTGCGTCGAGGGCAGCTGGTCCTGGCGGTACGCCCAGGACTTCTCGAGCGAGTTGAAGGTCACCCAGTTGTTCTTCCACTTCGTGACCTCGGCGGTGGCCAGGGTGGAGACGTACTCCGCGAAGGACTCGTTGAGCCACAGGTCGTTCCACCACTTCATGGTGACCAGGTCGCCGAACCACATGTGGGCGAGCTCGTGCAGCACGGTGGTGGTGCGGCGCTCGACGCGAGCCTGCGGCGGCTTGCTGCGGAAGATGTAGTCCTCGAGGAAGGTCACGCAGCCGGCGTTCTCCATGGCGCCCGCGTTGAACTCGGGCACGAAGATCTGGTCGTACTTCTCGAAGGGGTAGTCCATCTCGAAGTGCTTCTCGTAGAACTCGAAGCCGCGCTGGGTGTCGTCGAGGATGACGTCCGCGTCGAGGTACTGGGCCAGGGTCTTGCGGCAGTAGACGTCGGCGCCGATGCGGCCCTTGCGCGACAGCACCGAGCCCTCGACGCGGTGGTACGGGCCGGCGACGATGGCGGTGACGTAGCAGGGGATGCGCGTCGTGGGCGCGAAGTTCCAGATGGAGTACGGCTTGTCCGTCGCGATGCGCGGCTGGATCGGCACGGGCGTGGGGGAGTTCGAGATGACGACCCAGTGGGCGGGCGCCTTGACGGAGAACTCGAAGGTGGCCTTGAGGTCGGGCTGCTCGAAGACCGCGAAGACGCGGCGGGTGTCGGCGACCTCGAACTGGCTGTAGAGGTAGGTCTCGCCGTCCTCGGGGTCGACGAAGCGGTGCAGGCCCTCGCCGGTGTTCATGTAGGCGCAGCGCGCCTTGACCACGAGGGTGTTGCTCGCCTGCAGGTCCGGCAGCGTGATGCGGCTGTCGGCGAAGTGCGTGGCCGGGTCGAGCGAGTCGCCGTTGAGCGTGATCTCCTCGACGGTGGGCGCGATGAGGTCGATGAACGTCGACTCGCCGGGGGTGGCGGCGAAGGTCACGGTCGTGACGGACTCGAACGTGTCCTCGGTGGAGGTCAGGTCGAGCTCGACTCGGTACGCCTCGGTGGAGACGATGGCGGCGCGGGCCTCGGCCTCGACGCGCGTGAGGTTCTTTCCTGGCATAGGGAGAGTCTTTCACGGCCCCGGCGTGGAAATGGCGGGGCGCTACGGCCAACTGCCCGGCTCACCGTCCGGATCGCTCCGCAGCCCCGCTTGCGGTTGAACGCCGACTGTTGCGCAACAGAGGCGGACTCACGCGCGTCGCGTCCTCATCGCCGCCTGGCAACAAGCAACGCGACGCGCGCGCTCCCGACTAGTACGAAGAAGTTGCGTAGGTCTGGAGCTCGCGCCGCACTGGCGTCGCGTATGAGTTGCCAGAGCCGCCGTACCAGCTTGTCCAGTACTGGTACGACAGGCCCAGCGGCTGGTACAAATGCCGCACATAAATCGACTGACAACTGTTGTTGGTGTCCTTAGTGTCCGGCTAGAACTCGGTTATCTCGGCGGTCACTATGCAGTCGCGACCCGACTCTCCGCTGTCCCAGATTTCCGCAAGCCACTCGCGAATCGGCAGCGAATCGTCAGCAGCGATGCCCGCCGCCTTGGCGCACGTATTCACTTCAGCACGCTTAGCTTCAAGTGCAGCGTCGAGAGCCGCCTGGGAGGATGGCTGCGAAGTGTAGGCCGCCTCGACATAGAAACTGTGAGCCATGATGCACTGGTCGGGCACCGGATTGTCCGGCTCACCATCCTCATTGACTCCAGCCGCGAACCCGTAGCGAAGGACCGGGTACCCGGAGCTGTGGTCCGTGATAGGGCCGTCGACCAAGACTCCCGCGTCTCGGATGCATGCGACCGCGGCATTGACGGCCTGCGAGTAGGACTCAAACGAAAGCGAGTTTTCGGCGACGGCGGAACGCAGGATGTCTAGTTGCGCCTGATCGGCGATCCCCTCGCTCGCGGCGAGTTCCTCAAAATAGGCTAGCGAGCCAGACGCGGCCGAAGGCAAGACACGATCCGGACCCACGTCAGACTGGCACCCGCTCCCGGCAGTCACGACAACTGCGAGTGCCACGATAAGACGGATCGCACGTGCGCGCATCGTTGCCCCCTCGGACGTGACATCTGCAGTTGAGCCTAGCCGCATTCGTTCCCGCAGGGGCGCGGTCTGGTTATGGACGCCGTGCGGTGGATGCGCAGGCGGCTCAGCCGGCCGCAATCCGCCCCGCCACAATCTCAGCGAGCTCCGTGACCTCGGTCATCGGGTCTCCCCCTGGTCGGTGATGCGTGTCCTCGGATAGGACGAGGGATCCCTGACGATGGAAACGCCCAGGTCCGCATCGGGATCGGCGCACTCCGGTCCCACGCACGCACCGGAGCGCCTGCGCCGGTCAGGAGCCGCTCTTGCGCCCGCGCAGCAGGTAGACGCCCACGCCCAGGAGCACGAAGCCCGCCAGGCCGGGAAGGAAGAAGAAGAGCGCCTTGAGCGCGGCGTCGGCCTCGCCCACGGAGTTGTCGATCGAGTGCAGGCCGCCGATGGTGCAGAAGGCCATGATGCCGATCGCCAGGGCGATCACGCCCCAGCCGACCTTCACGTGCTGCCTGCGGGCGGCGAAGCGCCGCCGCCGCGACGCGCCCTCGATGTCGACGTCTTCCAGGGGCTTCAACGTCTGTGAGCTGTTCATGCGGCCACCATAAGGACGGTCCCGTCCTGGGACCCGGGACCATGGGCCCACCCGTCCCGGAAGTCCCGACACGCCGTCGGTTCCGGGTGGCTCCGTGGACGCATGTCGCCCGCAGGGGATACATTCTCCGCACGGCCATAGCCACGGCATCGGCGCCCCGGAAGCCCACCCAGCGACCCGGACTCAGCGCAGACGCCCTCGATCCGGGAAGGGACGCATCACCCATGGGCTTCATCCAGATCCTCGTCGGTACCGCCAAGGACGCGATCAACTCGACCTTCGGCGACCAGTACCTCGACTTCCTCGTCCCGCCGGACGGCCTGAGCGACACCGCCGTGGTCTTCCCGGCCGTCAAGCAGGCCACCAACGCCGGTCGCGGCCAGAACACCCGTGGCTCCGAGAACATCATCACCAACGGCTCGGTCATCGTGGTGCCCGAGGGCTACGGCCTCCTCACCTTCCAGGACGGCGCTGTGACGGGCCTTGTCGCCGAGCCCGGCGCCTACCGCTGGGACAGCGAGGACCAGAACTCCAAGTCGGTGTTCTCCGGCGGCGGCCTCCTCAGCCCCACCGTGACCACCTCGTGGGAGCGCTTCAAGTTCGGCGGCCGTCCCGGCAGCCAGCAGCTCGCGCTGTTCGTGAACCTCAAGGAGATCCCGAACAACAAGTTCGGCACGCAGAGCCCCATCTACTGGGATGACGCCTACCTGAACGCCCAGGCGGGTGCGATCACGCGCGGCACCTACGTGCTCAAGATCGTCGACCCGATCCTGTTCGTGAAGAACCTGCTGCCCGCCACGTACCTGACCGCGGGCGCCCAGGTCTTCGACCTGCAGGACGACAACGCCGTGGCCGAGCAGCTGTTCAGCGAGGTCGTCGGCTCGCTCGCCGGCGCGTTCTCGCGCTACGTCAACGACGACGACAAGGGTCACCGCATCACCAAGATCCAGTCCGACTCGGTGGGCTTCGCCAAGTCCCTCGCGGCCGAGGTCGAGAACAACTACAGCTGGGAGTCCGGCCGCGGCCTGACCATCACGACGGCCACGATCATCGCGATCGAGTACGACGAGGACACCCAGGCCCTGCTCTCCGACGTCCGGAAGGCCGATGCCCTCAGCGGCGGCCGCGCCGACACGTTCCTCAAGCAGTCGGTGGCGCGCGGCATCGAGGCTGCGGGCTCGAACGAGGGCGGCGGCGGCACCGGCCTGGCGATGATGGGCGTGGGCATGGGCGCCATCGGCGGCGTCGTGCCCCCGACCCCAGGCGTGGGCGCGGGCGCCGCAGCTCCGGCCCAGGCCGACCCGGCGGCTCAGCTCGCGCAGTACAAGAAGATGCTCGACGACGGTCTCATCACCCAGGAGGACTTCGACGCGCTCAAGAAGAAGACCCTCGGGCTGTGAGCCGCGCCGCAGATGACAACTGAGGAGACGACGCCGGCATCGGGCGATGCCGCGCCGGAGGCGGCGGAGCATCAGCCCGCGACGCCGCCCCAGGGCTTCGTGATCCTGGAGACGCCGGAGGGCAGCAAGGACGGCGTCGTCCGCTGCCCCAAGTGCGGCGCGAGCGAGGTGGCGTTCAGCGAGTCCACGTCGCAGCTGTTCTGCACGTTCTGCCGCAACCGGTGGGCCCCTGACTCGCTCGACCAGATCATGGGCCTGAGCGAGGGCATCGGCGAGCTCAAGGGCACCGTGGTGACCACGGCCGCCGTGGACATCACGAGCAGCGAGACGATCGTCACGTTCAAGTGCTCCGGCTGCGGCGCGGAGGTCGTCGTCGACACCGCCCACAACCTGCAGGCGCGCTGCCACTGGTGCAAGCACACCCTGTCGGTCAACAACAAGATCGACAACGGTGCGGTCCCCGACGGCATCCTGCCGTTCACGGTCACCAAGCAGCAGGCGATGGCCCTCATCTCCGAGTTCGCCGGCAAGCGCAAGGCCTACCAGCACCCTGAGTTCCGTGCGAGCTTCAAGCCCGAGAACATCATGGGCGTGTACATGCCGTACATGACCGTGGACGGCAACGTGCACGTGCTGCTCGAAGGCGAGGGAGAGATCCTGCGCAGGACCGAGCGCGTCAGCGACAAGGAGACCCGCTACCACGCGGACGTCTACGCGGTGAAGCGCGACCTGGACGCGGAGATCGACGACCTCATCGTCGAGACCTCGGCGGACAAGATCAACATCCACTCGACGGAGTCGACGAACAACATCATCAACGCGATCCTGCCGTTCGATGTGAAGAACATCGTCCGCTTCGACGCGGGCTACCTGGGCTCGGAGTACTCGTCGGAGAAGCGCGACCTCAACGTCGAGCACGTCCAGGGCTATGCCGCCCAGCACTTCCTCACCATCGCGCGCAACGCGGTGAAGGAGTCGACCAAGCAGTACGACCGCGGCATCCGCTGGGAGTACGAGGAGCTCAACGTCAAGGGAAGCCGCTGGACCTCGGTGCTCCTGCCCGTGTGGCTCTACGGCTTCGTGGAGACGCGCGGCGGGCGCCAGATCACCCACTACATCGCGGTCAACGGGCGCACCGGCGCGGTCATGGGGTCCATCCCCATCAACCGTGCCAAGGCGCTGCTCGTGTCCTGGGGCACGGCGATCGGCATCTCGATCATCACGTGGCCCATCGCGATCGCGCTGCTCCTGCTGGCATGACGGGCGGCGGGATGTTGACTGAAGAGACGGCGATCCCTGGTCGCCCGGCACAGACGGGAGGTGCGGCATGGAAGACTCCGACGGCGTAGGCGGTGCCATCGCCTTCCTGTTCGCCTCGGGCCCGGCGGCGGGCATCATGATCTGGGGCTGGATCCACTCGCGCTACCGCAACCCCGGCGCGCGCTACCGACCCGAGAGCACCGTGCACCACAAGGTCACGCGCCTGGAGGAGAACGACACGTTCCTGCGCCAGATCGTGAGCAAGCGCTCCCGCACGGAGGGCGCCAATGACCACGACCCCTCGGTCCGCGCCATCCGCTGGAAGGCAGTCAAGCACTAGCCTCCCGCCGGCTCGCGCTGCTTCCCGTCCGCTCGCGGGAGCGGGAATACCCGCCGCGCGCATGATGTAGAAATGACGCGGGCCTTGCGCCCGGCGCGACCAGTGCACCCCACCTCGCAGAACGGTCCCCCATGCCCTCGACCCCCGCCTCGGCGTCGGCCGCAGACGCCGGCACGCCGATCGCATCCCACGGGCTCAGCCCCGCTCGGGCGCGCCTCGCGCTGCTCGCGCTCGCGCTGGGAGGCTTCGGCATCGGCACCACGGAGTTCGTCGCGATGGGCCTCCTGCCCGATATCGCACGCGACTTGCGCCCCGAGCTGTGGGCCGCGAACCAGGAGGCGGCCATCGCCTCGGCCGGCTGGATGATCACCGCGTACGCCGCCGGCGTGGTCGTGGGCGCCCCGACCATCGCCGCGTTCGCCGCTCGCTTCCCCCGCAAGCGCCTGCTCGTCGCGCTCGCGATCGCGTTCACGACGCTCACCGTCGCATCCGCGCTGGCTCCCACGTTCGCATCCGTGGTCGCCTTCCGCTTCCTCGCCGCGCTGCCGCACGGTGCGTACTTCGGCGTCGCCGCGCTCGTGGCCGCCACGCTCCTGGGGCCGCAGAAGCGAGGCCAGGCGGTCGCGTTCGTGCTGTCCGGCCTGACGATCGCCAACGTCGTGGGCGTTCCCGCCATCACCTTCCTGGGCCAGCACACGAGCTGGCGCATCGCCTACCTCGCCGTCGCCGCGATCTTCGCGCTCACCACCGCTGCCGTCGCGCTCGTGGTCCCCAGCCAGAAGGGCGACCCCGGCGCGACCGTGCGCCGCGAGCTGGCGGCGTTCAAGCGACCCGCGGTGTGGTTCGCGCTCGCCACGGGCGCGCTGGGCTTCGGCGGCCTGTTCGCGGTCTACACCTACGTCTCGCCGCTCGCGACCGAGATCACCGGCGCCCCCGAGCGCTTCGTCCCCGTCGCGCTCATCGTCCTGGGCCTGGGCACCACCGTCGGCAACCTCATCGGCGGGCGCATGGCCGACCGCGGCGCGCTGCGCGCGGTGTTCCAGCTGTTCGCCGTCTTCGCCGCGTCGCTGCTCACGCTTGCGCTGGCGGCGCGATCCGTCCCCGGCCTGCTCATCGGCCTGTTCCTGGTGGGCCTCGCGGCATCGGCGATCTCGCCCGCGATCCAGACGCGGCTCATGGACGTCGCCGGCGACAGCCAGACCATGGCCGCGGCCGTGAACCACTCCTCGCTCAATCTGGGCAACTCGCTCGGCGCCTTCCTGGGCGGCGCGGTCATCGCGGCCGGCTGGGGCTACCTCGCGCCCACGTGGCTCGGGCTCGGCCTCATCGTCCCCGGAGTGCTCGCCGCGCTCGCCGGCTGGCTCGTCACGCACGGCGACGTGCCCCACCCATCGGCCCACGTCGAGCCGGCGGCGGAGGAGGCCCGATGAGCCAGACCGAGACCGCACCGGAGCCCGTGGACTGCGCCCAGCCCGCAGGCGACGCGGCCCCGCAGCGCAAGCGTCGCCTGGTCGACCTCGCGCCGCTCAAGGAGAGCCCGGCGTTCGCGCGCATCTGGATCGGCGGGACGATCTCCGGCATCGGCGCCTTCGTGACCCAGGTGGCCGTGGGCCTGCAGATCTACGAGATCACCGAGTCCACCTTCTGGGTGGGCATGGTGGGCGGCGTCTCGCTGGTGCCCATGATCATCGCGGGCCTGTGGGGCGGCGTGATCGCCGACAGGTTCGATCGCCGCAAGGTGCTCATCGTCAGCTCGCTCGTGAGCTGGGCGTCGGTGTTCGCGCTCGTGGGCCTGTCCGCATGGGACGCGGTGCTCCACGGCTCCGGCGCTCACGCGCCTGCGTGGCCGTTCCTGGTCGCCACCACCGTGAACGCGGTGAGCTCGACCATCACGATGGCCGCGCGCGGCTCTGCCGTGGCGCGCATCATCCCGGAGGAGCTCATCTCCCGCGCGACCGCCCTCAACGGCATCGGCTTCGGCATCATGCTCACCGTGGGCCCGGCCGTGGCGGGCGTGCTCGCCGCGAGCGTGGGCCTGCCGTGGACCTTCGCCGTGGACGCGGTGCTGTTCACCGCGGGCTTCCTGGGCATCTGGATGCTGCCGCCCATGCCGCGCCAGGGGGAGGTGGCCGACGGCGGCTGGGCGATGCTCCTCGAGGGCATGCGGTTCCTGCGCGACGCTCCGAACATCCGCATGAGCTTCATCGTGGACATCGTCGCGATGACCTTCGGGCGGCCGTACGTGCTGTTCCCGGCTCTGGGTGCGCTCGTCGTGGGAGGTGACTCGCTCACGGTGGGCGCGCTCACCGCGGCCGGCGCGGTCGGCACCGCGCTCACGAGCCTGTTCTCAGGCCCGGTGGCGCGCATCCACCGGCACGGCCTCGCGATCTCACGCTCCATCATGGTCTTTGGTGCGTTCTCCGCGATGTTCGGGCTCGTGCTCGTCATCTTTGGGCAGTTCGAGCACACCCCTGCGCCGAGCTGGAGCGGCATCCACTGGCCCACGCTCATCCTGCTGGGCATCGCGATGGTCGGCATGGGCGCGTCCGACGAGGTGAGCGCGATCTTCCGGCAGACGATGATCATCCAGGCCGCCCCCGACCAGATGCGCGGCCGCCTCCAGGGCGTCTTCATCGTGGTCGTCACCGGCGGCCCTCGCGTGGGCGACCTCTACGCGGGAATCCTCGCGACCGCCGTGGCGCTATGGTGCCCGCCGCTGCTGGGCGGCCTTGCGATCATGGGGCTCATCGTCGTCCTCGTGCGCCTCAGGTCTGCGACGGGCACGCGCTTCCTCGACTACGACGAGCGCCACCCGACGCCGTAGCGCGCGCCGCGCGGGCCTCAGACTTGGCCGGTGAAGCCCAGCTGGCGTGCGGCCTCGTAGGCCGCGATCGCCGCGGAGTTCGACAGGTTGAGCGAGCGCCGGCCGGGAAGCATCGGGATGCGCACCCACGCCGTGATGCGCGGGTGCTCCAGCACCTCGTCGGGAAGGCCCGTGGGCTCGGGGCCGAACAGCAGGATGTCGCTCGCGCGGTACTCGACGTCGGTGTAGCGCCGCTCGCCGCGACCCGTGAACGCGAAGACCCGCGCTTCGGGGAACTCGTCGAGCAGGGCGTCGAACGACGGGTGCACCGTCACCGTCGCGAGGTCGTGGTAGTCCAGCCCCGCGCGGCGCAGCCGGGGATCGCTGAGCTCGAAGCCCAGCGGCTCCACAAGTCGCAGCGGAGAGCCCGTGACCGCGGACAGGCGGATCGCGTTGCCGGTGTTCTCGGGGATGCGCGGCTCGAAGAACGCGATCGCAGGCAGCGCGGGGCTCGTCACGCGCCCGATGCTACGCGCTGGCGACGTCGGCGCAAGCGCCCGCCGCCGGGCGCCCGACGCCCGTGGAGAACGTTCCGCTGGTGAGCCGCGACGGCAGCGCACGTAGTCTGAGCACATGTCGCATGCGCCGGTCGCTCCCCGTGCCGCCTCGGGTGGAGCGGGAGGGATGGGTCGCGGCCTGACCGGCGGTCGCGACGAGGAGGCGCTGCGCGCCGAGAACGAGGCCGCGCCGCAGATCCCCGACCTGTGGCGTCGCGTCGGCGTCCTGTTCCAGCCGTACCGCACGCAGCTCGTGCTCACCGCGGCGCTCGTGGTGGTCAGCGCCGCCGCGACGATCATCCCGCCGCTCATCACGGAGAGGATCTTCGACGACGCCCTGTTCCCGGCATCGGGCAGGCCGGACGGCGGCCTGCTGGCCGAGCTCGTGGGGCTCATGATCCTGGTCTTCCTCGTGACCGCCGGTCTCGGCGTGTGGCAGACCTACCTGACCTCCTCGGTCGGCACGCGCGTCACGGGAGACCTGCGCGTGCGCCTGTTCGAGAAGCTGCAGTCGATGGAGCTCGCGTTCTTCACGCGCACCAAGACGGGCGTGATCCAGTCGCGCCTGCAGAACGACGTGGGCGGCGTGTCGGGGGTGCTCACGACGTTCGTGTCGAGCATCGTGGGCAACACGGTCACCGTGGTCGCGAGCCTCGTCGCGATGATCCTGCTCGACTGGCGGCTCACGCTCATCGCCGTAGTGCTCATGCCCGTCCTGGTGGTCGTGCAGCGGCGGGTGGGCCAGGTGCGCGCCAGGATCGCCGCGCGCACGCAGGAGTCGCTGTCGGAGATGACGGCGATCACGCAGGAGACGCTGTCCGTCAGCGGCATCCTGCTGAGCAAGGTCTACAACCGGCAGCGCGTGGACGGCGAGCGCTACGTCAACGAGAACCGACGGCTCATCCGGCTGCAGGTGCAGCAGGCGATGAGCGGTCAGTGGTTCTTCGGCATGGTCTCGGTGATCATGTCGTCGGTCCCGGCTGTCATCTACCTCGCCGCCGGCTGGCTCCTGCTGCGGGACGACGGCGGTGCGGCCTTCGCGGGCGAGGCGATCACGGCCGGCACGATCGTCGCGTTCACGACCGTCCAGGCCCGCCTGCTGTTCCCGCTCACCGCGCTTATGCGCGTCGCGCTCGAGGTGCAGACCTCGCGCGCCCTGTTCGCCCGCATCTTCGAGTACCTCGACCTCGAGCCCGCCATCGCGGACGCGCCCGATGCGATCGCCGTCGAGGAGGCTCCCGGCCCGCTCGGGCACATCGAGTTCCGCGACGTCACCTTCCGCTACCCCGATGCCGCGCCCGATGCCCGCCCCACGCTCGACTCGGTGTCGTTCGTCGCGCGCCCGGGCGAGACGCACGCGTTCGTGGGACCCTCCGGCGCGGGCAAGACGACGGTCATCTACCTCGCCGCGCGCCTGCACGATGCGGCGAGCGGCACCGTCCTGTTCGCGGGCGAGGACGTGCGCCGCCTCAAGCACGCGTCGATCGTGGACCACGTGGGCGTCGTGAGCCAGGAGACGTACCTGTTCCACGCGACCATCGCGGAGAACCTGCGCTACGCCAAGCCCGACGCGACGGACGCCGAGCTCGAGGCCGCGTGTCGCGCGGCGAACATCCACGACACGATCGTCGGCTTCGCGGACGGCTACGACACGGTGGTGGGCGAGCGCGGCTACCGGCTGTCCGGCGGAGAGAAGCAGCGCATCGCGATCGCGCGCGTGCTGCTCAAGGACCCGCCCGTGCTCCTGCTGGACGAGGCCACGAGCGCGCTCGACACGGTGAGCGAGCGCGTCGTGCAGGAGGCGCTCGACAACGCCTCGCAGGGGCGCACGACGCTCGTGGTCGCGCACCGCCTGTCCACGGTCGCGAACGCCGACGTCATCCACGTCATCGAGGCCGGGCGCCTGGTGGAGTCCGGCACTCACGAGGAGCTCCTCGCGCGCGGCGGGCTCTACGCCCGGCTCGCGACGTACCAGACCTCGGACTCGGAAGGCTGAGCCGCGACGCGGCTTTTCGCGCCTCCGACAACGTGGGGAGTTACCAGGGGCGAAGCCCTTGGAGCACGAAACGGCGCGACATGCTAGCGATTTCGTGTGAATTTTCCCACAGCGCCTGCACAAGCCCCCATTTCTGGGGGCTTTGGCGCCGTGTGTCCGAATCGTACCTTCGCGTTAGCCCCGAAGGGGCTAATCACACGGGGGTACGTCAACGGTGCGTGTTCGAAACGCTCTGATGAGCGTCGCGCTGGCGGCGCTCAGCATCTCCGGGGTCGCTGCGGCGTCCTCCGGTGCCGAGCCTACCCCCGAGCCGGTCGAGTCCGCAGTCGTCACCCCCGTCGACGCGGTCGCGCAGCCGGCACCCATCACGATCCTGCTCATGGGCGACTCGTACACGGCCGGCAACGGCGCGCGCAACGAGCTGGGCGAGAGGACGTACTACGGGCCCGCCAAGTGCCTGCGCTCGCGCGACACCTGGGGCGAGCAGTACGCGGACAACCTCGCGGAGATGGGCTACGCGGTCACGCTGCTCAACCGCGCATGCTCCGCGGCCACCACGGACAACATGCTCAACGACCGGTACCTGAAGCGCACCGACACTCTCGCGTACCCCGAGCCCGAGCCGGTCGACGCGCCCCGTTCGCAGGAGCTCTACGCCGACTGGGCGGCGACCCAGCCGCTGTGCACCCCCGTGCCGAACTCCGACGAGTTCATCGTGGTCTCCGTCGAGCGGGGCGCGGCGGCGGACGGCCTGCGCCCCGTCACCGTGAGCTGCGCGCACTGGCTGCGCCCGCAGGTGGACGCGCTCAACCCGGACGTGGACCTGGTCCTGTTCACGGTCGGCGGCAACGACGCCCACTTCCCGGACATCATGCGGCTGTGCCTCGTGCTCGGCTCGATCTCGGGGTGCGAGGACGCGCTCGCGACCGCCGAGCAGTACGTGACGGAGGAGTTCGCCGCCGACCTCGCCGAGGTCTTCGATGAGATGCACGCTCGCACGGAGGGCAACGCGAAGGTCGTGTACCTGGGCTACCCGCGGCTCGAGGTGAGCACCGACCTCATGCTCACCGGCATCGTCGACGGCGAGCTCGTGCAGCTTCCTGTCGCCGCGGAGCTCGACCGCCTCATCGAGCTGGGCGCCGCGGTCCAGCGCGAGGCCGTCGCGGCGGCGAACGAGCGCCACGGCGAGGGCTTCGCGGTCTTCCTGGACGGCCTGCCCGAGCTGTTCGCCGGCCATGAGCCCGATGCACGCCCCGGCGTCGCGAACGCCCAGCGCTGGATCGCCGAGGCCTTCGACACGAACATGAAGGACGAGTGGTACCACTTCCGTCCCGAGGGCCAGGCCGCCATCGCGGAGTACGTCACGAGCTTCGGCACCTTCGGCGTCGCAGGGGGCGACCTCCCGGCGCGCGACCTCGCACTTGTCACGGACGGCAGCTACGTCGCCCGCATGGCCGTGAAGTACGCCGTCGACGCGGGCGCGCTCGGCGCCGCGCGGGTGAGCATCGTCGAGCAGCGCCCCGATGCTGCGGGCACGGGCGTCGAGCGCCGCATCGTGGGCGAGGACCTGGACGCGCGCGGCGTCGCGGAGTGGGCCGCCAACGGATCCGACGACCTCTCCGGCTGGCACGGGGCAGCCGATGTCGCGCTCCAGGCGCGCTGGAACGCCGCCCAGCAGGTCGTGTATGTGGGCGACGCGGCGCTCGGCGTCGAGAGCCTCGACAGCGTGTGGTCAGGCGTCGCCCAGGGCATCGCGGTGAGCCCGCGCATCGCGGTGGTCGACACGGGACGCTCGCCTCACGCCTTCGACGGCGACTATGTGTTTGCCCCGGCTCAGCCCGGCGGCCCCGTCGCGGAAGCGCTCGCGGCGATGGCCGCCGCTCCGCACGCCTGGGCGGCCGGACCGTACACCGTGCGGGCGACCGGCACGGCGTTGCTCGATGCGAGCGGCTCCTTTGGCGTCGGCGAGCTGACGTACGCCTGGGACCTCGACGGCGACGGCGTCTTCGAGGTCTCCGCCGACGGCCCGGGCGCTCGTGTCCCTGCGGCCTCGCTCCATGTGGGCTGGGTGGCGCTGCGGGTCACGACGCCCGAGGGCATCTCGACGGTGTCGAAGGCGTGGGCGTTCCCGCCGAACGGCCCGGTCGCGAACCTGGGCCCGGCCTGCGCGGGCGACATCGCCATGGGCGGCGCGTCGCTGGGAGGGGAGCCGTGCCAGCCGCTCGGCGGCGGCTCGCGCTGGTACGACGGCGAGGCCGTGTCCGGCTCGCACATCCAGCCGAGCGCATCGGCCGACGCCGAGACCGCGGCGCTCGTGGCGTGGATCGCGGACCCGGAGCTCTTCTTCGAGGAGCGCGAGACGCGCTCGCTCGCGATCAGCATCCGCGAGGGGCGTTCGGGCACCCGCGCGTCGTCGCCGGCGCGCCGCCGTCCGCGGCAGCTGGTGCAGCGCGAGCGCGCGCTCGACGTGCTCGTGGACGCGCCATCGGTGCTCGCGCCCGCACGCGGCGCCGACGCCGCGGGATTCGCGCTCGCGGCCTGAGTGCGGCCTGAGGGGGCGGGCGCCGGACGGTCCGGGGAGCGCGCCTGGCGGCAAGACGGTCCGGCCGCCGCCTGCCGCGACGGCGTCACCAGATGGACACGCGCTCCTCAGGGGCGAGGTACAGCTCGTCGCCCGGCTGGACGTCGAAGGCCTCGTACCAGGCGTCCATGTTGCGCACCACGCCGTTGATCCGGAACTCCTCGGGGGAGTGCGGATCCGTGTTGATCTGCGTGATGAGCGCCTCGTCGCGGCGCTTGGTCTGCTCCGTGAGCGCGTAGCCGATGAAGTAGCGCTGCAGGCCGGTGAAGCCGTCGATGACCGGAGCGTCGTCGAGCGAGCCGCCCAGGGCCATGCGGTACGCCTTGAGCGCGATCTCCACGCCCGCCAGGTCGCCGATGTTCTCGCCCACCGTCAGCGCGCCGTTGACCTTGTGCTCGTCGCTCAGCTGCTTGGGGGAGTACTGGCTGTACTGCTCGATGAGCTTGGAGGTGCGCTCGGTGAAGGCCTTGCGGTCCTCGTCCGTCCACCAGTCGTCGAGGCGGCCCTCGCCGTCGTACTTGGATCCCTGGTCGTCGAAGCCGTGGCCGATCTCATGCCCGATGACCGAGCCGATCGCCCCGTAGTTGAGGGCGTCGTCCGCGTCGGGGTGGAAGAACGGCGGCTGGAGTATGGCGGCAGGGAAGACGATCTCGTTGCCCGTGGGCAGGTAGTACGCGTTGACCGTCTGCGGGGTCATGAGCCACTCGGTCTTGTCGACAGGCTTGCCGACCTTGGACCACTCCCACTCCTGCTCGAAGCGGGAGGCGGCGCGGACGTTGCCCATGAGGTCGGCAGGGTCTACCTCAAGGCCGGTGTATTCGCGCCACTGGTCGGGGTAGCCGATCTTGGGGCGGAACGCGTCGAGCTTGGCGAGCGCGCGCCGCTTGGTCTCCTCGGTCATCCAATCGATCGCGGTGATGGACTCGCGGTAGGCCTCGACGAGGTTCTTCACGAGGACGCTCATGCGCTCCTTGTACGCCGGCGGGAAGTGCCGCTTGACGTACTCCTGGCCCACGAGCTCGCCCGCGCAGCCCTCGACGAACTGCACGCCGCGCTTCCACCGCTCGCGCTGCTCGAGGGCGCCGGACAGGACCGTGCCGTAGAACTCGAAGTTCGCGCGGGAGATCTCCTGCGTGAGATACGCGGCGCGTCCCATGAGCACGTGCCAGCGCAGCCACTGGCGCAAGGTGTCGAGGTCGGTGCGCGCCCACAGCTCCGCGAAGCCCGTGAGGAAGCTCGGCTCGCACGCGATGAGGATGTCGTGCGCCGCCTGCGGCATCTCGACGCCGTCGGCCCACTCGCGCCACCCGAAGCCGGGCGCCTCCTGCTCGAGACGCTTGAGCGTCGTCGGGTTGTGCGTGAGGTCGGCCTCGCGGCGGCGCACGATGTCCCAGTGCGCGCCGGCGATGGCCGTCTCGAGGTCCATGACCGTCTGGGCGTCGAAGGCGACGCCCGTGAGCTCGGCCATCCGTGCCAGGTGCGCGACGTACTTCTCGCGCACCGGAGCGTGGATGTCCTCGCGATAGAAGGCCTCGTCGGGCAGGCCCAGGCCGCTCTGCTCGAGGTAGACGACGTTGCTGTCGGGGTTGAGCTTGTCCGCGAACACGTAGAAGCCCACCGGGCCGCCGATGCCCGTCACCTGCAGGCGGCCGATGGCCGCGGCGAGCGCCGCGTGGTCCGCAGCCCCGTCGATGAGCGCGAGGTCAGGCTCGAGCGGTGCCGTGCCCAGGGCGTCGACGCGTTCGGTGTCCATGAAGGACGTGTAGAGGCCGCCGATGATGCCCTCGGCGCCCGCCTCCTCGATGATCTCGCGCACGTGCTTCTCGGCCTCGTCGCGCAGCCGGTGGAAGCTGCCATCGGCCGCGCGGTCGGCGGGGATCTCGTGGGTGTCGAGCCATGGCCCGTTGACGTAGCGGAAGAAGTCGTCCTGCGGGCGGACCGTGGGCGACAGGGTCGAGGGGTCGAACGTAGTCGGCTGAGAGGCGGAGCTCGCGGTCATGGTGCCACCCTAGGCCCGCCGTCGGACCAGGCGGGCATGTGTTCGCGGTGAGCGTGCCGCCCGCTGGCACAATGGACCCCATGCGCATCCACCTCGCGAGCGACCACGCCGGATACGAGCTCAAGGAGCACCTGCGCGCCCACTTCTCGGAGGCGGGCCACGACGTGCAGGACCACGGAGCCTTCGAGTACGACGCCCTGGA
The DNA here is from genome assembly GCA_003242455.2 of Actinomycetes bacterium. Taxonomy (GTDB): domain Bacteria; phylum Actinomycetota; class Actinomycetes; order Actinomycetales; family Demequinaceae; genus Demequina. The sequence continues at coordinate 18,377 of QGUM02000012.1, forward strand.
CGACTATCCCGCCTTCTGCATCGACGCGGCTGAGGCCGTGGCGGCGAGCCCGGGAGACCTGGGCATCGTCATCGGCGGCTCGGGCAACGGCGAGCAGCTCGCCGCCAACCGCGTCAAGGGCATTCGCGCGGCGCTCATCTGGAGCATCGAGACCGCCAAGCTCGCGCGGCAGCACAACGATGCGCAGATCGGCTCCATCGGCGCGCGCATGCACTCGCTCGAGGAGGCGACCGCGATCGCCGATGCGTTCATCGCAGAGCCGTTCAGCGGCGACGAGCGTCACCAGCGCCGCATCGACCAGATGCTCGCGTACGAGGAGGGCAAGCGCGCCTAGCCGCGCTCGTCGTGCGCCGCGGGCGTCGGGTGCGCCGCCGGGCTGCGGTCCTGGCCGCGCCGCCGGGCTGGGGCCCTGGCTGCGCCGGCTAGCGCTAGAACCACAGGTTCGCGAACGGCGCCTCGTACGCCGTGAACGCCGCATGCAGCGCCTGCACGGTCCCTGGTGTGCGCTCCGTGAGCAGCCCGGCCGCCTGTTGACGGCGGAAGTGGTCGAAGCCCAGGTAGGCCGCGGAGAGGTCCTGGATCGTGAGCGCGATGTCGGCCGCGTCGTCCGTGCGGGACAGGGACGCCTCGCCTCCGGAGATCCTCAGGCGCCACGTGCCCGCATTGGCAGGGAGCTGCTCGTCCGTCACCTCGATCACGGCGTCCGCGTCGGCGCTGTACTCGCGCGCCGTGAGCGCCGCGGGAAGGTCGAGGATGCGCAGCCACAGGCCGTCCACCAGGCGCGCTTCGCACACGCGGATGTCCTTGGCGAGAGCGACCGACGGGTCGTCGAGCGGCACGCCCTCGATCCACATCTCGTTCACGAGGTCGACATCGCGCAGCGTCGCCAGGAGCCGGCGGCTGGCCTGCGCCGTCACGGCCGTCATGGTGAACACGTGGATCTTCGCGCTCGGGGACTCATGACGCCATCGTGACGCGGGGGCATGCTTGCGCCACCAACATGCGCGGCTGCGCGCAGGCGCTGGCTCGCACGTCAGGCGGCGGCGCGCTCGGCCTGGATCCTGTCGAGGAGGCGCTTGTACTCGACCTTGATGCAGCGGTTCTGGACGACGGCGAGGCCTGCCTTGGTGGCGGCCGTCACAGCCTCCTCGTTGCGGATGCCGAGCTGGAGCCACAGCGCCTTCGCGCCCACCGCGATCGCGTCGTCGGCGATGGGCGGCACCAGCTCCGGACGACGGAACACGTCGACCAGGTCGGGCACGAGCGGAAGCGACGCGAGGCTCGGGTAGAAGCCGTGGCCGTCGATGTCGGCGTCGCCAGCCATGGGGTTGACCAGATAGACCTCGTACGGCGTGTGCTCGATGAGCCACGTGGTGATCTGGTGGCTCGTCCGATCCGGGTTGGGGGAGGCGCCCACGACGGCCACGGAGCGGACGTCCGCCAGCAGCCGCGCCATCGCCTCATCGGCAGGCGCATCGGATGCCATGGGCATGGGGCACGCGTCGAGTTCGGTCATGTCTGTGTCAACGCCTCCGTCCGGATCGGAGTTCCGCCGCGCGCATGCGCGTCTTGATCGTTAGGTTACTTGAAGGGACCCCGCCTGGAGTCCCGCCTGGCCCACAAGGCCGAACGCTCGGAAGGAGCACCACATGGCACGGACAACGGAAGCCACCACCAACGAGCGCAGCCCCAAGATTGGGATCGCGAGCACGGACATCGACGCCATCGCCGAGGGGCTCGCCCAGGCCGTCGCGGAGACCTTCACGCTCTTCGTCAAGACGCAGGGCTATCACTGGAACGTCACCGGCCCCACGTTCCACTCGCTGCACGAGATGTTCGAGGAGCAGTACCTCGACCTGCACGAGGCGGCCGATCTGCTGGCCGAGCGCATGCGCGCGCTGGGCGCGCCCGCGCCGGGCTCGTTCACGGAGTTCATGAAGCTGGCCACGATCAAGGACAGCGAGCCCGCCTCGGAGCCGCTCACGATGGTCAAGCGCCTCGCGGCCGACCACGAGGCCCTCGCGCGGATCCTGCGGCCTCAGATCGAGGTCGCGGAGAAGGCCGGGGATGTCGCGACGGCGGACCTGCTGACGGCGCGCGTGGCCGCGCACGAGAAGTTCGCCTGGATGTTGCGCGCGACGGCGGCGTAGCGGAAGGCGACCCCAGACAGAGCAACGGGCCCTTCGCCTCTCGGCGAGGGGCCCGTACTCCTTGGCGCCGCTGAGGGATTTGCGCCAGGCCATGCGTTGGGGCGAAAGCGCCCGAACATTCACACAGAGGACTCAGATGTAATACATGGCCGGTTCGCGTGTCTCCACATCGGCCACATGTACAGGATGCACCCCAGAGTCGCCGTCGTCCACCGCAGAGGCCGCCGTGTGCGCCTCCAGGTAGTTCGGGTGCTCGCGGATCTTGGCGGGAATCCCCACCGCGGTGGCCCCCGCGGGGACGTCGCGGACCACCACCGCGTTGGCGCCGATGCGGGCATCGGACCCCACGACGACGGGGCCCAGGAGCTTGGCCCCCGTGCCGATGACGACGCGGTCGCCGATGGTGGGGTGGCGCTTGCCGGGGCTCATCGTGACGCCGCCCAGGTTCACGCCGTTGAACATGAGGACGTCGTCGCCCACGATCGCGGTCTCGCCGATCACGACGCCCATGCCATGGTCGATGAACACGCGACGGCCGATCTGCGCGCCCGGGTGGATCTCGATGCCGGTGCGCCGGCGCGCGAACTGCGACAGCAGCCGGGCCGCCGTGCGGTGTCCCTTGACCCACCAGCGGTGGGCCACCCGGTGGTACCACAGCGCATGCACGCCCTGATAGCTCACCGCGACGACGAAGCTCGACGGGCAGGCGGGATCGCGCCTGCGCGCCGTGGCGATGTCCTCGCGCGCGAGTGCCAGTGCTGACATGCGCCGTGTCATAGGTTCCTCCGGGTGGCCCAACGCTCAAGCGGTGGGATTCAGTCCATCAGGTCCGCGTAGAGGATCGAGGACAGGTAGCGCTCACCGAACGAGGGGATGATCGTGACGATCGTCTTGCCCTTGTTCTCAGGGCGCTTGGCGACCTCGAGCGTCGCGGCGAGCGCGGCACCCGAGGAGATGCCCACGAGCAGGCCCTCCTGGCGGGCGGCGGCGCGAGCCGTGGCGACCGCGGTCTCCGAGTCGATGTCGATGACCTCGTCGTAGATCTCGGTGTTGAGGATCTCCGGGACGAAGTTCGCGCCGATGCCCTGGATCTTGTGCGGGCCGGGCTGGCCGCCGTTGAGGATCGGGGACTCGGCCGGCTCGACGGCGTAGATCTTCACCTCGGGCTTGCGAGCCTTGAGGACCTCGCCCACGCCGGTGATGGTGCCGCCGGTGCCGATGCCCGCGACGACGATGTCGACCTGGCCGTCGGTGTCGTTCCAGATCTCCTCCGCGGTGGTCGTGCGGTGGATCTCCGGGTTGGCCTTGTTGGCGAACTGGCGGGCGAGGATGGCGCCGGGGCGCTCCTCGGCGATCTTGTTCGCGGCCTCGACGGCACCGCGCATGCCCTCAGGGCCGGGGGTCAGGATGAGCTCGGCGCCGAACGCGCGCAGCAGGGCGCGACGCTCCTTGGACATCGTCTCCGGCATCGTCAGCACGACCTTGTAGCCGCGGGCCGCGCCCACGAACGCGAGCGCGATGCCCGTGTTGCCGGACGTCGCCTCGACGATCGTGCCGCCGGGCTTGAGGGAGCCGTCGGCCTCGGCCGCGTCGATGATCGCGACGCCGATGCGGTCCTTGACCGAGTTGGCCGGGTTGTAGAACTCGAGCTTGGCGAGGATGGTGGCGTCGATGCCCTCGGCGAGCTTGTTGATCTTCACGAGCGGCGTATTGCCGATGAGCTGCGTCGCGTCCTCGTAGATGCGGGCCATGGTGTTCCTTACTTGTCGTGTTGGTGGTGACCTTGGAGGTGGCTGACTCCGGGTGCGCTCACGTGCGCGGCTTCAGCCCGTTTGTGTGTGGGGGGGGTCGAGCGCTGGCGAGGCACACAGTAGGCCTGCGGGCCGCGGCGTGCCAGCGCTCTACAGACAGCAGCACGCGCGGCAGCGCATGCAGCCGCACATCAGGAAGGCAGGAGCGATCGCCGTGTGGGCGGGGCTCACCGAGTTCATCTCCCTGACCTTTCGTGCGAGACGTGGCCAGGGTAGCGCCGATGTCGCGGGGCGGGCAACAGTTCGGAGGCCGCGTGCCGGAGCGAGTCGAGGGCGTGGTGCCTCCTTCCCGCGGCATCGGCGCCTCGCCCGGCCGAGGCCGGGACGCCCTCTTCCCGCCGCATCGGCGCAGGGCTATGGTGGGGCCTGACAACGGCGTCAAGGAGAAGTGCCATGGCAGGTCAGGTGCGGGTGCAGCGCGACATCATCGCCGAGCCCCCGGAAGTGTGGATGGTGCTGACGGACCTGGACCGGTATCCCAAGGTCCTCACGTCCGTCGATGCGGTGGAGCGCCTCGAGGGCGTCGGCTTCGAGGTCGGCACGCGCTGGCGCGAGACGCGCCGCATGTACGGCAAGGTCGCGACGGAAGAGCTGTGGGTCGCGGACATCGACCCGGGCCGCCGCGTGGTGGTGCACACGGAGGCGAAGGGCACCGTCTACGAGGCGGTCTACGAGGTGCTGCCCAGCTCGCTCGGGACGCGGCTCGTGATCACGTTCGGCGCCGAGACGTCCAAGGCGTCCGCCGGGCAGAGGCTCGCGCTGGCCGTCATGGGCCCGCTGGGATCCAAGGCCGTCAAGGCGTCGCTGGAGCAGGACCTCGTCGACTTCGCCGCCGCCGTCGAGTCCAGCCACCGGAGGTAGTCCGTGGACTGGCTCGATGCGGGGGGCGTGAGCTGGCTCGGCGTGCTGATCGCGTTCGTCGCGACCATGGTGTTCGGGTTCTGGTTCTATTCGGGCGCGGGGCTCTACCGGCTGTGGCAGCGTGCGACCGGGCTCACCGATGACGTCGTCGCCGTGTCGACGCCTGTGAACCGGGTGGTCGCGTTCGGCGGCACGCTGCTCGCCAACGCGCTCGGGGTTCTGCTGCTGGCGGTGCTCATGGCCGGGCTGGGAGTGAGCGGCTGGTGGCAGGGGCTCGTCTTCGGCCTCATGCTCGGCCTCGTGTTCCGCGCCGGGGCGCATGCGATCCACAACGGCTTCGCTCAGCGCTCGCCCATGGTGACAGTCATCGACGGCCTGCACGACATCGGCGCGCTCGCGCTCGCGGGCCTCGTGCTGGGGCTGATGCAGTAGGGGGTGGGCGGACGCGTCAGCTGCCTGGCGCTTGCTGGGGCTGAAGCAGTGGGCGGTGGCGCCCACCAGGCGCTGCGCGGTGCGGCACGCGCTGGGCGCTGCTGCGGGTCCAGTGGAGCGGGCGACGGGAATCGAACCCGCACCATCAGTTTGGAAGACTGAGGCTCTACCATTGAGCTACGCCCGCACGATCGGCTCGCGCCGCATCGGCGCGTACTAGAGTAGCCGAGCCCCGCGCGGGCCGCGTCCGAGCGGGGCGACGGGGTGTGGCGCAGCTTGGTAGCGCATCTGCTTTGGGAGCAGAGGGTCGCAGGTTCAAATCCTGTCACCCCGACCGATGAGGACGTTCGCGAGCTGGAGGCTCGCGGGTCCAGATCCTGGCGCGGCTGGGGGAGCACTCGAGAGGCCGTGCGGCCGCAGCTCGTGCGCGCGATCGGTGTCCGCAGCGCGTTTTTCGAGCGCGCGTCTACCGGGTGTACCGAAATGGTCGCATTTTCGCCCCCTCGGGAATCCTGCTGTACCGAATGTGCACTGAGGATGAGCTGATGGCCCGGCGCCCAAGCGATCCAGACGGGAGCGAACGCCGCGAACACCGCACTCGGGCGCGCACGAACGACGGCGCGACCAGACCTCGTCGGTGGCTGAGGAAGAGGCTGCGTGCGTGCCGGCGGGAGGCTACGGGGCGCGCGTGGGGAGGCCGCGTGAGGGCGCCTGTGCGCGCGTGCGGGCGGGAGTCGCCGCGATCTGCTCACCCGACGCCGGAGCCA
>QGUM02000013.1:0-23637 GCA_003242455.2 Actinomycetes bacterium
CCAAGGCGTCGACCGCCAAGGCTGCGCCCAAGCGCGCCGGCAAGCCCAAGGCCGGCGAGAAGCAGTCCTGAGGGAGGCACGATGCCCGTCGACAAGCCGCGTATCGAGGCCGCCGTCCGCGAGATCCTGCTCGCGGTGGGCGAGGACCCCGACCGTGACGGCCTCGTCCACACCCCGGCGCGCGTCGCCCGGGCCTACGAGGAGTTCTTCGCCGGGCTCGAGCAGGACCCGGCGGACGTGCTCAGCGCGGTCTTCGAGCTGGGCCACGAGGAGATGATCCTCGTCAAGGACATCGAGCTGTACTCGCTGTGCGAGCACCACCTCGTCCCGTTCCATGGCGTCGCCCACGTGGGCTACATCCCGGGCCCCGACGGCCGCATCACCGGCCTGTCCAAGCTCGCCCGCCTCGTGGACGTCTACGCCCGCCGCCCGCAGGTGCAGGAGCGCCTCACCACCCAGGTCGCGGACGCTCTCGTCAGCGAGCTCGGCGCGCGCGGCGTCATCGTCGTGGTCGAGGCCGAGCACCTGTGCATGTCGATGCGCGGAGTCCGCAAGCCCGGCTCCCGCACCGTGACATCGGCCGTGCGCGGCGTCATGCGCGACGCCGCCACCCGCGCCGAGGCGATGAGCCTGATCGCCGGGAAGTAGCCCGCGATGACGCTCGTCATGGGAGTCGTCAACGTCACGCCTGACAGCTTCAGCGACGGCGGACGCTTCATCGCGGCCGATGCGGCGATCGCCCACGGCCTCGAGCTCGCCGCGCAGGGGGCAGACATCGTGGACGTGGGCGGCGAGTCCACGCGCCCCGGCGCCGAGCGGGTCCCCGAGGACGTCGAGCTCGAGCGCGTCGTCCCCGTGGTCAGGGCGCTCGCGAGCGACGGCATCGTCGTGAGCGTCGACACCATGCGGGCGAGCGTCGCCGCCGCCGCCGTGGAGGCGGGCGCGACGATCGTCAACGACGTCTCCGGCGGGCTCGCGGACCCGGCGATGGCGCGCACCGTCGCCGGCCTGGGCGTGGACTACGTCGCCATGCACTGGCGCGGCCACTCCACCGAGATGGACACGCGCGACGTGTACGCCGATGTCGTGGCCGAGGTGCGCGACGAGCTTGCCGCGCGCGTGGCCGGCCTGAGCGACGCGGGCGTGGATCCGGCGCGGATCATCCTGGATCCCGGCCTGGGCTTCGCCAAGGTCGCGGACAGCAACTGGCCGCTGCTGGCCCGCATGGACGCCTGGGCCGCGGGGCACCGCGTGCTCATCGGGGCCTCGCGCAAGCGCTTCCTGGGCGCCGTCATCGCCCGCCCGGGAGTGCCGGCCGACGACCCCTCCGTGCGGGAGGACGCGACCACCGCCGTCACCGTCCTCGCAGCCGAGCACGGCGCCTGGGCCGTGCGTGTGCACAACGCCACAGCCGCAAAGGACGCGATCGCAGTCGTGAACGCTTGGACAAACGCGCGGAACGCGCGACGATGAGCACATGACGTTCGAGGTCGCGCCATTCCACCGCTCCGGGGTCCAGCTCGACCAGATCGCGGTGCACGGCATCCGAGTCACCGCGCATCACGGCGTCTACCCGCAGGAGCGCGAGTCCGGCCAGGTCTTCCTCGCCGACGTCGTGGCCCATGTCTCGACCCACCCCGCGGCGCTCACGGACGACCTGGCGCTCACCGTCAACTACTCCGACCTCGCCGACCGCGTCGCCGAGGTCCTCGCGGGCGATCCCTCCGACCTCCTCGAGACGGTCGCCGAGCACGTCGCCGTCGCGGTGCTGCAGATGGGCGGAGTGGAGTGCGTCGACGTGCGCATCCACAAGCCCCAGGCGCCCCTGCACGTCGAGTTCTCCGACGTCACCGTGACCATCCGCCGTGACATCCGCACGGCCGACCTCACGGCCGACAAGCGCATCGGCTCCTCCTCCGGCCTGTCGGACGACCCGCTCGACATGAGCGCCGCGCCGCGGGTGAACGACATCGCCGACGAGCGCCCCCTCCAGCCCGTGCCCGCCCTGCTCGCGCTCGGCGGCAACATCGGCGACGTGGAGCCGACGCTGCGCGAGGCCGTCCACGACCTGCACCGCGTCGCCGGCATCGAGGTGCGCGCCACGAGCCCTCTCGTCCTGTCCAAGCCCGCCGGGGGCCCGGAGCAGCCGGACTACCTCAACGCGGTGGTCCGCATCCACACCGCCCTGTCGCCGCGCGAGCTGCTCGCGGCGTGCCACGGCATCGAGCTCGCCCACGGGCGCGAGCGCGGCATCCTCAACGGCCCGCGCACGCTCGACATCGACATCGTCGACTTCAACGGCATGCAGGTCTCGCTGCCCGACCTGACCCTGCCGCATCCGCGCGCTCGCGAGCGTGCGTTCGTCCTGGTGCCGTGGGCCGCCATGGAGCCCGATGCCGTCCTTCCCGGCGTCGGACGTGTCGCCGATGCCGCCGCCGTGCTGGCGGAGGGAGTCACTGTCGTGGCTCCCGTGTGGCCGGCTCCGGCGGCGGCGCCGGCGGCCGCGCCCGCGCCGCCCGCGGCCGGCCTGGTCTAGCCGATGCATCACCTCACCTGGGGCAGCGTTCTCACCGTCTTCGGCGTGAGCGGCGTCCTCGCCTGGGGGCTCGGACCCCTCGCGGGCGGAGGCGGCAGCTCGCCGCTGCACATCCCCCTCACTGCTCCCATCGCATGCGTCGCGCTCGGCCTGGTCACGCTGTGGCTCGCGTACGCGGTCAAGCAGTACCTCGCAGGCAGACGGCCTGCTCTCGACCCCATTCGCGCCGCGCGCACCGTGGTGCTCGCGCAGGCCGCGGCGTACACGGGCGCGCTGCTGGGCGGAGCATTCCTGGGTTACGCGATCTCCATCGCGGCCGACTGGGGGCACCTGCCGCGACGCGAGGCGGCCATCGCGGCGGGCATCGCCGCGCTCGGCGCGATCGTCCTGCTCGTGTGCGGCTGGGTCGCGGAGCGATGGTGCCGCATCGACCCGCCTGAGGCGGACGAGGCCGCCGCGGCCGGTGGCACACTAGCCACATGACCTGGTTCGACCCCGCCGACGTTCCCTGGACCTACGCCTCGCGGCGCCTCATCCCCGCACGGCTCTCGCTCGTCGTGCTGGGAGCGGTCGTGGCGCTCGTGGTCGTGCTCCGCAACGCCCGGGGCATGGGTGCCGCGCTGTGGTTCGTCGTCGCCGGCATCGCCGTGGCGACGGGCTGGCTCGTGTGGCTCGTGTGGCGCCAGGTCACCGCTCACGCGTGGGCGGAGCGCGAGGACGACCTCATCGTCAAGCGCGGCCGGCTGTTCCGCTCGGTCACCGTGGTGCCCTACGGCCGCATGCAGTACGTCGAGGTGAGCGCAGGTCCCGTGGCCCGCGCCCTGGGCATCGCCCGCGTGCAGCTCCACACGGCCTCGCCTGGCACCGATGCGCACCTGTCCGGCGTCCCCGCCGACGAGGCCGCTCGGCTGCGCGACCGCCTCACGACTCGCGGCGAGGCCCGCCTCGCCGGTCTGTGAGCCGCACGTGACCGAGCTTCCCTCCCCCGATCGTCCGCCCGTGGCCGCCCCGGCATCGGCGCCCGGCGGCCCCGTCTACGTCGCCCCGCGCGACTGGACGCGCCTGCATCCCGTCTCGCCCCTGCTCAAGGCGTGGCCCGCCGTCCTGGGCGTGGGCGCCTTCTGGTACTACACCGCCGGTCCCTCGTGGCTGGGCGGCGGCGAGGACAACGAGGAGATCCCGAGCTTCCTGCGCCTGTCCGCGATCGCGCTCGCGGGCGTCGCAGTGCTGCTGATGGTCATCGCCGCCGCCGTCGCGTACGTGCAGTGGCGCTTCGCGCGCTACCGCATCACCGACGACGCGCTCGAGTTCCACAAGGGCATCGTGTTCCGGCAGCAGCGGCACGCACGGCTGGACCGCCTCCAGGCCGTGGACGTGGTGCAGCCGCTCGTAGCGCGCATCTTCGGCTTCGCCAAGGTGTCGATCGAGGTGGCTGGCGGCGAGGACTCCTCCGTGCAGCTCGAGTTCCTGCGGCTGGGCGACGCGGAGGCGCTGCGCAACGAGATCCTCGCCCTCGCCGCGGGCCGGCGCGTGGCGCGCCAGGATGCTGCATCGGGCACCGACGCGCCCGTCCCCGTCGCGCCCAAGCCCGCCCTGTCCCCGGCGGACGTCAACCCGCTGTCGCTGGGGGAGGTGCGCACCGAGGTCGAGGCCGAGCCCGAGCGAGAGGTGTACTCCGTGCCGCTGAGCCGCCTCGCGCTGTCGCTCCTGCGCTCGTCCGGCGCGATCGCCGCGGGCCTCATGGCTCCCGTCATCATCGGCCTGGCCGTCGCCGCGACGCGCAGCAACGACGTCCGAGAAGTCCTCCTCAGCGTCATCGGCGGCTCCGTGGCCGGTCTGGTCGGAGCCGTCGGCGGTGTGTTCGCGTACACGTTCTCCCAGGTCAACAAGGGCTTCGGCTTCAAGGCCGCCGTCGCGGGAGACGGCATCCGCCTGCGCCACGGCCTGTTCGAGACGCGGCGCCAGACCGTGCCTCCCGGCAGGGTCCAGGCGGTGCGCATGCGCCAGACGCTGCTGTGGCGCGGCAAGGACTGGTGGGCCATGACGATCAACGTCGCCGGCTACCAGCAGAACCAGGAGGCGGTCTCGACCCTCCTGCCCGTCGGTCCGCGCGAGGAGGCGGAGCTCGCCCTGCGCCTGGTCTTCCCGCGCATCGCGCACGACCTCATGGATCCCGATGCCGCTCCCGCCGCGAGCGACGATCTCCCGTCGGTGCTCGCCGCCGCCATGGAGGGCACGGGCGAGGAGGGCGGCTTCATCGCCTCGCCGCCTTCGGCCCGATGGCTCGACCCGTGGCAGTGGCGCCGCCGCGGCGTGGCCGCGACCGAGGACGCGCTCATCATCCGCCGCGGTCGCATCACGCGAGAGGTCTTCGTGGTGCCGCACGAGCGCACCCAGTCGCTCAAGCTCGAGCAGGGCCCACTCCAGCGCATGCTCGGGCTCGCGAGCGTCGTGGTCCACTCGACGCAGGGCGCGGTCAAGCCGGCCGCCCATCACCTTGCCGTGGCAGACGCGCTGCGCCTCCTCGACGAGCAGGCAGAACGCGCACGCCGACGCCGCAAGGTGCAGACGCCCGAGCAATGGGCGCGGGAGGTCGAGGCCCTGGGGATCGTGGCCGTGGGCGCCGAGAACGGCGGCGACGCGTCGTGACCGGGAGCGCTCGCCCGGGGCGCCTGAGCGTGGGCGTCGTGGGCGCCGGGCGCGTCGGCGCCGTCATCGGCGCGGCCCTGCGCTCGGCAGGACACGAGGTGGTCGCGGCGTCGGGCACGTCGGAGGAGTCGGTCTCGCGCATCGAGACGCTGCTGCCGGGCGTGCCCCGGCTGGACCCGCAGCAGGTCGTGGAGGCGGCCGAGCTCGTCCTGCTCGCCGTCCCGGACGATGCGATCGGCGAGCTCACCGCTGGGCTCGCCTCCCTGGGCGCCTTCCGAGGCGGGCAGCTCGTGGTGCACTGCGCCGGGCGCCACGGCCTGGGGGTGCTGGAGCCCGCGGCCCAGCGCGGCGCCATCCCGCTCGCGATCCACCCGGCCATGACCTTCACGGGCACCTCGATCGACCTGGGCCGCCTGCGGGACGCGGTCTTCGCGGTGACCGCGCCCAACGCCTTCCTGCCCGTCGCGCAGGCGCTCGTCGTCGAGATGGGCGGCGAGCCGCTCGTCATCGCCGACGAGGACCGTCCCGCGTACCACGCGGCCCTCGTCCACGGCGCGAACCACGTCGTCACGCTCGTCACCCAGGCCGCGGCCCTCCTGTCCCGTATCGGCGTCGAGGAGCCGGGCCGCGTGCTCGGCCCGCTCGTGCACGCATCGGTGGACGGGGCGCTGCGCGACGCCCCCGGTGCCGTGACGACCTTGACTGGTCCCGTGGTGCGGGGAGACTCTGCGACCGTGGCCGCGCACCTGGCCGCGCTCGCGGGCAACGAGGAGGCCCTCGCGGCCTATCGCGCCATGGCGCGCGCCACCGCAGACCTCGCCCTGGCCGGCGGCCGCATCGGCCCGGGGGATTACGCAGACCTCATCGCGGTGTTGGGGGTTCAGTGATGCGCATCGTCCACCACGCGACCGAGCTTCCCGCCCCTCAGGCGGGCCGCAGGCGTGCCGTGGTCATGACCATGGGCGCCCTCCACGAGGGTCACCTCGCGCTCGTGCGCGCCGCGCGTGCCGCCGCCGACGAGGTCGTCGTGACGATCTTCGTGAACCCGCTGCAGTTCAACGACCCGGCGGACCTGGAGCGCTACCCGCGCACCCTCGATGCCGACGCGGCGCTCCTGGAGCCCGAGGGCGTCGACTGGGTCTACGCGCCCGATGTCGAGGACGTGTACCCCGGCGGCCAGCCCATCGTCACCGTGAGCGCGGGCTCCATCAACGACGTCTTCGAGGGCGCGCACCGACCCGGCCACTTCGACGGCGTGCTCACCGTGGTGCTCAAGCTCATGCACCTCACGCGGCCCGACGTCGCGTTCTTCGGCCAGAAGGACGCCCAGCAGGTCATCGCCATCCGCACCATGTGCCGGGACCTCAACGTCCCCGTCGAGATCGCCGTGGTGCCCACGGTGCGCGACGCCGACGGCCTCGCCCTGTCCTCCCGCAACGTCTTCCTCAGCCCGCAGCAGCGCGCCGACGCGCTGGTCCTGTCCCGCGCCCTGCGCGCCGCCGACGCCGCGGCGAGGCAGGGGGCATCGGCGGCCGACGTCGTGGCCGCGGGCCGCGTCGTGCTCGCCGAGGTGCCGTCCGTGGTGCCGGACTACCTGGACGCCCTCGACCCCGCGTCCGCGCAGCCCGTGCCGGGCGACTACCGTGGAGAGGTGGTCATCGCCGTCGCCGCGCGCGTGGGCGAGACCCGGCTCATCGACAACATCGTCACGACGATCGGAGGCCAGGCATGACGCTCACGTCGCTGCAGCGGCCCATGATGATCTCCAAGATCCACCGTGCGACCGTGACCCAGGCGGACCTGCACTACGTCGGCTCGATCACGATCGACGCCACCCTCATGGAGGCCGCAGACCTGCTTCCCGGCCAGCAGGTGGACGTCGTGGACGTGACCAACGGCAGCCGGCTCACCACGTACGCGATCCCCGGCGAGGCCGACTCCGGCGTCATCTGCATCAACGGCGCGGCGGCCCACCTGGTCCACGAGGGCGACCTCGTCATCATCATCGCCTACGGCATGCTCAGCGACCACGAGGCCCGCACCTACGACCCGCACGTGGTCTTCGTGGACTCCGCCAACCGCATCGTGGACGTGTGCGACGAGCCGGGCCGCGTGCCCGCAGACTCCGGACTGGAGCCGTCCGGCCTGCCCATCCACGAGTTCCGCTCCGGCGGATGGGAGGCGTACCGCTCCGGCCAGGTGGAGACGACGCCAGCGCCCGACCGCCCGTAGCCTGCGCGCACGGGCTCGCGGCACGCCCGATGCCGCGCTCGCCGCGGTGCACAGCGAGCGCCCTCGCGGCGCCCGTAGTATCGAGCGCATGAGCCCTGCTCGCTTCGTCCATCGCCTGACGGCCCCCGCGCCCGGCTGGACCATCACCGCCGATGTCATCGTCGTGGGATCCGGCATCGCCGGCCTCACCGCCGCGCTCGAGCTGCGCAACAAGGTGGACCGCGTTCTCGTGGTCACCAAGGGGCGGCTGAGCTCGGGCTCGACCGTGTGGGCGCAGGGCGGCATCGCCGCCGCGCTCGACCCGGAGGACACCCCCGAAGCGCACCTCGAGGACACCCTCGTCGCGGGCGTCGGACTGTGCTCGACGGAGGCGGTCCGCGCCCTCGTGACCGAGGGGCCGCAGCGCGTGCGCGAGCTCGTCGCGCGCGGGGCCCGCTTCGACACCCAGCCCGACGGCGCTCTCACCCTGACCCGCGAGGGCGGCCACCACCGCGACCGCATCGTCCATGCGGGCGGCGACGCGACGGGCGCGGAGGTCTCCCGCGCCCTCGTCGCCCAGCTCGAGGCGATCGAGAACGACCCGGGCATCGAGGTCATCGAGAACGCGATGGTCGTGGACCTGCTCACCGGAGCCCTCGACGTCGACGGCCACCCCGGCCCCGTGTGCGGCGTGACGCTGCACATCATCGGCGAGGGCACGCGCGACGGCGTGGGCGCGGCGCTCGCCAAGGCCGTCATCATGGCGACCGGCGGCATCGGCCAGGTCTTCCGCTCGTCGACCAACCCCGCCTCTGCGACGGGCGACGGCATGGCGGCGGGCCTGCGCGCGGGCGCCGCGATCGCCGACGTCGAGTTCGTCCAGTTCCACCCGACGGTGCTGTGGCAGGGCGCGGGCGCTCGCGGCCAGCAGCCGCTCATCTCCGAGGCGGTGCGCGGCGAGGGCGCCTACCTGCTCAACGCGCAGGGCGAGCGCTTCATGGTCGGCCGTCACGAGCTCGCCGAGCTCGCGCCACGCGACGTGGTCTCGCGCAACATCGTCCAGGTCATGCAGGAGGAGGGCTCGGAGAACGTCTTCCTCGACTGCCGCCACCTGGGCGCCGACTTCCTCAAGCAGCGCTTCCCGACCATCTGGGAGCGCCTCGAGGAGCGCGGCATCGACATGGCGCTCGACCTCATCCCGGTCGCGCCCGCGCAGCACTTCCACTCCGGCGGCATCCTCACCGACGTGCGCGGCCGCTCCACCCAGCCGGGTCTCTACGCGGTGGGCGAGGCGGCGTGCTCCGGCGTCCACGGCGCCAACCGCCTCGCGTCCAACTCCCTCCTCGAGGGCCTCGTGTTCGCGTATCGCGCCGCGGCCGATGCGTCCGAGGTCGTCACCTCGGGTCACCTCAAGCAGCTCGAGCCGGTGGACCGTCCCGGCCCCACGTCGCTCGTGCCCGCCACGGCTCGAGCGCGGGTCCAGGCGATCGCCCACCAGGGTGCGGGCCCGTTCCGCGACGCGGCGGGCCTCACGGAGGCCGTGGACGAGCTCGCCAAGATCCGCACCCGCTTCCAGACCGACCAGCCCGCCACGGTGGAGCCGCAGGTCGCGGAGTGGGAGACGAGCAACGTTCTCGCCAGCGCCTCCGTGCTGGCGATCGCTGCGCTCGCCCGCGAGGAGTCTCGCGGCGGGCATCAGCGCACCGACTTCCCGGACACGAACGACCTCGACTGGCAGGTGCGCCTCGCGGCCACGCTCGATCCCGACGGCCAGCTCGTGCTGCGCAAGACACCCGTCGAGCTCGGCTGAGCCGTCACACGGATTCCCCGGAGCCTCTTGTGACGGACGCGCAGCACGCCGACAATGGCGGGGTGACCATGCCAGAGGACCTGCCTCAGGACAGGCCCCTCGACTCCGCGTGGCTGACGCGTGCCATCGCCCTCGCCCTGGACGAGGACCTCGGCGGCGAGCCGGGGCGTGACGTCACGACGCAGGCCACCATCTCCCCCGATGCCCAGGTGACGGGCGACGTCGTCGTGCGGGAGGAGGGCGTCGTCGCGGGCCTCACCGTCATCGGGCACACGCTGGGCCAGGTCGCGACCCGCCTGGGCCTTCCCGAGCCGCGCGTGACGCTGCTCGCCCACGACGGCGACCTGGTGCCCGCAGGCACCACCGTGGCGCAGATAGCCGGTCCGGGCCACGTGGTGCTCATCGCCGAGCGCACCATCCTCAACTTCATGTCGCGCGCGTGCGGCATCGCGACGCACACCCGCAAGTGGGTCGACGCGCTGGAGGGCACGCAGACCCGCGTGCTGGACACCCGCAAGACCACCCCGGGCCTGCGCGAGCTGGAGAAGTACGCCGTGCGCTGCGGCGGCGGCACCAACAAGCGCATGGGCCTGTTCGACTGCGCGATGGTCAAGGACAACCACATCGTCGCCGCCGGCTCCGTGGCGGGGGCGATCCACGCCATCCAGGAGGCCTACCCCGGCGTGCCGATCCAGGTCGAGGTGGAGCGCGCCTCGCAGGCCAGGGAGGCCATCGAGGCGGGGGTGCGCTTCCTCATGCTCGACAACATGCCGCTCGACGCGATGCGGGCCCTCGTGGAGGAGGTGCGCGCGCTCGAGCCCGAGGTGGGCCGCGTGCGGCTCGAGGCCACCGGCGGGCTGACGCTGGCCAACGCCCGCGACGTGGCCCTCACCGGCGTCGACTTCGTGTCCGTGGGCGCGCTGACGCACTCCTCGCCCATCCTCGACGTCGCTCTCGACCTGCACTGAGCGGCCGTCGCCGGGCCTGCCGCTCGCGCCCGGGAGGCCGCGATCCCGCCTCGCACACGGGCCTTCGCCCGCGCGGCGCTACCCTTGAGGGCGTGTCCGACACCCCCGCTGAGATCGAACTCGACCTTCCCGAGCAGATGCGCGTGCGCCGCGAGAAGCGCGACCGCATCATCGCGTCGGGCCGTGAGGCCTACCCCGTGTCCGTGCCCCGCACGCACGAGATCGCCGATGTCCGCGCCGCCTACGAGGGCCTGGCCGACGGCGAGGAGACCGAGGATCGCGTGGGCGTCGCGGGCCGCGTGGTGTTCATCCGCAACACCGGCAAGCTGTGCTTCGCGACGATCCAGGACGGCGCGGGGGCGCGTCTGCAGGTGATGCTCTCGCTCGACCGCGTGGGCGAGGAGGCGCTCGCCTCCTTCAAGTCCGATGTGGACCTGGGCGACCACCTGTTCGCCGCGGGGCGCGTCGGCAAGTCGCGCCGCGGCGAGGTGAGCGTCTTCGCGGACGAGTGGCAGCTGGCCGCGAAGGCCCTGCGCCCGCTGCCCGTCCTGCACAAGGAGCTCAGCGAGGAGTCGCGCGTCCGCCAGCGCTATGTGGACCTCATCGCACGTCCGCTGGCGCGCGACACCGCGCGTCGGCGCGCACATGTCGTGCGGAGTTTGCGCGAGAGTTTGCATGCGCGCGGATTCATCGAGGTCGAGACGCCCATGCTGCAGACGCAGGCGGGGGGCGCCGCCGCGCGTCCCTTCGTGACACACATGAACGCATTCGATATCGACCTCTACCTGCGCATTGCGCCGGAGCTGTTCCTCAAGCGCGCGGCGGTGGGAGGCCTCGAGAAGGTTTTCGAGATCAACCGCAATTTCCGCAATGAGGGCGCGGACTCCTCGCATTCGCCGGAGTTCTCGATGCTCGAGGCCTACGAGGCCTACGGCGACTACGACACGATGGCCGCGCTCACCAAGGACCTCGTCCAGGGCGCGGCGCAAGACGTGTTCGGCGGCCACGTCGTGACCCTCGCCGACGGCACGGAGTACGACCTGGGCGGCGAGTGGGCGCAGATCACCATGTACGGCTCGCTGTCGGAGGCGCTCGGCCAGGAGATCACGCCCGAGACGTCCGTGGATCACCTGCAGAAGCTCGCCGACGCCGCCGAGATCAGCATCGACCCCAAGCGCGTCAACCACGGCAAGCTCGTCGAGGAGCTGTGGGAGCACTACGTGGGCGACACGCTCGTGGCCCCCACGTTCGTGCGCGACTTCCCCGTGGAGACCTCTCCGCTCACGCGGGACCACCGCTCGATCCCGGGCGTGGTGGAGAAGTGGGACCTGTACGTGCGCGGCTTCGAGCTCGCCACGGCCTACTCCGAGCTGGTCGACCCCGTCATCCAGCGCGAGCGCTTCGCCCAGCAGGCGCGCATGGCCGCTCAGGGCGACGACGAGGCGATGAAGCTCGACGAGGACTTCCTCGCTGCCATGGAGTACGCGCTGCCGCCCACGGGCGGCATGGGCATGGGCATCGACCGCCTGCTCATCGCGCTCACGGGCCTGGGCATCCGCGAGACCATCCTGTTCCCCCTGGTCAAGCCGACGGAGGACTGATGAGCGTCTCGACCTTCCTCATGGGCGTGCTGCCCTCGATCGGCGCGCTCGCGATCTTCTTCTTCGCCGTGCGCGGCGTCATTCGCGCCGACCGCAATGAGCGTGCGGCGATCGCGCGTGAAGAGGCGGAGGCGGCGGCTCGTGCGGCGGAGGCGGGCGATATCGTGCACGATGATTCGCCGTCCATTGAGGGTGACGACAAAGCGTCTTAGCGATCCGCGCACAGCGCCAACGCGCCGCTATGAAAGAAATCACAGAATTCTCGCGGCGTTTTGACGGGTTACGGGATCGCGTGACACGCTTTTGTCACCACCCCTGAAAGGACATCCCCCTATGGCGCAGAAGGTCCAAGTCATGCTCGTCGACGACATCGACGGCAGCACCGCGTCCGAGACGGTCTCTTTCGCTCTCGACGGTGCCAAGTACGAGATCGATCTGAACGCTGAGCACGCCGCCGAGCTGCGCGCGGCACTTGCCCCGTGGATCAGCGCGGGCCGCAAGGTCTCGGGCCGCTCCGCCGCGCGCGGGCGCTCGGGCGGCGACGTCAGCAAGATCCGGGCGTGGGCGAAGGCCCACGGCTATCAGATCTCCGAGCGTGGGCGCATCCCCGCCAACGTCCGGGACGCCTACAACGCCGCCCACTGATCGCGCGTCGCGTCGCAGCGACACCAGGGGCCGTCGGATTCATCCGGCGGCCCCTTCGCATGCCACCCTTGTGCCCATGACGACGCTGTGGATCGGAACGCACCCGCCGGCCGGACTGGGCACCCCCGTGGGCCAGGGAGAGGGCGTGTGGCGCGCCCAGCTCGCCGCCGACGGCTCCCTCACGGCCGAGCAGGTCTCGGTCATCCCCGCGCCGTCCTTCCTCGCCGCGCACCCGCGCCTGCCGCTCGTCTACGCCGTCTCCGAGGACGCGCCGTCAGCCCTCGCGGTCTATCGCGCCGACGCCCCGGGCGCGCCCGTGGCGACGCACGACCTCGGCGGGCGGGACGCCTGCCACGTCCTCGTGGCGCCCGATGCCCGCGCCCTCCACGTCGCGCTGTACTCGAGCGGCGAGCTCGTGTCGTTCGCGCTCGACGCGGACGGACTGCCCGTGGCCGAGAGCAGGCGCCGCCACGCGTTCCAGGGGTCGGGACCGCGCGAGGACCGCCAGGAGGCGGCGCACGCGCACTTCGCCGCCCTCTCGCCCGCCGGGAGCGAGCTGCTCGTGGTCGACCTGGGCTCGGACACCGTGTGGGCGCTTCCGCTCGACGCGGAGGGGCTGCCGGGCGATCCGCACCCGGCCGTGACGCTCGCGCCCGGAGCCGGGCCGCGCCACCTCGTCGCCCGCGGCGACCTGCTCTACGTCATCTGCGAGCTGGGCCACGAGATCGCCACGGTGCGCTGGGACCGCGCCAGCGCGACCGGCGAGGTCATCGCGACGACGCCCACGACCCTCGTGGACCAGCGCACGGGCGAGGGGGTCTTCGACGCCCACGTCGAGCTCGTGGCGGGAGCGACGGGAGACGTGCTCCTCGCCTCCACGCGCGGCCCGAACGTCGTCTCCGTCTTCGACGTCTTCCCCGAGGGCGAGCTGCGCTATCGCGCCGCCTTCGACTGCGGCGAGTGGCCGCGTCACTTCACCGTCACGGCCGATGCCGGGGGCACGGCGCGCCTGGTCGTGGGCGCGGCGCGCGCTCACGAGATCCGCAGCTTCGCCCTCGCGGACGTGCTCGTGCTCGCCCCCGAGCAGGCCAACGGTGACATCGCCGAGCTGCCGTTCCATGCCGCGCACGTCGTGAGCCCGGCCTGCATCTGCCCAGTCTGACGCAGGGACCGGGGACCGTCGCCCCAGGCAGGGCGGGCATCGGCCGGCACGGAAGCGCATCGGGCCCTTGGTCGTTCGCGGGCCGCTCCCGGGTGCGCAAGGATAGGACCATGACGTACACGCTGATCCTGCTTCGCCACGGCGAGAGCGAGTGGAACCAGAAGAACCTCTTCACCGGCTGGGTGGACGTGCCCCTCAACGAGAAGGGCTGGGGCGAGGCCAAGCGCGGCGGCGAGCTGCTCAAGGCCGAGGGCCTGCTGCCCGACGTGGTGCACACCTCGCTGCTGCGCCGCGCGATCATGACCGCGAACCTCGCCCTCGACGCGGCCGACCGCCACTGGATCCCGGTGAAGCGCAGCTGGCGCCTCAACGAGCGCCACTACGGCGACCTGCAGGGCAAGAACAAGGCGGAGACGCTGGAGAAGTTCGGCGAGGAGCAGTTCATGATCTGGCGCCGCTCCTACGACGTGCCGCCGCCGCCCATCGCCGACGACAGCGAGTTCAGCCAGGCGAACGACCCGCGCTACGCGGGCGAGCCGGTGCCCAAGACCGAGTGCCTCAAGGACGTGCTCGAGCGCGCCCTGCCGTACTGGGACGCCGAGATCGTTCCCGACCTCAAGGCCGGCAAGACGGTGCTGGTCGCGGCGCACGGCAACTCGCTGCGCGCGATCGTGAAGTACCTCGACTCCATCGGCGACGACGAGATCGTGGGCCTCAACATCCCCACGGGCATCCCGCTCCTGTACGAGCTGGATGAGGATCTCAAGCCGATCACCCCGGGCGGCCGCTACCTCGACCCCGAGGCCGCCGAGGCCGCCATCGCGGCGGTCGCCAACCAGGGCAAGAAGTAGCCCAGACGCGCGTGACGCCCTCGGAGATCCCCCGGGGCGTCTGTGCGTTCCCGGCTCCGCTCAGATCGCGGCATGCGTGCCGGTGTGGTCTCCCGTGACGAGGTAGACGATGCGACGGGAGACGCCCACCGCGTGGTCGCCGAAGCGCTCGAAGTAGCGCGCCAGCAGGGAGATGTCGAGGATCTGCTGCGGCGTCGCCTCGAAGCCGGGCTCGAGCAGGCTCGCGTAGGCCGCCTCGTGCAGGTCGTCCAGGGTGTCGTCGTCCTCGACGATGCGCGCGGCCACGTTGAGGTCCCGCGTCTCGATGAGCTCGGCGACCTCGGACGCGGCACGGCGGGCGGCGGCGGCCATGCCCTCGAAGGTCTCTCGGTGCGATGCGGGGACGGCCGACTCCGGGTAGGCGCGGCGCGTCGCCTCGGCGATGTGCCGGGCCAGGTCGCCCATGCGCTCGAGCGAGGCAGAGATCCTCAGCGACGCGATGATGGTGCGCAGGTCGAGTCCGACGGGCTGCTGCTGCGCGATGAGCAGGACGCAGCGCTCGTCCACGGTCTCTTCGACGTCGTCGAGCCTGGCGTCGTCGGCGATGACCTGCTGGGCGAGCTCGACGTCCTCGGTGAGCAGCGCCTCGGTGGCGCGGTCGATCGCCGTGGCGACGTGGCGTGCCATGGCGCTGAGGTCGTCGGCGAGCTCCGACATCTCGGCGGTGAACAGCGTGCGCATGGGTCCCTCCTGAGGTGGCCGTCTTCAGTCTGGCATCGGCCAGCGGAGGCGGAGGGGCCGAGCGCGGTGAATATTCGGTGACGTCGGTGAACATTCGGTTACGAGGGCGCTCGCTCGCTACTGTGAGGACATGACCGCCTTGGCGTGGCTGTGGGCCGCGCTCGCACTGGCTGTGGGAGCCGTGGCCGGCGCGGGGGGCTTCTGGCTCGTCTCGCGCCGCCTGGCCACGGGCCCTGGACGCGTCCCGCACCGCACCCGACAGGTCATCCGCGCCCTTCCCGAGGGCGCCGTCGTCATCGGGCGCGAGCGCCGCTCGGTGTTCTCCAACTCGGCCGCGTCGGAACTCGGCATCGCCCAGCTGGGCGGGCGGCTCCACCCGGCGGTCGCGGACCTGGCCGAGGCCGCATGGCACGTGCGGGATTCCGTCGAGGCGGAGCTCGAGATTGAGCGCGGCATCCAGGGCGAGACCGGGCATGTGCGCGTGCGCGTCACCCCCTTGGACGCGCGCCTGGCGCTGGCCATCGCTACCGACGCGAGCGAGACCCGCGCGGCAGAGGCGGCCCGGCGCGACTTCGCCGTGAACGTCTCCCACGAGCTCAAGACGCCCGTGGGCGCGCTCGCCCTCCTCGCCGAGTCCGTCGAGGTCGGAGCGGACGACCCGGCCATGGTTCGCGCGTTCGCGGCGAAGATCCGTGGCGAGGCCGAGCGGCTCTCGCGTCTGGTGCACGAGATCATCCAGATCTCTCGCCTCCAAGGCGCCGATGCCGTGGCCGCCCCTGTCGCGGTCCCGCTCGAGGAGGTCGTGGCCCAGGCGATCGACGATGAGCGGATCGCGGCCGAGGCGAAGGGCATCCGGGTCGACGCTGTGGCCAAGGCGTCGCCCGTGGTGCACGGAGACCGCGAGCTGCTCGTGATGGCGATCCGCAACCTGGTGGACAACGCGATCGCGTACTCGGAGGGGGCGCAGAAGGTGACGGTCACGATCGACGTGAAGGACGGCCTGGCCGCCGTGGCCGTGCTCGACCACGGCATCGGCATCGACCCCAAGGAGGCGGAGCGCGTCTTCGAGCGCTTCTACCGCGTGGACGCCGCCCGCTCGCGCGAGACCGGCGGAACAGGGCTGGGCCTCAGCATCGTCAAGCACGTCGCCGCTCAGCACGGCGGCTCCGTGGACCTGTGGTCCAAACCCGGCGTGGGCTCGACCTTCACCATCCGTCTGCCGCTGCACGAGGAGGGCGCATGAGCGAGGCGCATGTCCTGGTCATCGAAGACGAGGAGTCGTACCGCGACTCCCTCGCGTTCCTGCTCGGTCGCGAGGGCTTCCGCGTCACGACCGCAGCCGACGGCCGTGCGGGCCTGGACGCGTACGCCCGCGACGGTGCGGACATCGTGCTGCTCGACCTCATGCTTCCCGAGATGCCTGGCACCGAGGTGTTTCGCCGGCTTCGCGAGCACAGCGACGTGCCGGTCATCATGGTCACCGCGCGCGGCGACGAGGTGGACAGGATCATCGGGCTCGAGCTGGGCGCCGACGACTACGTGACCAAGCCCTACAGCGGTCGCGAACTCGTGGCGAGGATCCGCAACGTCCTCAAGCGGGCGTCAGGAGCCGGGGCGGGGCCGGCGGCCGATGCCGCAGAGTCGCTGAGGCTGAGCGTCGCGGGTCTCGTGCTCGATCCCGAGAGGCTGTCGCTCGCCCGGGGTGGCGAGGTCCAGCACCTGCCGCCCAAGGAGTTCCAGCTGCTGCACCTGCTCGCGCGCAACGCGGGGCGGGTGCTGCCGCGCCAGGTGATCATCGAGCGCGTGTGGGGCGCAGATTACTTCGGCGACACCAAGACGCTCGATGTGCACATCAAGCGAATCCGCGCGCGAGTGGAGCAGGACCCTGCGAACCCGGTGCACATCCGCACCGTGCGCGGCGTGGGCTACACCTTCGAGCCGTGAGGCTCGCTTCGCATCGCCCTAGACCCGATGCGAAGGAGCGTCTGGGCGCGCATTCACCGAACGTTCACCCAGAGTTCAATCGCGGCCGCCTGTCGCGTTACCTTGCGCTCTTAGCGTCGGGGTCGTGAAGAAGAATCACACTGCATCCGCCGCGGCCGCGATGGCCGCCGCCTTCGTGCTCGCCCTCGCCGCGTGCACCCCGTCCAACGAGGCCACGAGCCCCGTCCAGTCCGCCGGCGGCACCGGCGATCCTGCCGTCACCGCCCTCACCGGCACGCTCAACGGTGCTGGCGCCTCCTCCCAGGAGTCTGCGATGGAGGTGTGGCGCGCGGCGTTCCAGGACGCCAACCCCGGCCTCACGATCAACTACGACCCCGTCGGCTCCGGCGGCGGTCGCACCCAGTTCCTCGAGGGCGCTGTCGCCTGGGCGGGCTCTGACTCTGCCCTCGCCGAGGAGGAGTACGCTGCGGCGCTCGACGTCTGCGGCCCGGAGGGCGCGATCAACCTCCCGATCTACATCTCGCCCATTGCGGTGGTGTTCAACCTGTCGGGGATCGACTCGCTCAACCTCGACGCGGACACGATCGCGCGCATCTTCGACGGCCAGGTGACCCGCTGGAACGACGCGGCCATCGCGGAGCTCAACCCAGGCGTGGAGCTGCCTGACATCGCGATCACCCCGGTCCACCGGGGCGACGAATCGGGCACCACGAAGAACTTCACCGACTACCTCGCCCAGGCCGCGCCCGAGTCATGGCCGCACAAGGCATCCGGCGACTGGCCGACCTCGACGGGCGAGTCGGGCCAGGGCACCTCCGGCCTGGTGCAGATCGTCACGGACACCGAGGGCGCCATCGGCTACGCCGATGCGTCGAAGGTCGGCTCGCTCGGCGTGGTCTCGATCCAGGTCGGTGACGGCTTCGTCGCGCCGTCCGGCACGGGCGCCGGCATCGCGCTCGCCTCGTCGCAGCTCACGTCGGTCAACGGCGAGGACGACCTCGCCTACGAGCTCGACCGGACCACCACGGCCTCGGGCGCATATCCGCTCATGCTCGTCTCCTACGTCATCGTGTGCCAGCGCTATGAGGACGCCCAGGTGCGAGCGAACGTGACGGGCTTCCTGTCCTATGTCGCCTCTCCTCAAGGCCAGGCCGATGCCGCGCTCGCCGCGGGCTCGGCGCCGCTGCCCGCTGAGCTCTCGGCGCGAATCGAGGGAATCCTTGAGCGGATCGCGGCACGCTGACGCCGCCGTGGTCACGGCAAGCGGCGGGCCCTCGGATCTGAGGGCCCGCCGCGACGTGCCCAGCCGCGCCTTCCACGGCGCGTCGCTGGGCTCGGCCCT
Organism: Actinomycetes bacterium; assembly: GCA_003242455.2. Classification (GTDB taxonomy): domain Bacteria; phylum Actinomycetota; class Actinomycetes; order Actinomycetales; family Demequinaceae; genus Demequina. The sequence continues at coordinate 18,440 of QGUM02000013.1, forward strand.
GCTCATCCTCGTCACACTTGCCGCGGTCGCCGCATTCCTGCTGACGGAGGCATGGCCCGCGCTCACGGCGTCCCCGGACGAGCTCGCGCGCGCCGTCGCGTGGATCAAGCCCGAGGCGGGCGAGGCGCTGTTCCAGATCATCGGCTACCTCGTGTTCGGCACGGTCCTCGTGTCCGCGATGGCGCTGCTCATCGCGACGCCGCTGTCCGTGGGCATCGCGCTGTTCATCTCGCACTTCGCTCCGCGCCGCCTCGCGGCCGGGTTGGGGTATCTCGTGGACCTGCTTGCCGCGATCCCCTCGGTGGTGTACGGACTGTGGGGGGCGATGGCAGTGCTTCCGCGCCTCGCTCCTGTGTATGCGTGGCTGGCGGAGCACCTCGGGTGGATCCCGCTCTTCGCGCCCGACCCGGCGACGGGCACCGTCTCGTCTACGGGCCGCGTCGCGATGTCTGCGGCCGTCGTGCTCGCGATCATGGTCATCCCGATCATCACGGCCGTGTCGCGCGAGGTCTTCCTCCAGACGCCGACGCTCCACATCGAGGCCGCGCTCGCCCTGGGCGCGACCCGATGGGAGATGATCCGCATGGCGGTGCTGCCCTTCGGCCGCTCCGGCGTCGTCGGCGCGACGATGCTGGGCCTGGGGCGCGCCCTCGGCGAGACCATGGCGGTCTACATGATCATCTCTGGCGGTCTCACCCTGTCCTGGGGCGTGCTGCAGGCGGGCAGCCACAACACCATCGCGTCCTACATCGCCTCGCAGTTTCCCGAGGCGAACGCGATGGGCGTGAGCGCGCTCATCGCCATGGGCCTGGCTCTCTTCATCATCACCTTGGCGGTCAACATGCTCGCGCGATGGATCGTCTCGCGTCGCGCCGCGTTCTCGGGAGCGAACGGATGAGCGCGACGGTGACGACGTCCGATGCTGCGGCGGCGGGCACGGAGCTGAAGGAGTCCGCGTCGTCGCCGCTCACCGCCGTGAGCCGTCGCCGGCGATTCGTCGACCGCGCCATGACAGCCCTGATCGGCGCCGCCTTCGCCGCCGCGATCGTGCCGCTCGTGTGGCTCATGACGACCGTGGCGAGCCGGGGCATCGGCCGCTTCCTGGTGGACGCGGACGGCCAGCGACGCTTCAATCTCAGCTTCCTTGAGCAGTCGATGCGCGGGGTCTTCGGGGGCGCGCCCGAGGGCGGCATCTACCACGCCGTGGTCGGCACGCTCCTGATCACTCTCACCGCAGCGCTCATCTCCGTGCCCATCGGCATCCTCGCCGCGGTCTACCTCGTGGAGTACGGGCGCGGGGCGCTCAAGCGCGCCTTCACGTTCTTCGTGGACGTGATGACCGGCATCCCCTCCATCGTCGCCGGCCTCTTCGCCTACGCGCTCGCGGCGGTCATCGTGGGGCCGGGGACCAAGACAGGCCTCGTGGGCGCGGGGGCGCTCGCGGTGCTGATGGTCCCCGTGGTGGTGCGGGCATCGGAGGAGATGCTCAGGCTCGTGCCCCACGAGCTGAGGGAGGCCGCCTATGCGCTCGGCGTGCCTCGATGGCGCGTCGTCGTGAAGGTCGTGCTGCGCACGTCGGCGGCAGGGCTTGCGACCGGCGTCTCGCTCGCGATCGCCCGCGTGATCGGGGAGACCGCCCCCTTGCTCATCGCGGTGGGCGTCGCAGACTCGCTCAACACCACCATCTTCGACGGGCGCATGATGACGCTTCCCGTGTACATCGTCTCCGAATGGCGCAAGGGGCCGGCGGTGTGCAATGACCCCGCAGCGGTGTGCCTCCCGGAGATCACGGAGCTGCGCGCGTGGGCCGCGGCGCTCGTGCTCATCCTCATCGTCATGGCGCTCAACGTGGGCGCACGCCTCATCTCCAAGCACTTCTCACCCAAGACAGGCAGGTGACCCATGGCCACGCGCATCGACGTCCAGAGCCTCAACGTCCGCTACGGCTCGTTCCTCGCGGTCGAGGACGTGTCGCTGTCTATCGAGCCCGGCTCCGTGACGGCGTTCATCGGCCCCTCCGGCTGCGGCAAGTCCACCCTGCTGCGCGCCCTCAATCGCATGCATGAGGTCGTCCCCGGCGCCCGTGTCGACGGTCGGGTCCTCATGGACGGCCTGAACCTCTACGCGCCGGACGTGGACCCCGTGGCGGTCCGCCGCCACATCGGGATGGTCTTCCAGCGGCCCAACCCCTTCCCGACGATGTCCATCGCGGACAACGTCCTCGCCGGCGTGCGGCTCAACGGCAAGCGCCTGTCCAAGTCAGATGCCGACGACGTCGTCGAGCGGTCGCTGCGCAGCGCGAACCTGTGGGCGGAGGTGAAGGACCGACTCGACAAGCCGGGGTCGTCCCTGTCCGGCGGACAGCAGCAGCGCCTGTGCATCGCGCGCGCCATCGCGATCAGGCCGGACGTGCTTCTCATGGACGAGCCGTGTTCGGCGCTGGACCCGATCTCCACGCTCGCGATCGAGGACCTCATCCACGAGCTCAAGGAGAGCTACACCATCGTCATCGTCACCCACAACATGCAGCAGGCGGCGCGCGTGTCCGATCGCACGGCGTTCTTCACCATCGCGGGCACGGGCGAGCCGGGCCGGCTCGTCGAGATCAACGACACGGCCACGATGTTCTCTGCGCCCCGCGAGAAGGCGACGGAGGACTACATCTCCGGTCGCTTCGGGTGAAGGACTCTGGGCGGAGAGACACGACGCCCCCGGGGGGATCCCCCGGGGGCGTCTGTGAGTCTGCGCGAGCGCGCGGCCTAGAACAGGTCGCGGTACTCGGGAAGCGTGCCGTCGACGACGGGCACGATGACGGTCACGGCGTCGGCGCCGGTGACGGCCACGCGCACCTCGGCGAGGCCGCCGGCGCGCACCGAGTCGACGGCGACGGCGAGCGTGCGCTCATGATCGGTGCCGAGCCGCACGGTCGAGTTCGCGTCGACGCGGACGGACGCGGAGGCGCCGCCCTCCACCTGCGTGAGCTCGACGCCGACCGGAGCGTCCGTCTCGTTGGTCAGCGAGCCGATGAGGGCGGCCTCGTCGCCCTCCTCGGGGATGACGATGAGGAGGTTCTGAGCGTGGACGCCGCCCACCTCGGCGCGCACGCCGTCGGACGGCGCGTACGGCTTCATGGTGGTGATGTTCGCGGCGAAGGAGCATCCGCTCAGCACGAGCACGACGGCGAGGGCGAGGCCAAGGGCCTTGGCGGCGGTCCTTGCAGGGGCGGTCGTGGTCACTGGTGTCCTTTCGACGGGTTCCGCTGGCGCGGATCGGGGCTGTCGCGGGCGCTGCCCTTCGGGTGCGCTGGCGCACGTTGAGTCGGGCTCAAGGATACCGACACCGCAGATGAATCGGCTACGGCGTGTCGTTACCAGGGATGAAGGGAAACTCCCTGTAAAGAGCGGCCCTTGCGGTGGTAGACTGGTGGTCCTGACTCGTAAGGGGCTGTGCACATATGAACTTCGTTGTTGGCGAAACTGTTGTCTACCCCCACCACGGGGCGGCCCAGATCCAGGACATCAAGACGCGTGTCGTCCGCGGCGAGGAGAAGACCTACCTCAAGCTCAAGGTCGCTCAGGGCGACCTCACGATCGAGGTCCCTGCTGAGAACGTCGACCTCGTCGGCGTGCGCGACGTCGTGGACAAGGCGGGTCTTGAGAAGGTCTTCGCGGTCCTGCGTGAGCCGTACATCGAGGAGCCCACGAACTGGTCGCGCCGGTACAAGGCGAACGTCGAGAAGCTCGCGTCCGGCGACGTCATCCGCGTGGCCGAGGTGGTGCGCGACCTGAGCCGCCGTGACACCGACAAGGGCCTGAGCGCCGGTGAGAAGCGCATGTTGCACAAGGCGCGTCAGATTCTCGTGAGCGAGCTCGCGCTCGCCGAGAAGTGCGACGAGCCGACGGCCGAGTCCCGTCTCGACGCAGTCCTCGCGTCGTGACCATCGCGGCCGTCGTCACGGCGGCCGGCAGCGGCACTCGACTCGGCCGCTCCGTTCCCAAGGCGCTCGTTCCCATCGGCGGCACACCCATGGTGGTGTGGGCCGCCTCCGCTGCCGCGCGCGTGTGCGACCGCGTCATCGTCACCGCTCCCGCCGACGCGCTCGGAGACGTCGAGGAGGCGCTGCGCGCCGCCGGCGTCGACGCTCTGGTCGTCGCGGGGGGCGAGTATCGCCAGGAGTCGGTCGCCCTCGGCCTCGCCGCCATCGGCTCCGACGACGGGGCCGGCTGGGACGCGATCGTCGTCCACGACGCCGCCCGTCCCTTCGCGCCTGTCGAGGTGTTCGAGCGCGCGCTCGGCGGCCTCGACGACGCCGACGGCGTCATCCCCGTGATCCCCGTGGTCGACACGGTGGTCCGCACGGGCTCGGGACTGCCCATCTACCTGGATCGCTCGGAGCTCCAGGCGGTGCAGACGCCCCAGGCGTTCAAGCCCGACGCGCTGCTGGACGCGCACGCCCGCGCGGCGCGCGACGGCGTGAGCGCGACGGACGACGGCTCCCTGCTCGCCCACTACGGCTACCGCGTGGCGACGTGCGAGGGCGATCTCGCTTCGCGCAAGGTCACGTATGCGGAGGACATCGAGCACCTCGAGCGGACGGCGGTGCGGTCGTGATCCGCACAGGCCTGGGCGTCGACATCCACGCGTTCGGCGAGGACTTCGGCCTTGCGCTCGCGGGCCTGGACTGGCCGGAGGAGCGTGCGCTCGCCGGCCACAGCGACGGCGACGTCGCCGCGCACGCCCTGTGCGACGCGGTCCTGAGCGCGGCAGGACTGGGAGATCTGGGCGAGCACTTCGGCACCGACCGGCCCGAGTGGGCCGGGGCCTCCGGCGTCGCCCTGCTGCGCGAGAGCGCGCGCATCGTCGCCGATGCGGGATTCCGGATCGAGAACGCCGCAGTGCAGGTCATCGGCAACCGGCCCAAGATCGGGCCCCGTCGGGCTCAGGCGCAGGCAGCCCTGAGCGCGGCGCTGGGAGCGCCCGTGAGCGTGTCCGGCACGACGACCGACGGCCTGGGTCTCACGGGTCGCGGCGAGGGCATCGCCGCGATCGCCACGGCCCTCGTCAGCCGCGCCGACTCCTGAGTCTCAGCTCTTCTGCGACCACACGTGCGTGCGGTAGCGGTCGCCCGGCGAGGATGAGCGCACGTACTCGATGGGACGGCCCGATGCGTCGGACGCCCAGCGGCAGATCGTGAGCAG
>QGUM02000120.1:0-5406 GCA_003242455.2 Actinomycetes bacterium
TGTTGTGTATAAGACTCCCGCGGTCGCTCCGGCGATGGCGGCCTCTTGCCACAGTCCGGCGACCGGGGTGGGGCGGATGGACCCTTCGAGCGGGGCGAGGGCGAGGCCGAGAACGAGCAGCCCCGAGGCGGTGTAGGTCCACTCGACGGACGCGGGCATATGGCCCACGAGCGCGATGAGCGCGATGATCCACAGGGGCAGCAGCCGGGGCGGGACGGCCCGCTCGGCGCGGACGAAGTCGGAGGGTCGGGGCAGACCGGACAGGAACGCTGCGCGTCGCGTCGACGTCGGCGTCTGCTGAGCCATCACCCCTCCTGTGGCTGGCCGTCTGTCAGCGACGGCGGTGAGACCAGCCTACGGAAGCGGACAGCACAAAGCCCGCGTCGCTCGTGAGCGACACGGGCATCGGCGACCCGCGAAAGCGGGCTACTTCTTGTTGCGGCGCTGGTGGCGCGTCTTGCGAAGGAGCTTGCGGTGCTTCTTCTTCGACATGCGCTTGCGGCGCTTCTTGATGACGGAACCCACGGAACCTACCTTGGATTGGAGACAAAGCCTGATGTGATGCGAGTCGACGCGAGCCGCGTGCGACCCGGCGCAACGGGGTCCTAGCCTACAGCGCCTGCGGACCTCGCGTCACTTTCGCCCGTCCCGCCGTGCAGCGCGGCCTCTTCCATGAACTGGACGATCGCGGCCTCGGGCACGCGGAACGACTTCCCGAAGCGCACCGCGGGCAGCTCGCCCGCGTGGACCCAGCGGTACACGGTCATGCGCGACACACGACACATCTGAGCCACCTCCGCAACCGTGAGGAAGCGCGTGCTGGTGCTGCCTGCCACTGGGTCTCCTTTGGACATTCGCCTCACCTATCGGCGGAATGCTGACTCCACTGTAGGGGCGATGCTCAACCGTTGTGAAGTCGTGGAATCGTGCCGATGAACGGTGAGGCACCGCGGACGCGGTGGCACAGTAGTCCCGGGAGGGCGGCGGTCCGCGTCGCTCGGCGAGGAGTGAGATGGACCGGCTCGGCGCGGCGCGGGCGGCGTTCGGAGAATGGCTCAAGGGCGTCTCTCTCCATACCCCCGCGCGCCTCGTGGTGGGCGTCTTCGCCCTGGTCATCCTGCTGTTCGCGGGCCTGCTGTCGCTGCCGGCCGCCACGGCCAGCGGCCAGCGGGCGCCGTTCATCGATGCGCTGTTCGTGGCCACCTCCGCGGTGTGCGTGACCGGTCTGACCCCCGTCGACACCGGCACCTATTGGTCGCCCCTGGGCCTCGCGATCATCGCGGCGGCGATGAAGGTGGGCGGCCTGGGCATCATGACGCTCGCCTCGCTCGTCGGCCTGGCGATCTCCCGCCGCCTGGGCCTGACTCAGCGCCTGCTCGCCGCCGGGGAGGCGCGCGCATCGGGCCTGGGCGACCTGCGGACGATGCTGCGGCTCATCATCACCGTGTCCGTCACCGTCGAGGCGGTCGTCGCCGTCATCCTGTTCCCGCGCCTGCTCACCCTCGACTACGGCTGGGCGAGGTCGGCCGGCTACTCCGCCTTCTACGCCATCTCCGCGTTCAACAACGCCGGCTTCTCCCCCGACCCCGCGGGCCTGGGTCCCTTCGAGCACGACGCGTGGATGCTCGTCCCGCTCGGCGTGGGCGTGCTCGTCGGCTCGCTCGGCTTCCCCGTGTACCTGGTGCTCCTGCGCAGCTGGCGGCGTCCGCGCACGTGGACGCTCCACGCCAAGCTGACGCTCCTCATGACGGTCGTGCTCACCACGGTCGCCACCGCCATGCTCGCCCTGTTCGAGTGGGAGAACGACGCGACGCTCGGCCGAGCGAGCACCGTGCAGACGCTCGGCAGCGCGCTGTTCCACTCGGTCAACCAGCGCTCGGGAGGCTTCAGCGCCTTCGACGTGGGCCAGGCGACCCAGGAGACGTGGCTGCTCGAGGACGTGATGATGTTCATTGGCGGAGGCTCCGGCTCGACGGCGGGAGGCATCCGCATGACCACGCTCGCGGTGCTCCTGCTCGCCGTGTGGGCGGAGGCGCGCGGCCGGCGCGACATGGAGGCCTTCGGCAAGCGCATCGGCACCGTGGTGCTGCGCCAGGCCGTGGGCGTGCTGCTCGCGAGCCTGTTCATCGTCATCGTCGGCACGGCCGTGTTCATGTGGCAGACCGGCATCGGCCTGGACCGCGCCCTGTACGAGGTCATCTCCGCGTTCGCGACATGCGGCCTCAGCACGGGCATCACCGCAGACATCGGCACCGACGCCAAGGTGACCCTCATCCTGATGATGTACCTGGGACGCATCGGCTCCCTCACCATCGCCGGAGCGCTAGCGTTGAACCAGCAGCGACGTGTGATCCGGTACCCGGCAGAAAGGCCCATCATTGGCTAGCCAGAGCACTCAGCAGGGCGTGCTGGTCATCGGCCTCGGCCGATTCGGCTCGTCCGTCGCAGACACCCTCGACCTCATGGACGTGGACGTCCTCGCCGTGGAGCGCGACCCCGACCTGGTGGAGCGCTGGTCCACGCGCCTGCCCGTGGTCGAGGCGGATGCGGCCGACCCGCGCGCGCTCGAGCAGCTCGGCGCGCGCGAGTTCTCCGCGGCCGTCGTGGGCATCGGCAACTCGCTCGAGGCCTCGGTGCTCATCACGGGAAACCTCGTGGACATCGGGGTCCCGGAGATCTGGGCCAAGGCCATCTCCGCGGAGCACAAGCGCATCCTCGAGCGCATCGGCGCGCACCACGTGGTGCTGCCGGAGTCCGATGCGGGCGTGCGCGTGGCCCACTCGGTGGGCGGCAAGATGCTCGACTACATCGAGATCGAGGACGGCTTCACGATCGTCAAGATGCGCCCGCCGGCGGAGACGCACAACTTCCGGCTCGAGGAGCTCGACCTGCGCAACAAGTACGGCGTGCAGGTCATCGGCGTGAAGAGCCCTGGCGAGGACTTCGAGTACGCAGGCAAGGACACCGTGATCCACCCGGACGACCTGCTCGTGGTCGCGGGCGACGGCGAGCTGCTGGAGCGCTTCGCGCAGCGGCCCTAGATCGTTCGCGCAGCGGCCCCAGGTCAGCGGACGCCGATGCGCTCGAGGTGAGCCGACGCGAAGCGCCGCTCGGGGTCGAGCCGATCGAAGAGCGCGCGGGCCTGCGCCAGACGCGGGTGCGCCGCCGCGATCGCCGCATGCGACAGCGAGCTGACCTTGCCCCAGTGCGGGCGCGGCGCGAACGGCGCGAGCACGGCCTCGATGCGCGGCGTGAGCGCGGCCACGGCCTCCGGATGGCTCTTCCACGTGAAGTGGATGCACAGCGTCTCGCGCTCGTGCTCCCCCGACAGCCACAGCGGCCCGGCGGCGATGGTGCGCAGCTCGGTGACGTGCAGGTGCGGCGCGATGTCCGATGCCAGCGCGCGGACGGCGCCGATGGCGTCGGCGGCCTGGGCGAAGGGCACGAAGTACTCGGTCTGGATCTCGTCGCCGTTGCTCGGGGTGAACTCGAGGCGGAAGTGCGGCAGGCGCTCGAGCCATGGCCCGGGCTCGCCCGTGTGGGGCGTGAGCGCGGCAGGATCGCCGCCCGCGAGCGTCGTGCCCGCGTCGAGGCGACGACCGCCCATCCAGTCGCCGGGCAGCTCCGGCTCGTGCGCGTCGAGACGGCGCTTCACCCACGTCTGCTCGAGCGTCGGCTCGTCCCACTGGGTGAAGACGGACACCGAGTACCCCGCGGAGAAGACCGCGCGCGGTTCGCTCAGGAGGGCGTCCCACTCGACGCCGGCGTAGACGCGCTGGGCGACGTCGTACGCGGGCTGCACGTCCAGCGTGATGCGCGTGACCACGCCGTAGGCGCCCAGGCCCACCACCATGCCCTCGAAGCCGTCGTCGCCGCGGGCGACGCGGTGGACCTCGCCGTCAGCGCCCACGTACTCGAGCGCGGCCACGGCGGTGGACAGGGAGCCGAGCGCCAGCCCTGAGCCGTGCGTTCCCGCCGCCGTCGCGCCGCCGATGGAGATGTGCGGCAGGGAGCCCATGTTGTGCAGGGCCCAGCCGCGCTCGTGCAGCCACGGGGCGAGCTCGCCGTAGCGGGTGCCGGCGCCCACGGTGACGGTGCGGGCGGACTCGTCCAGGACGGGGTCCGCCGGCATGCGCGTCACCGTGATGAGCGTGCCCGTGGTGTCCGCGAGCGCGTTGAAGGAGTGGCGCGTCCCGAGGGCCTTGACGGGCCCTCCCGCGCGCACGGCGACGATCACGTCATCGAGGGAGTCCGCCTCCACGAGCCTCGCCGCGCTGAAGCGGTGCGTGCGAGCCCAGGTCCATCCGGCATCGGCCATGGGACGAGTCTCGCACGCACCGCGAGGCCTCAGGCGACGTCAGATGACGCCGAAGGCCAGCATCGCGTTGGCGACCTGCGTGAAGCCGGAGATGTTCGCGCCGACGACGTAGTTGCCGGGCGAGCCGTACTCCTCCGCCGTCTCGCGGCAGCGGTCGTGGATGTCGCGCATGATGACGTGCAGGCGCTCCTCCGTGTACGCGAAGTTCCACGAGTCGCGCGAGGCGTTCTGCTGCATCTCGAGGGCGCTCGTGGCCACGCCGCCGGCGTTGGCGGCCTTGCCGGGCGCGAAGAGGACGCCCGCCTCCTGGAAGGCGCGGATCGCCTCGGGGGTCGAGGGCATGTTCGCGCCCTCGGCGACCACCTGGACGCCGTTCTTGATGAGCGTCTTGGCGTCCGCGCCGGTCAGCTCGTTCTGCGTCGCGCAGGGCAGCGCCACGTCGCAGGGCACGTCCCAGATGCTGCCGCCCTCGACGAAGCGTGCGCCGTTGCCGCGCTCCTTGGCGTACTCCGAGATGCGGCCGCGACGCACCAGCTTGATCTCCTTGAGCAGGTGCAGGTCAAGGCCCTTCTCGTCGACCACGTAGCCGGAGGAGTCGGACGCGGCGATGACGGTGCCGCCCAGCTGGAAGACCTTCTCCACCGCGAAGATCGCGACGTTGCCGGAGCCGGAGACCACGACCTTCTTGCCGTCGAGCGACTGCCCGGTGGCGCGCAGCATCTCGTCGACGAAGAACACCGTGCCGTAGCCGGTCGCCTCGGTGCGCACCTGCGAGCCGCCCCACGTGATGCCCTTGCCGGTGATGACGCCGGACTCGTAGCGGTTGGTGATGCGCTTGTACTGGCCGAACAGGTAGCCGATCTCGCGGCCGCCCACGCCGATGTCGCCGGCCGGGACGTCGGTGTACTCGCCGATGTGGCGATACAGCTCGGTCATGAAGGACTGGCAGAAGCGCATGATCTCCGCGTCGGAGCGGCCCTTGGGGTCGAAGTCCGCGCCGCCCTTGCCGCCGCCGATGGGCATGCCGGTCAGGGCGTTCTTGAAGATCTGCTCGAAGCCGAGGAACTTGATGATGCCGAGGTAGACGC
>QGUM02000014.1:0-23286 GCA_003242455.2 Actinomycetes bacterium
GCCCCAGCTCGCGCGCCTTCACGGCGACCACGGCGGCATCGGCCGTGCGCACGGTGTAGCGCCCGCGGTCGACGGCGATGACGGTCCCGTCCACCGCGTCGTCGTGCGAGGGTCGGATCTTGGAGCGCGGCCGCGACCCTCGGCCCGGGCGCACCTTCGCGTCGGACTCGTCGTAGCGGCTCCAGTCGCTCACGCGGAGGCGCCTCCGATGCTCGGGCCGTCGCCGGCCGCGGCGTCGCCCGCGAGCATGCGCCTCCACATCTGCGGGAAGTCCGGCATGGTCTTGGAGGTCGTGCCCACGTTGAGGATCCGGATGTCCGGCACGCGCAGGCCCAGCACGGCGGCGAACGTCGCCATGCGGTGGTCGTGGTACGTCTCCATGACCGCGCCGTGCAGGCCGGAGGCAGGCTCGCCGTCGAAGCGCAGCGAGTCGTCGCCCGCGAGGCAGCGCCCGCCCACGCGCTCCACCTCGGCCGCGATCGCCGCAAGGCGGTCCGTCTCATGCCCGCGCAGGTGCCCGATGCCGGTCAGCTCGCTCGCGCCCGATGCCAGGGCGCACAGCGCGGCGATGGTCGGCGTGATCTCGCCGGCAGGGGACAGATCGGCGGAGACGCCGTCGACGCGGCCCGTGCCGTGGACATGCATGACGTCGCCGACGAGCTCGCAGCGCCCGCCCATGCGCTCCAGCAGCTCAGGGAAGAACGCCCCCGGCTGGGTGGTCTTCCCGGGCCAGCCGGGGATGCGGACCGTCCCGCCGGCCACGAGCGCGGCCGCCATGAAGGGTCCGGCGTTGGACAGGTCGGGCTCGACGCGCACCTGGGGAAGGCGGATCGCCCCTGGGTGGACCACCCACGTGCGCTCATCGGGCTGGTCCACGCGGATGCCGGCCTCCCGCAGCGACTCGCACGTCATGTCGATGTGCGGCAGGCTCGGCAGGTGCTCGCCCACGTGGCGCACCGTCAGCCCGCCGGGCAGGCGCGGCGCCACGAGCAGCAGCGCCGTGACGAACTGCGAGGACTTGCTCGCGTCGATCGTCACCTCCGATGGGACCGACGTGGGCGGCGTGAGGGTGAACGGCATGGTGCCGCGTCCCTCGTCCTCGACGGCAGCGCCCAGGGCGCGCAGCGCGTCGATGAGCGCGCCCATGGGGCGCACGCGCGCACCCTCGTCGCCGTCGAAGGTCACGGGGCGTGTGTCGCCCGCAAGGCCGGCGAGCAGGACGAGCGGCGGCACGAAGCGCATGACCGTGCCCGCGAGGCCGCAGAACACGTCCACGCCGCCGCGGATGGGTCCGGGCGTCACCGTCCACTCGTCGCCCGAGTCGTCGATGTCCGTGCCCAGCGAGCGCAGCGCCGCGATCATGAGGTCCGAGTCGCGCGAGCGCAGCGCGCCCCGCAGGCGCACCGGACCGTCGGCGAGCGCCGCGAGCACCAGGTAGCGGTTGGTCAGCGACTTGGAGCCGGGCACCTCCACGGTCGCGTCGAGCGGGCCGTCGGCCAGGGGCGCCGCCCACACCTCGCCCGGACCCGTGCCCAGCGGGTAGTCCGTGCGGGGCGGCTCGACCGCGCTCACCACCTGCGCGACGAGGCCGATGCGGCCTTGGCCTTGGCGCGACGGGCCTTCTTGCGGCGCGTGTGGCCGGCCGCGTGGCCCACGGAGGCGGCCAGCATGGCGCCGCCCAGAAGGGCGCCGTGCCTGATGAAGTCCTCGATGGCTGCGTCCCGCTCCGGACCGGCCGGCATCTCCCACGGCCGCTTGGTCGCGGCGAGCTGGACGGCGGCGAGCGTGGCGAGCGCAAGGCCGGCGGTGCGCGGCGTGCGCGAGGTCGCGAGCACCACGGCGGCGCCCACGGTCGCGATCGCGTGCGCGCGCACCAGCGTCGAGGCGGGAGGGGCGTCGTGGACGTCGAGAAGCTCGTACACGGGCGCGAGAGCGTGCTCGGCCTCCTGCGCCCGGGTCTCGGGCGCGAGCGCGGCGCCCAGGCCGTCGTAGATGAACCACGACGCCAGCAGAGGTCGGGCTAGAGCTCGGAACATGCCTCCAGCCTAGTCAGCGCCCGCACAACGGGCGAGCGGCGGGAATGCCTGCCCGCGTGAAGCCGTTCTCCACCGCATGAGCTCCACGGTGTGTCCCTCGCGCTCCGACGCCTCGGCCGGGCCCGACCGGACCGCCCCTGCCGCCGCATCGGCGCCGGCAGGACTGACGCCCGACGAGCAAGGGGAGTGGATGCGGCTATCCTCCGAGGTGATGACTGAAATGGATCAGGGCCTCGACTTCGAGGTCGAGGCGCTGTCGTACATGGACCAGCTCTACGCGGCTGCGCTCCGTATGACACGCAACCCCGCGGACGCGGAAGACCTGGTCCAGGAGACCTACGCCAAGGCGTTCAAGGCCCAGGACAAGTTCACCCCGGGCACCAACCTCAAGGCGTGGCTGTACCGCATTCAGACCAACGCCTTCATCAACACGTACCGGAAGAAGCAGCGCGAGCCCAAGCTGTCCGATGCCGAGACGGTCGAGGACTGGCAGCTCGCCTCTGCGGCGGCGCACCAGTCGACCGGTCTCACGTCGGCCGAGGACGCCGCGCTCGACGCGCTGGGCGACGACGACGTCAAGCGCGCGCTGTCCGAGCTCTCGGACGACTTCCGCATGGCCGTCTACCTCTCCGACGTCGAGGGCTTTGCATACAAGGAGATCGCCGAGATCATGGACACACCGGTCGGCACCGTGATGTCGCGGCTGCACCGCGGGCGCAGGATGCTCCGCGAGAAGCTGCGCGACTATGCCGCCGAGCGGGGCTTCTATGAGCGCCCGAAGGACGCGAAGGCTGAGGAGGTGAGCCGTGGCGAAGAAGCAGTGTGAGGAGGCGCTGGAGAAGCTCTTCGAGTTCATCGACCACGAGCTTCCCGATGACGAGCTGACCCGCATCGGCGAGCACCTGCAGGACTGCCCGCCGTGCGAGGCCGAGCGGCGGATAAACGAGAAGATCAAGAACCTCGCCTCGCAGTGCGGCGGCGAGTGCGCGCCGGACGACCTGCGCGCCCGCATCCTCCAGACCATCCAGCAGGTGCGCGAGGGGGCCTAGCGGCCGCTCCCGCAACGCGCCCGGCCGGCGGCATCGGCCGTCTCGGGCCGCGAACGCCCTGGAAAAGCAGACAAGCCCGCAACGGACGATGCGGGCTTGATCATGCCGCCCCCGAAGGGGCTCGGCTCACGCGTTGGGGCGCTTGCCGTGGTTGGCGCCGGACTTCGCGCGCGCCTTGCGCTTGCGACCCTTCTTGCTCACGGTCCACCTCTTTCTGGAGACGACATCACGATCACGTGACGGACCAGTGTCCCACACCTGGGGACTACCCTTCTCAAGGAAGCCCTCGTGCATGCCGATGGAGGAACCGTGAGCGACGAGCCCGTGTCAGTCATCCCGCTTCTGCACGCTCTCGCGTCCACGGGCGGATCCGACCTGCACTGCAAGGTCGGCTCGCCGCCGCGCATTCGCGTGGACGGGCGCCTGCGCAAGCTGCAGATGCCGCCGCTGCGCGCCGAGGACACGCGCAACATGGTGGCCCAGGTGCTCCCCGAGGACCTCGTCGCCCAGTTCCGCGACACCCACGAGGCGGACTTCGCGTTCTCCCTCGCCGGCGTGGGCCGCTTCCGTGTCAACGCGTACGTCGCGCGCGGCACCGAGGCGCTCGTGTTCCGACGCGTCGCCGTGGGCGCCCAGCCGATGCACGAGCTCGGCATTCCCGACGTCGTCTCCGACCTCGCGCTCGAGCCGCGCGGCCTGGTCCTGGTGACCGGCCCCACGGGCTCGGGCAAGACCACCACCCTCGCGTCGATGGTGGACCTCATCAACTCGACCCGCGAGGTCAACATCATCACGATCGAGGACCCCATCGAGGTCCTGCACCACGACAAGAAGGCCATCATCAGCCAGCGCGAGGTGCGCTCCGACACGCTCGACTTCCCGTCCGCGCTGCGCGGTGCGATGCGTCAGGACCCCGACGTCATCCTCATCGGCGAGATGCGCGACATCGAGACCGTGCGCGCGGCCCTCACCGCCGCGGAGACCGGTCACCTCGTGCTCGCCACGCTGCACACGGTGGACGCGCAGGACTCGATCAACCGCATCGTCGACTTCTTCACCCCGCACGAGCAGGCGCAGGTGCGCGCGACCCTCGCGCAGACGCTGCGCGGCATCGTGTCCCAGCGCCTGGTGCGCGCCGCCGACGGCAAGGGCCGCCACCTGGTCGCCGAGGTCCTCGTGGTCAACGGCCGCGTGGCGGAGGCGATCGTGGACCCCATGAGCCAGCCGCCCATCATCGACCTCATCACCGAGGGCGAGTTCTACAAGATGCAGACCTTCGACCAGCACCTGTTCCAGCTGGTCTCGCAGGGCGCCGTCACGTACGAGGACGCCATCGCGATCGCCTCGCGCCCGCACGACCTCGCGGTCACGCTGCGCAACGCGGGAGTCATCGCCAGCTAGGCGCCGGCGCAGGAGGCATGCGGGAGAGGCGTGCGCACCGGGAGCCCGGTCAGCCCGTGAGCTCGGGGTTCTCGACCTCGAGCCAGTCGTACCACGCGGAGTGCAGCACGAGCCATGCCATGAGGCCGTAGCCGGCCTGCAGGGGCAGCGCCTCGCGGCCCGCGGCCATGTCCGCGGCCCACTGGTCGTGGCGCACGAGCGGCCCGTAGAGGTCCACGTACGGCACCGCACGACGCGATGCGGCCTCCTCGGCCACGGCGGCGAGCTCCGCGATCGCCTGGTTCTCCGACTCGAGCCCAGGCGGCGGGCCCGCGAGCATCGTGCGGAAGCCCAGCGCCTTGGCGCGGTCGAGCGCGTTCGCGATGTTGAGACGCGTCATGGTGGGGGACACGCCGCGGCGCACGTCGTGGCGGCCCACGGCGAAGATCACCGCGTTGCTCGTGCCCGCGACGCCCTGGGGGCCGAGTCGGCGCAGCGCCTCGTCGTCCCAGCGGGCCGTCATCTCCGCCGTCGTCTCGCCGGGCACCGCGAGCGTGTGGAAGCGCAGGTCGGGCTTGAGCGGGAGGGTGCGCGCCGCGACGCGGCCGGTCCAGCCGAGCGCCTTGGGATCACCGTGGCCGGCGACGAGCTCGTCGCCCACGAAGAAGACGTTCGTCACCGTGCGAACGCCCTCGCCACGACCTCAGCCTGCTCGGCCTGGTGACGCGACGCGAGGCCCGACGCCGGCGACGCCGAGGCGGGACGCGACACGACCGAGATGGTCTTGCCGACCACCTGCGGCATCGACAGCGAGATGCGCGACCAGGCGCCCTGGTTCTCCGGCTCCTCCTGGACCCACACGAGCTCGGCGCCGTCGAACGGGGCCAGTGCCTCGCGGATGCGCTCGACGTGCAGCGGGTAGAGCTGCTCGAGCCGCACGATGGCCGTGGTGTTGTCGCCCGCCTTCTCGCGAGCCGCGAGCAGGTCGTAGTAGACCTTGCCCGCGCACAGGAGCACGCGCGTGACCTGGCCCGGGTCCACCGTCGTGTCGCCGATGACCTCGCGGAACGTGCCCGTCGTGAAGTCCTCGAGCGACGAGCTGGCGGCCTTGAGGCGCAGCATCGACTTGGGCGTGAACACGATGAGCGGCCGACGCGGGCGGTCATAGGCCTGGCGGCGCAGCAGGTGGAAGTACGACGCCGGAGTCGAGGGCATGGCGATCGTCATGTTGTCCTCGGCCGCGAGCTGGAGGAAGCGCTCGACGCGCGCGGAGGAGTGGTCAGGTCCCTGGCCCTCGTAGCCGTGGGGCAGGAGCACGCACACCGACGACGACTGGCCCCACTTCTGCTCGGCAGCAGAGATGAACTCGTCGATGATCGTCTGCGCGCCGTTGACGAAGTCGCCGAACTGCGCCTCCCACAGCGTGAGGGCGTCGGGCCGCTCCACCGAGTAGCCGTACTCGAAGCCCAGGCACGCGTACTCGCTCAGCGAGGAGTCGTAGATGTGGAGCTTGGCCTGGTCCGTCGTGAGGTGCTGCAGCGGGGTCCACTCCGCGCCGGTGTTGCGGTCGTGGAGCACCGCGTGACGCTGCACGAACGTGCCGCGGCGGGCGTCCTGGCCGGCGAGGCGGACGGGCACGCCCTCCTGGAGCAGCGTGCCGAACGCGAGCAGCTCGCCGAAGCCCCAGTCGATGCCGCCCTCGCGCGTCATGGCCTCGCGCCGCTCCAGCAGCTGCTGGAGCTTGGGGTGCACGGTGAAGCCCTCCGGCGGACGCACATGGGCGCGGCCGATGCGCTGGATCTGCTCGAGCGGCGCGGCCGTCTTCCAGCCCACCATGACTCCCGCATCGGACGACTGGGAGGCCGGCAGCTCGAGGCCGCGGATGGACTCGGTGTCGGGCGAGGGCTTGTAGCCCTCGCGCGTCTCGAGGAACACGCGCTCGAGCTGTGCGAGGTAGTCCTGCGAGACCTGCTCGGCCTCCTCCGTGGTGATGTCGCCACGGCGGATGAGCGCCTCCGTGTAGAGGTGGCGCACGGAGCGCTTGGCCTCGATGAGGTCGTACATGCGCGGCTGGGTCATCGACGGGTCGTCGCCCTCGTTGTGGCCGCGGCGGCGGTAGCAGATCATGTCGATCACCACGTCGCGCCCGAACGCCTCGCGGTAGTCGAACGCGAGGCGGGCCGCGCGCACGCAGGCCTCGGGGTCGTCGCCGTTCACGTGGAAGATCGGGACCTGGTAGCCCTTGGCGATGTCGGTCGCGTACCGCGTCGAGCGCGAGTCCTGCGGGCCCGTCGTGAAGCCCACCTGGTTGTTGATGATCACGTGGATCGTGCCGCCCGTCTTGTAGCCGCGCAGCTGGCTGAGGTTGAGCGTCTCCTGGACGATGCCCTGGCCGGCGAAGGCCGCGTCGCCGTGGACGAGCACGGGCAGGACGGGGTAGCCGTCGGTGGTCGGGTCGGCGCCCAGGGCGTCGAGCTTGGCGCGCACGATGCCCTCGAGGACGGGGTTCACGGCCTCCAGGTGCGAGGGGTTCGCGGCGAGGTAGACCTGGGTGGTCTCGCCCGTCTCCGCGGTGAAGGTGCCCTCGGTGCCGAGGTGGTACTTCACGTCGCCGGAGCCCTGGACCGAGCCGGGCACCACCGTGCCGTCGAACTCGGAGAAGATCTGGCTGTACGACTTGCCCGCGAGGTTCGCGAGCACGTTGAGGCGGCCGCGGTGCGCCATGCCGATGCAGACCTCGTGGATGCCCGCGACGGCCGCGGACGTCAGGACGGCGTCGAGCAGCGGTATGAGCGACTCGCCGCCCTCGAGCGAGAAGCGCTTCTGGCCCACGTACTTGGTCTGGAGGAAGGCCTCGAAGGCCTCCGCCGCGTTGAGGCGGCGCAGGATGCGCAGGTGCTCCTCGCGGCTGGGGCGGGTGTAGCCCGACTCGAGGCGCTCCTGCAGCCACACGCGCTGGGCGCGGTCGGCGATGTGCATGTACTCGACGCCGATGGTGCGGCAGTACGCGTCGCGCAGGCGTCCGAGGACGTCGCGCATCTTCCATCGCTCCTTGCCGGCGAAGCCGCCGGTCGCGTAGACGCGGTCGAGGTCCCACAGCGTGAGGCCGTGCGTCTGCACGTCGAGGTCGGGGTGCTTGCGCGGGCGAGCGCTCAGCGGGTCCACGTCGGCCATGAGGTGGCCGCGCGAGCGGTACGCGTGGATGAGCCCCGCAATGCGGGCGGGCTTGGCCTCCTCGGCCTCCGGGTTGGTGGAGGAGTCCTGGACCCAGCGGACGGGCTCGTACGGCACGCGCAGGGCGACGAAGATGCGGTCGTAGAAGCCGTCCAGGCCCAGCAGCTTCTTGTGCACGATGCCCAGGAACTCGCCGGACTGCGCGCCCTGGATGACGCGGTGGTCGTAGGTCGACGTGAGCGTCATCACCTTGGAGATGCCCAGGCGGGCGATGGTCTCCTCGGACGCGCCCTGGTACTCGGCGGGGTAGTCCATCGCGCCCACGCCGATGATCGTGCCCTGGCCCTGCATGAGGCGCGGGACCGAGTGGACCGTGCCGAGCGTGCCCGGGTTGGTCAGCGTGATGGTGGTGCCGGCGAAGTCGTCGGCCTGCAGCGTGCCCGCGCGGGCCTTCTTGACGATGTCCTCGTAGGCCGTCCAGAACTGGAAGAAGTCCATCTCGTCGGCGGCCTTGATGTTCGGCACGAGCAGCTGGCGGCTGCCGTCCTCCTTGGCGAGGTCGATCGCGAGGCCGAAGTTGACGTGTTCCGGGGTGTAGACCGCGGGCTTGCCGTCCTCGGTCGTGTAGGCGACGTTCATCGCGGGGAACTCGGCGAGGGCCTCCACGATCGCGTAGCCGATCATGTGGGTGAAGCTGATCTTGCCGCCGCGGGTGCGCGCCAGGTGGTTGTTGACCACCACGCGGTTGTCCATGAGGAGCTTCGCCGGGATCGTGCGCACGGACGTGGCCGTGGGGACCTCGAGGCTCGCCTCCATGTTGGTGACGACGCGGGCGGCCGGGCCGCGCAGGCGCTCGACGCCGTGGCGGACGTCGGCGTGCGTGGCCTCCGGGTGCTCGGGGCGCTGCAGGTAGGCGGCGCTGGGCGCGACGGCCGTGGCGATGGGCTGCGTGGGCAGCTGCTCGACGACGTTGGGGTCGAGCGGGGCGGTCGCCGACGCGTCGGCCGGAACGGGCGCGGGCTGGCTCGGGGTCGGCGCCGGCGCGGCGGGTGCGGTCGATGCCGGGGCGGGCGGCGCGGCCGATGCTGGCGCGTGCGGCGCCACGGGCTGAGCGGGCGCCACGGGCTGAGCGGGCGGCGAGGCCGCGGGCTGGCTGAGGGCCTGTGCAGTGGCCGGCGCTGCGGGCTCGGCGGTCTGCGGGGCGGCATCGCCTCCGCCTCCGAGCACGAGGGAGGCCACCGACGGCGCGGTGGGGGCGACCTCTACGGTCGGGCGATCGGGGTTCGGCGCGCTGGCGTCAGTGGACAACGGTCTGCCGCTCGCTTTCTCTGTGGCGACATGGTGGGACGGTTCAATGCTCCAGGGTAAACGTTCGAACATGAAGTCCTGTGCCCCTGTTTTGCCGAACCGTTATTCAGAGGTCTAGGTGAGGTCCTTGCGGAACGTCGTGAGCCAGCCGATGACCGCGGTGATCGCGGCGTAGGCCAGCAGCACTCCGAAGCCGCCCCACGGTGCCAGCAGGTCGGACGCGCCCGCCACAGCGTAGAAGCTCGTGCCCGCCATCGCCTCTCCGGCGGCGCCCGGAAGGTATGCCGCGTAGGACGTCAGCGACGGGACGAAGCCGCCCGCGAAGCGCAGAATCGGCTCCACGAACTGGGTGAACGCGAGCAGGATGACGACGGCGGCGACCTGGTTCGTCACGGCGGTGCCGAAGCCCACGCCGACGATCGCCCACGTCGTGAGCGCGAGGACGCCCATGCCGAGAGACGTCAGCACCTCCGCGTCGCCCAGCATGAGGGGCTCGCCGGCGATGGCGAAGGCGAGCGCGCCGATCGCGAGGCCGGTGAGGACGGAGGCGACCGCGTAGAGCAGCGCGAACGGGATGATCGCGATGAACTTGCCCAGGATGATCCGGCTGCGGCGCGCCTCGAGGAGGATCGACGTGGCCAGCGTGCGGTGTCGCACCTCGCTCGTCACCGAGAGCGTGCCGAGGATGACGGGGAAGACGTAGCCGAACGACACCCCGATCGTGTAGACGAGCTGGGCGCGCTGGACGTCGGGAAGCAGCATCTGCTCGCCCTCGAAGTCGGTCGCCGCCTCGGGCGAGAACACCAGGGCGAAGCCGATGACGGCGGCGAAGAACGCGACGAGGATCACCTCGCACACGAGCAGGACCCACCACATGCGGGTGGAGCGGATCTTGCGCAGCTCGGACAGGATGACGGCGCTCACGCGGCCACCTCCTCGGAGGTCGACTCGGCCTGGACCGCGGTCAGGCGCAGGAACACGTCCTCGAGCGAGTCGCCGCTCGTGGACAGCTCGTGGAGCTCGAGGCCGTCGGCGAAGGCGGCCGATCCGACCTCGGCGGCCGACACGCCGACGATGTGCGCTTCGCCCGCGGAGACGATGCGGTGGGACTGGGGGAAGCGGGTCGCGGCGAAGTCCGCGAGGCGGTCGCCGTGAGGGCTGCGCACCACGACGTAGTCGTTGACCTGCGAGCGCAGCTCGGCGAGCGAGGACTGGTGGCGCAGGCGGCCCTGGCTGATGATGACCACGTCGTCGACGGTCTGCTCCACCTCGGACAGGACGTGCGAGCTCAGCAGCACCGTGCCGCCCTCGGCGGCGAAGCCGCGCAGGAAGTCGCGCAGCCACTTGATGCCGGCGGGGTCGAGGCCGTTGGCCGCCTCGTCGAGGATGAGGACGCTCGGGGCGCCCAGCAGCGCGGTGGCCAGGCCCAGGCGCTGGCGCATGCCGAGCGAGTAGCCGCCCACGCGACGGTCAGCGGCATCGGCGAGGTCCACGCGGGCCAGCGCCTCGTCGCAGCGGGCGTCGTCGACGCCCACGAGCGGGGCGAGGGCGCGCAGGTGCTCACGGCCCGTGCGACCGGGATGGAAGGCGGCCTCGAGGTGGACGCCCACCTGCGTCGCGGGCCGCACGAGCTGGTGGTATGCGCGGCCGCCGATGAGGGCGGTGCCGGCGGTGGGGCGCACCAGGCCGACGAGGGCGCGCAGCGTCGTGGACTTGCCGGCGCCGTTGGGTCCCAGGAAGCCCGTGACGCGGCCCGGCTCCGCGCGGAAGGTCAGGTCGGTCACGGCATCCACGGTGCCGAAGCTCTTGCTCAGGTCCGTGACCGCGATGTCGAGGCCTGTCATGGGCGTCCTTTCACCTGTCGACGTCCACATGACGCTAGCAGGCGCGGCACATACACTGGGCGCACTATGGACGGCGATAGGCGCACGCCTTGCTAGACCTGTGGCTGATGGTCGGGCTGGGCGTGGTGCTCACTCTCGGGACGGCCCTCTTCGTGGCGGCAGAGTTCTCGCTCGTGGCCGTGGATCCCGCCCACGTGGATGACTCCGACGCCGGGGGCAGGCGCGTCCGCCGCGCCCTGTCGAGCCTGTCGACGCAGCTGTCCGGCGCGCAGGTGGGCATCACCTTGACGACGATCCTGCTGGGCTACACCGCCCAGCCGGCGATCACCGAGCTGCTGGGAGTCTCGCTCGAGAGCACGACCCTGAGCCGCGCCGCCGTCGGAGCCGTCGCGGGCACGGCGTCGCTCGTCATCGTCAACGCGTTCTCGATGATCATCGGCGAGCTCGTGCCCAAGAACGCGGCGATCGCCGACCCCGTCGTGACGGCGCGCCGCGTGACCCCGCTCATGCTGGGCTTCACTGTCGCGCTGCGCCCCCTCATCACCGTGCTCAACGGCGCGGCCAACGCCATCCTGCGCCTCATGGGCATCGAGCCCAAGGAGGAGCTGTCGGGCGGACGCTCGCGGCAGGAGCTCGCCGCGCTCGTGCGCCGCTCCGCCGAGGCGGGCACCCTCGCGCCCTCCACGGCGCTGCTGCTGAAGAACACGATCGAGCTCGACGACCTCACGGCCATCGACGTCATGACCGACCGCACCCGCATGCAGACGGTCTCGATCGACGCCACGGCGGCCGACGTCATCGCCCTGGCCCGCGGCACGGGCCACACGCGCTTCCCGGTCCTGGGCGACGGCCCCGACGACGTGCTGGGCCTCGTCCACCTGCGCCAGGTCATCGGCATCCCCGCGCACGAGCGCGCGAGCACCCCCGTGAGCAAGCTCATGGTGGAGGCGCCGCGCATCCCGGAGACGATGCAGATGCGCCCGCTGCTGCTGGAGCTGCGGGACCTGGGCTACCAGTGCGCGATCGTGGTCGACGAGTACGGCGGCACGGCGGGCCTGGTCACGCTCGAGGACGTGGTCGAGGAGCTCGTGGGAGAGGTCGCCGACGAGCACGACCGCCGCCGTGCGCAGACCTTCCGCACGGCGGGCGGCGCCTGGATGCTTCCCGGCCTGCTGCGCCCGGACGAGGTGACCGAGCGCACCGAGCTGCGCGTCCCCGAGTCGCCCGCCTATGAGACGCTCGGCGGCTTCGTGATGGCGCGCCTGGGTCGCCTCCCCGCCGTGGGCGACGTGGTCGAGGAGGCTGGCATCCGCTACACGGTCGAGCGCATGGACGGTCGACGCGTCGAGCTCGTCCGCGTGGAGCCGCTCGCCGAGCCCGGCGGGAACGAGGGGGGCGAGTCGTGAGCGCCGGGCTTGTGGCGGGCGTCATCGCCCTGCTGCTCGCCAACGCCTTCTTCGTGGGCGCGGAGTTCGCCGTCATCTCTGCGCGACGCTCCCAGATCGAGCCGCGAGCGGAGGAGGGCTCCCGCGCCGCCCGCACGGTGCTGTGGGCGATGGAGAACGTCTCCCTCATGCTCGCCACGGCGCAGCTGGGCATCACGGTGTGCTCGGTGTCGCTCGGCGTCATCGCGGAGCCCGCGATCGCGCATGCGTTGGAGGGGCCGTTCCGCGACTGGGGGCTGAGCGAGGCCTGGGCTCACGGCGTCGCGGTCGCGATCGCGCTGCTCGTCGTCGTGGGGCTGCACGTGGTCATCGGCGAGATGGTGCCCAAGAACGCGGCCGTCTCGAGCCCCGACCGCGCGGCCCTCGTCTTCGGGCCGCCGCTCGTGCTCATCGCGCGCGTGGCCAGGCCCGTCATCGCCTTCCTCAACTGGATCGCCAACGGGATCCTGCGCCTGGTGGGCGTGGAGCCGCGCGACGAGGTGACGTCGGCCTTCACCGCCGACGAGGTGCACTCGATCGTCGAGCGCTCCTCCGAGGAGGGCACGCTGCAGGACGCCGCGGGTCTCCTCACGGGAGCGATCGAGTTCTCCGATCGGCTGGCGCGCGACGTGATGGTCCCCATCGGCGAGGTCGTCACCGTCGATCACGGGGTCTCCGCGGAGGGTCTCGAGCAGGTCGCGGCCCGCACCGGCTACTCGCGCTTCCCCGTCCTGCGGGACGGTGACATCGTGGGCTATCTCCACATCAAGGACACGCTGTTCGTGCGCCCGGGGGAGAGGGAGGAGCCGTTGCCCACGTGGCGCGTGCGCGACCTCGCCACCGTTCCGGCCGATGCGGAGGTGGAGGCGGTGCTGGGCGACATGCGCCGCCGCGGCTCGCACGTCGCTCTCGTGGTGGAGGGCGGAGCTCCTGCCGGCGTGGTCTTCCTCGAGGACATCATTGAGGAGCTCGTGGGCGAGGTGCGCGACTCGATCGCCCGCGAGAACCGGGCCTGAGCGCGTCCGAGCCGAGGCTCGTCGGCTCCGTCCGTGCTCCTGACTTGTGGTGCCCCTACAACTGCCGCCCCGCGCCATGGGTTATTTTGGCGTTGTGTCCGTTTAGTCCTGTCTTGTGGGACCTAAGGGCTGGTGCCGTTGGTAACGAAATGGTTACCATGGAGCGTTCCCACGGCCTTGGTCGTTGGTGCACGAGTGACAGGCGTGAACTGGTGTGGAGGCCTGAGTGACAGCTGAGACGACCCTCTCTGCTCGTCCCGGTGACCCCACCGGCCCGGGTCCTGAGGGCATCACCGCTGGTACCGGCGCCCATCCCGCAGCCGACGCGCGGCCCGCCGTCCTGCCCCCCATGAACCCCAACGGCAATCCCCTCAGCGGGGAGGTCGCCGTCGCGCCGCCGTCGAACGGTGTTCACATCTCGCGGCGCATCAAGCGCATCACCGAGACCCAAGAGATCCAGATCCGGACCACCCACCGCCGCCGCAAGCTCCTCACGCGCAGCGGCGTGCTCGCCGGATTCGGCCTCGCGATGTTCGTCTACCCCGTCATGGGCAACGTGGTGTCGTACCAGGACGCCATCGAGCACGTGCCCGGCGTCGTCGTCGGCGAGGCTCCCACGACGGGCCACGCTCTCCTGGGCAACGGCCCCACACTCATCCCGTCTCGCCTCCCGCTGCCCTCCGTCGACGACCAGGCGCACTTCATGGCGACGAGCGAGAAGTACCAGGTGAGTTCGATCCTGCCCGACTGCCTCCCGCACGCGGAGTATCCCGGCGAGAACGGCAAGCTCGACCCCTCGCTCCTGTGCACGCTGTGGGACGGCAACCTCCTGCGCGCGGACGCCGCCCTCGCGCTCGCGCAGCTCAACGAGCAGTTCAAGTCGTACTTCGGCCGCGACCTCTGCATCTATCAGGGCTACCGCACCTACGAGGAGCAGGTGGCGACCAAGCGATCGCGCGGCTACCTCGCGGCCACGCCGGGCAAGTCCGTCCACGGCTGGGGCCTCGCGTTCGACCTGTGTGACGGCGACGACCGCGGCGCCCCCAAGGCGTGGCTCGACGCGAACGCGGCCACGTATGGCTTCGAGAACCCGGACTGGGCCAAGTGGCGCAAGTACGAGCCGTGGCACTGGGAGTACATGCCCGGCACCCAGGCCCTCGGCGTGTACGGAGCCGCCTACTGGGAAGGCGACGGCGGTCTGGGCGACGGCGCAGAGCCGCCGACCTCGACTGGCGGCAGCACCGCACCCGCACCGGTCCAGACGGAGCCCCCTGCCGACCAGCGGCCCAACCCCACGCCCGAGCCCGTCCCCGGCGCCAACTAGGCCGCCGTCGGCCCGGCACCGGGCCGCCCCGCGCCCCCGAGCCCGCGCACGCGCTCGACGGCGCGCGTGGCGAACGCCACATCCCCGTCCGCCTCGTGGTCTGTCCTCGCCGACCCCTCCTGATGCACCATGGACCCTGAGAGGTCCACACCGGCGTGCGCCACCCCTGCGCTCCGGTCTGTGAGGAGGCACACCATGCTCGTGACCGTTCCGCGGGAGACCAAGCCGGGCGAGACCCGGGTGGCCCTGACACCCGACGGCGTGCGCGCCTTGCGCGACGCCGGCCACGAGGTGTGGGTCCAGCGCGGAGCGGGAGCGGCGAGCCACTATCCCGATGCGGAGTACGCCGCCGCGGGCGCGCGCCTGGTGCGCAAGGCCGCGGCGTGGAAGGGCGAGCTCGTCCTCAAGGTGAAGGAGCCCACGCCCGCGGAACACGAGCTCCTGACCGATCAGGTCCTCTTCGCCTACCTGCACCTCGCCGCCAATCCGACGCTTGCCGCGGCACTCGCCGACGCCGGCACGCTCGGCATCTCCTACGACACCGTGCGGGGAGCCGACGGCTCGCTGCCGCTGCTGGCGCCCATGAGCCGCATCGCGGGAAGGCTCGCGGTGATCGAGGGCGCCCACCACCTCCTGGCCCAGCAGGGCGGCAGGGGAGTGCTGCTGTCCGGGCTCGACGGCGTCCACGGTGCCGACGTCGTGGTGCTGGGGGCCGGCGTGGCCGGCTCGGAGGCGACGCTCCTGGCCTCCGCCATGGGCGCGAACGTCACCGTCCTCGACCTCAACCCCGAGCGCCTCAAGGCCGTCGCCGCGCACCCCCTGCGATCGGTCACCACCGTCGAGTCGACGCCGGAGACCGTCGCGCAGGCCGTGACGAACGCCGACCTCGTCATCGGCGCGGTGCTCGTTCCCGGCCGCCGCGCGCCCAAGGTCGTGACCCACGAGATGGTGACGCGAATGCGCCGCGGCTCGGTGCTCATCGACATCGCGATCGACCAGGGCGGCTGCTTCGAGGACTCGCGGCCCACCACGCACGGCCGGCCCACGTTTCGCGTCGGCGCGTCGACGTTCTACTGCGTCGCGAACATGCCCGGCGCCGCCGGGGCGACCGCGACCCGAGCCCTCACCGATGCGACGCTGCCGTACGTCCTGGCCCTCGCGTCGGGAGTGGAGGAGGCGCTCGCGGCCGATGCCGGGCTCGCCGCGGGAGTGAACACGCGCGACGGCGCCGTGGTGCACCCCGACGTGATCGCGGGGCTCGCCCAGGGCTAGACCGCCCCGGGGTCAGCGGCGCTTGGCCGCCGCAGGGCGCGGGTTGACCACGGGATAGTCGCGCAGCGCGCGCTCGGCCGCCTCGCGGCCCAGGCGCACGAGGCCGGGCAGGTCCCGCACGCGCCACTGCGAGCGTCGGCCCAGGCGCGGGTAGACCATCGTCACCCGGCGGTCGATCTCCCATTCATGCACCGTGATGCCGGTCCGCGGGACGAAGCCCACGTCCCACTCGGGAGCGAGGCGCACGCCGATCGCGTGCTCCGCGCCCATCTCGAACACCGTCTCGAGCGGCAGGTTCTGCAGCACGCCGCCGTCCACGAGCATGCGGCCGTCCACGACCGTGGGCAGGAAGATGCCGGGCACCGACATGGAGGCGCGGACGGCGGTGATGAGCGAGCCCGAGCGCAGCAC
The DNA here is from genome assembly GCA_003242455.2 of Actinomycetes bacterium. Classification (GTDB taxonomy): domain Bacteria; phylum Actinomycetota; class Actinomycetes; order Actinomycetales; family Demequinaceae; genus Demequina. The sequence goes on from QGUM02000014.1 coordinate 16,239, forward strand.
CACGAGCTCGCGCGTGCGCGGATCGGCCGCGACCGCCGCGAAGGGCATGGGCAGGTCCTCGATCTCCTCGTCCGTGCCGCCGATGCGCGCGACGGTCTCCTGCAGCTGGGACGAGTCGGCGAGGCCCAGGCCGGGGCGCTTGGGAAGGCGGCCGAAGTCCTTCCACGAGGCGCTCGTGACGAGCGTCTCGAGCTCATAGGGGTCGCGACCCGTGACATAGGCGGCGCCGATGATGGCCCCGGCGGACGTCCCCGCGACGATCGTCGGGCGAATGCCGCGCTCGTGCAGCACCTGGAGCACGCCCACATGGGCGGCGCCGAGCGCCCCGCCGCCTCCCAGGGCGAGGCCCAGGTTGGGCGCGGTGCGCAGATCGGCCATGGCCTCATGCTAGGCGCGAGGAGCACGCGGGGGCCGGGAATGCGAGGGACAATGCGGGTGTTGCCCGCGAGACTCGACGAGGAGAGCCATGACGAACACCGCACGCACCCGCCGCATCGGCGACGTGGAGGTCTCGGCGATCGGACTCGGCGGCATGCCGATGTCCATCGAGGGACGCCCCGACCGCGACCGCTCCATCCGCACCATCCACGCCGCGTTGGACGCGGGCATCACGTTCATCGACACCGCGGACGCGTACAACCGCGACGCGAACGAGACCGGCCACAACGAGGAGCTCATCGCCGAGGCGCTGCGCACGTACGGCGCGGACACGTCGCACGTGCTCGTGGCGACGAAGGGCGGTCTCATCCGCCCCGGCGACGGCACCTGGCGGCGCAACGGCGACCCGGCGCACCTCAAGGAGGCGGCCAAGGCATCGGCCAAGCGTCTGGGGGTGGAGGCGATCGGCCTGTACCAGTTCCACCGGGCCGACCCCAAGGTCGCCTACGCGGACTCCGTGGGAGCCCTCGCGGAGCTGCTCGACGAGGGCGTGATCCGCATGGCGGGCATCTCCAACGCGGAGACCGTCATGATCGACACGGCGCAAGAGGTGCTGGGCGGCCGCCTCGTGTCCGTGCAGAACCAGTTCTCGCCGCGTCACGCGACGTCGGTGGCCTACAACGAGCTCAAGCACACCGTGAGGCAAGGCCTGGCCTTCCTGCCGTGGAGCCCGCTGGGCGGCATCTCCTCTGCGGCGGCGCTCGGCTCGCGGCACGCCGCGTTCCAGGAGATCGCCGACGCCCACGGAGTCAGCCCGCAGCGCGTCACGCTCGCGTGGCTGCTCGCGCTCGACGAGCACATCATCCCCATCCCGGGCGCCTCGCGTCCCGAGACGATCACGGACTCCGCGGGCGCGATGGATCTCGACCTGAGCGCGGACGAGATGCAGCGGCTGAGCGCCGCGGCGGGCATCGCCTGAGGCGTGCGCGGTGGGGACAAGGAGCGCCCCCGACAGGAATCGAACCTGCGACCTACGGTACCGGAAACCGGCGCTCTATCCGCTGAGCTACGGGGGCAGTGCGGGGTGACCCGCGGCTGTCGAGACTACCAGCCGCGGCGCACCTGACGCCGCCTCGGGGCATCGTCCTCCGGGCATCGTGCCGGGTGGAGGCGTAGCGTGGATCCATGGACGCTCGCCTCGTCTCGCGCGCGCTCGCGGCCGCCGTGGCGCTGGTCGCGGTGGCCGCCTGCGCGCCGGCGGTGTCGTTCCCCGGGCGCGAGCCCGACGCCGTGGGCACCGTCACGGACGTCGTCGCGAGCCGAGACGCCGTGACCTTCACCCTTACGGGAGACGACGAGGCGGAGTACTTCTGGCACGCGGCCATCACCGTGGGCCTGCACACGACGGTCGGCGACGACCAGGGACGGCCCGTGGCGCTCGACTCCATCGCATCGGGCAGCCATGTGTCCGTCTGGGTGGGCGAGTGCGCCGAGTCCTACCCGGTGCAGTGCACGGCTGAGGCGCTGCGGATCGACGGCGAGGGCTCGGACCTGCCCTAGGGCCCGAGCGACGCCGACGGTGACCCCCGAGCGACGCTGACGGTGACCCCGGAGCGCCGCGACCCGCTCCCGGCGACTAGTCCTCCGCGAGCACGATGACGAGGTCGCCCTCCCGGTACTCGCGGCGCTCCCTCTTGGCGGGGTTGAGGTGGATGACCGCCTCCGAGCCGCTCTTGCCCGGGGGAGTCGCCTCGCGGTAGCCGATGGCCGTCTCGTTGCGACGCGCGGCGCCGGCGGCGACGGTGTAGAAGTCCACCGGCCTGCCGAGCTCGACATACCACTGCGCCGGATGGAGGTACACCTCCGAGCCCTCCGCGGCGAAGAGGTCCGAGTAGACCTGGTTCAGCTGAGGGTTCTCCGAGACCTGGGCCATGAGGCGGCTGATGATGTTGTCGCTGACGATGAAGTCATCGGCGCGGGTGATCTCCGCGAGGCGGCGGTTCCGGTCGTCGATCATCTCCGTCACGATGTTGAGGCTGGCGTCCGAGCGCGCCGCGATCTCGCGCAGGTGGAGCAGCGTGATGAGCGTGCGGGAGTCGGCCGCCTCCGCATCCAGGTGGTCACGGTAGGCGAGCACGAGGATGTGATCGAACTCCTCCGGGTGCAGCGAGTCGAGCACCTCACGGCTGGAGGTGTCGCCGCGCTTGACCGTGACGGCGAGGTTCTCGTACGCATCGAGCTCGGGCAGCACGCGGTCGGACACGATCGTCACGGTCGAGCCGGGCGCCGCATACTCGTTGAGCTCGGACAAGATGAGCGGAAGCTGGTCGTTCGATCCCAGGATGAGCGTCGCCTCGGGCGCGCCGTCTTGAGCCGGGACGCCGCTGACGACGGACGCATCGGGAGTGCCGGGGGCGCCGATGGCCACGGTCGAGTCGTCCTCGGCGATGACGATGAGCTGCTCGCCCTCCCGGTAGACGGTGTCGGGCAGCGGGTTGAGGACGGGCCCGTCCGCGGTGACGAAGCCCACGACGCTGCACTCGGGGAAGTGCATCTGGCACTCGAGGTAGGTCTTGCCCACGAGCGTCGGCTGCTCGGTGAAGTACAGCTCGTCGCCCTCGAACTGGATGAGGTCCGAGTAGACGCGCGACAGCCCGGCCTGGCGGCACGTCTGGACGGTGAGCTTCGCGATCGTCTCGAGCGGCAGGATCCACTGCGCCTCGTCCTTGCCCACCAGCTGGGCCACGGTGAGGTTGCCGGGGTCGTGGATCTCGCCCACGATCGAGATCTCTCCCTCGGGCCGATGCGGGTTGTTGGTCAGCGCGAGAGTCGTCTTGATGGTCGCGGCGTCGGCGTCCTCGCCCTCCGTCGAGAGCACGATGATCGACTTGGCGGCATAGGGGTTGGCGCGCAGCAGCTCGTCCTGGTCGAGCGGGTTGCCGGAGCGGCAGATGACACGCGTGTTCTTGGTGTCCGGCACGCGCTCGCGCAGCTCCTCCTCCATGTCGACGCGGTCGCGGTCGGCGAGGATGACGATCGCGGGCTTGCGCTCTGACTCGTTGGCGATGACGAGCTCCGAGACGATGGTGAAGACCTTGGCGTTCCAGCCCAGGATGACGGTGTGGCCCGACTCGATGACGGCGGACTTGCCCTTGCGCAGCGCGGCGATCTGGTCGTCGAAGGCGGCGGAGACGACACCGATGAGGCTCGCGACCACGAGGACTCCGAAGAGCGTCGTCAGCAGCGACAGGAAGCGCCAGCCCGGACCGATGTCGCCGGAGAAGGTGCCCGGGTCGAGCGTGAAGGTCAGCTGGCGCCAGGTGGCCTCCAGATAGCTGTACTCCTCGTCCTCGGGGAAGATGTCGAAGACGTACGCCACGAGGCCGGCGAGGATCACCCACGCCAGGCTCACGAGGCCGAGGAGGCCGATGACCGCCGCGTTGCCACGAGCCATGAGGTTGTCGAAGCGGTAGCGCAGGCGAGCGCTCAGGCTGGGCTTGTCCATTGGAGTCCGTTCTCGCAAAGGGCCTGTTGTGGAGCCGAGAATAGCGGTTCGGACAGCCCGAGGTCCCTTGGTCCCCACGGGAGGTCCCGGTCGCGCCGTTAGACTCGCTCCGTGACGCCAGAGGAACTCGGACAGGCCATCTATTTCGCGATCCAGGACGGCATCGCCGCTGGGGAGTTCACCCTCGCCCTGGAGGACCTGGGGGAGATCCGCGTCGAGCGACCCCGCCAGCGCGAGCACGGCGACTGGGCGACCAACATCGCCATGCAGGCCGCGAAGAAGGCCGGCATGGCCCCGCGCGAATTCGCGGAGAGGCTCGCGGCGCGGCTCGCGCAGGCTGATGGCGTCGCATCGGCGGAGGTTGCGGGACCCGGCTTCATCAACGTGCGCGTGGAGGCCGCCGCGGCCGGCCAGCTCGCCAAGTTCATCGTGGAGCAGGGCGACGCGTACGGCTCGTCCGACACCCTTGCGGGCACGACCATCAACCTCGAGTTCGTCTCCGCGAACCCCACGGGCCCCATCCACCTGGGCGGCACTCGCTGGGCCGCCGTGGGCGACTCCCTTGCGCGCCTGCTCGAGTTCCACTCCGCGAAGGTCATCCGCGAGTACTACTTCAACGACCACGGCGCGCAGATCGACCGCTTTGCGCGCTCCCTGCTGGCCGTGATCAAGGGCGAGGAGCCGCCGGAGGACGGCTACGGCGGCGAGTACATCCGCGAGATCGCGAACGAGGTGATGGTCGAGGCGATGGCCTCCGGCGACCCCGACCCGCTCGAGATGAGCGAGGAGGACGCCCTCGAGTTCTTCCGCGAGCGCGGGACCTTCCTCATGTTCGAGCAGATCAAGCAGCAGCTGCGGGACTTCGGCGTCGAGTTCGACGTGTACTTCCACGAGAACTCGCTGCACGAGGAGGGCAAGGTCGCGGCCGCGCTCGACGAGCTCAAGTCCAAGGGCACGCTGTACGAGGCCGAGGGCGCCTGGTGGCTGCGCTCGAGCGAGTTCGGCGACGAGAAGGACCGCGTCGTCATCAAGTCGGACGGCAACGCCGCGTACATCGCCGGCGACATCGCCTACATCCGCGACAAGCGCGAGCGCGGTGCAGACCTGTGCATCTACCTTCTCGGCGCCGACCACCACGGCTACATCGCGCGCCTCAAGGCCGCCGCCGCGGCGTTGGGCTACGACCCCGACTCGGTCGAGGTCATCATCGGCCAGATGGTCAACCTCGTGAAGGACGGCATGCCGGTGCGCATGTCCAAGCGCGCGGGCACGGTGGTGACGATCGAGGACCTCGTCGACGCCGTGGGCGTGGACGCCGCGAGGTACGCCCTCGCGCGCTCCAGCGCGGACTCGTCGATCGACATCGATCTGGACCTCCTCGCATCGGCCACGAACGCGAACCCCGTCTTCTACGTGCAGTACGCGCACGCCCGCACCGCAGGTGTGGCCCGCAACGCCGAGGAGTACGGCATCCGCCGCGTGGACGGCTTCGACGGCTCGCTCCTGATCCACGAGACCGAGACGGAGCTGCTCGGCGTGCTGGGCGAGTTCCCCAGCGTCGTCGCGCAGGCCGTCCAGTTCCGCGAGCCTCACCGCGTCGCGCGCTACCTCGAGCAGCTCGCCGCGGCGTTCAACCAGTGGTACGACCGCACGCGCGTGACTCCGCAGGGGGACGAGGAGGTCACGGACCTCCACCGCACCCGCCTGTGGCTCAACGACGCCACCGGGCAGGTGCTCCGCACGGGCCTGCGCCTGCTGGGCGTCAGCGCTCCCGAGAGGATGTAGCCATGGTGTTCTCTCGCACCGCGACCCGCAACGACGAGGGCGCGATCGTGGTCGGCGGCATCGACGTGCGGGATCTCGCGGCCCAGTTCGGGACCCCGCTGTATGTCGTCGACGAGGCCGACATGCGAGCGCGGGCCGGCGAGTTCCGCGACCACTTCACGGCGGCCTTCGGTCGTCACCACGCCAAGGTGGACGTGTACTACGCGTCCAAGGCGCTCCTGAGCTCGCGCATCGCCGCGTGGATGTACGCAGAGGACCTGTGCCTTGACGTCGCATCGGGCGGGGAGCTGGAGATCGCGCTGCGCGGCGGCATGCCCGCCGAGCGCATCGGCCTGCACGGCAACAACAAGTCCGATGCCGAGCTCGCTCGTGCGCTCGAGGTGGGCGTGGGGCGCATCATCGTGGACTCCTTCACGGAGATCGAGGTCCTCGACGCGATGGCGCGCGAGCGAGGTGTGGTCGCCCCCGTCATGGTGCGCGTGACGACCGGCGTCCACGCGGGCGGCCACGAGTACATCGCCACCGCCCACGAGGACCAGAAGTTCGGCTTCTCGCTGTCGACGGGCGCGGCCATGAAGGCGCTGCACGCGTGCCATGAGGCGGAGGGGCTCCGCCTGCTGGGCATCCACACGCACATCGGCAGCCAGATCCTGGGACTCGACGCGTTCCGCGAGTCCGCCGAGCGGATGCTCACCCTGCGCGCGGACTTCGCCGCGCAGACCGGCGTGGAGCTTCCCGAGGTGGACCTGGGCGGCGGCTATGCCATCAAGTACGTCGAGAGCGGCGACGAGATCGACATCAGGCACGCGGCCTTCACCGTCGCCGACGCCGTGGCCGCCGCGCTGGACAAGACCGGCGGCTCCTGGCCGCGGATCTCGATCGAGCCCGGGCGAGCCATCGCCGGCCCTGCTGGCATGACGCTGTACACAGTGGGCGTGACCAAGAGCGTCCCGCTCGAGGACGGCGCGAGCAGGCTGTACGTCGCCGTCGACGGCGGCATGAGCGACAACATGCGCACCATCACGTACGGCGCCGAGTACACCGCGAGCATCGCATCGCGGCTGTCGCGCGCGACGGCTGTCCCCTCGCGCGTGGTGGGCAAGCACTGCGAGTCCGGCGACATCGTGGTGCGCGACGTCATGCTGCCCATGGACATCGAGCGTGGCGACCTGCTCGCCGTGCCGGCGACGGGAGCATATGGCCGCGTGATGGCGAACAACTACAACGCGGCGCTGCGTCCTGCCGTGGTGTCGGTGCGCGACGGCGAGGCGACGCTGCTGATCCGGCGAGACACCATCGAGGATCTGCTCAGCTGGGACGTCGCGCCCTAGCCTGGGCCGTGCCCCGGCTCCGCGCAGCGTTGTCCCGACTCCGCGCAGC
>QGUM02000015.1:0-23264 GCA_003242455.2 Actinomycetes bacterium
GGCTGCTCCAGCAGCCGGGACAGTTCGCCTTCCTCATCGGCAACCCCTATGACGAAGGCTTCATCGAGCGCGCCCAGGAGATCGACGCGGCCGCGAAGGCCGCAGGCGCCTCGAAGGTCTACTGGTACGACCCGAACCTCTCGGGTCTGCCGAGCGATGACAACCTCGACACCCGTAACCCGGAGGGCATCAAGCTCGAGGCCCAGACGCAGGCCGTCTACGGCCGCACCTGGCTCAACGTCCTCGGCCAGCACCTCGGCAACGGCTACAAGGTGAACGTCAGCGGCGCGTCGGTGTCCGTCTCCCCCGACGACGACGTCGTCAACGACGCCGTGGACCCGATCTGGGACTACCGCTCGACGAGCGAGCCCGCCGTCGAGTCCACGGACGACGTGTTCTTCATCTACGACAAGGACAACGTCGCCGAGGGCGGCGCGGCCGACAAGATCGTCGCCTGGACCAACCTGTCCGAGCTCGACGACGCGACCGGGGCCGTCACCGCGGCGATCAACGCCGTGGGCGGCGCCGAGATCGACCAGCTGAGCCAGTTCCAGTGGTGGAAGTCCGCCGCCAACGCCAAGCACTACTCGGGCTACGTGGCCGGCAACAACCCGCCGGAGAACGGTCCGTACCGCTACGGCGGCGACATCCTCGAGGACTCCGACGCGGCCGAGGGCTGGCGCATCCAGCAGCTCACCTACCCGGAGCTGCTGCACCTGCTCGACAAGCAGGAGGCGGGCGCCAACTTCGTCCTGCTGTTCGGCGGCACCTGGTGCCACAACACCCGCGCGGTCCTCAAGCAGGTCAACGCGGAGGCTCAGGACCACGGAGTGAAGGTCGTCTACAACTTCGACTTCGTCCTCGACGGCGGCACGGTCAACGGCACGAACGGCGGCACCAACCCGCTGCACATCCGCGACAACTACTACCGGAGCCAGAGCGGCAACATCGTGTCGACGGAGTTCCGTCCGTCGTACCTCTACGGCGACGTGTTCGCCCGCTACTTCCAGAACGTCGTCACGGAGTACCAGCCCAACCAGAACGGCGTGGCCTACCTGCCCGGCGGCGACCAGTCCGCCCAGCAGCAGGTCGCCCGCAAGGCTCAGGTGCCGTTCCTCATCCACTACGAGCGTGGCACGGCCGCGAACCCGAGCTCTGAGGCCGTCAAGCGTCAGTGGATCCAGGTGAACGTCAACCCCAACACCCAGGCGGTGTCCTACAAGGAGTACATGACGGAGTGGTGGTACACCGCGCCGGCTCCGTGGTGGGGCAACAACTTCGACCCCGAGCTGGGCATCCCCGAGGGTCAGCAAGGCAACTACAGCACCAACCTGACCCGTCTCGAGTTCGGCCAGGAGGCCGTGGCCAAGCTGCACGAGTTCTTCGGCGGACTCCCTGCCCGCGTGGTCGCGCAGCCCGAGATCACGGCGCACTCGATCTCCTACGGCGAGGACGCGGTCATCGAGGTCGAGGTTCCGACCACGGGCGGCCACACCCCGAGCGCGCAGGTGACCATCGAGGTCGCCGGCCAGTCCTTCACCTCGGGCCTGGTGGGCAACACCGCCACGTTCACCGTCCCGGGCATCCCGGGCGGCACGCACACGGTCACGGCCACCTACCCGGGTGACGCGAACCTCGCGCCCGCCACGGCATCGGCGTCCCTCACGGTCGCCCGCATCGCCACGACGGGCGTCTCGGGCGCGGCGGGCACCGTCCCGTCGACGACGGACGGCGGCACCTATGCGGTCACCGTCTCCACGCCCGACGGCCTCGCCGCGGCAACCGGCACGGTCAACCTCACGCTCGTCAAGGGCGGTCTCACGGAGCACGCGTCCGGCACCGTCACCGGCGGCTCGGCTCTCGTCTCCCTGCCCGCCCTCTCGGCCGGCACGTGGACCGTGGACATCGCCTACGAGGGCGACTCGAACTACGCCCCGGGGACCGGCACGGGCAGCAGCTTCCTGGTCGAGCGCGGCGAGGGCGAGCACCTCGTGGACGCTCCGAACGTGCCGTACGGCGAGGACGTGATCATCACGTTCACCATCGGCACGGCGGACGAGGCCGAGCCCACCGGCTCCGCGCTGCTGACCTTCAACGGCACGGACTACCCGGGCACCATCCAGGGCGACACCGTCGTGTGGGCGCTCGGCGGCCTCGGCGTGGGCACCTACGGCTACACCGTGAGCTACACCGGCGACGAGGTCATCGCCGACGCGTCGATCTCCGACGTGGTCTCCGTGACCAAGATCGCCGTCGCCGGCCTCACCGGCGGCGTCACCACGGCCCCGACCACGACCGACGAGGGCGCCTTCGGCGCCGCCGTCGCCACCTCGGGCAGCCTGCCGACGCCGACCGGCACCATCACGGTGACGCTCGCCAAGGGCGACACCACGGTGACCGTCAACGGCACGCTCGCCGACGGCGCGGCATCGGTCACCCTGCCGACGCTCGCGGTCGGCTCGTGGACCGTGTCCCTGACCTACTCGGGCGACGGCATCTACAACGCCGCCTCGACGCCGGTGGGCACGCTCGACGTCAACGCTCCCGAGCCGGAGCCGGCGCCTGAGCCGGAGCCGACCCCGGCGCCGTCGACCACGACGACCACGACGACGGGCTCGAAGTCGACCACGACGACCACGACGTCGAACACCGCGGCGAACACCGCAGCGGCGGAGACGACCGAGGTCGAGTCCGAGGCCGACGAGGTCCAGGAGGAGGAGCCCGCCGAGGCCGAGCAGCCCGAGCAGGACGTCGCCGAGGAGAGCGCGGGCGAGACCGCTGACGAGGTCCTCGCCGCCGGTCCGACCGGCAACGAGCCCATCCCGACGCGCGTGCTCGCGCTGGGCGCGCTCATCGGCGTGGGCCTCATCGGGTACGTCGGCTTCCAGCTGATCCAGGGAGTCCGCACCCGCCCGTAGCGGCGAACCAAGCCACCGAAGGGGTCGTGTGACGCGCGTGGGGGGCGTTGCGCGGCCCCTTCGGTCATTCGCGGCGGGATCGCATCCGAGCAGGCGCGCCGCTCGTTAGTCTGGCGTGACGATGTCCGATGCCCCCGCCGCCGTCCTGAGTCGTCCGCGCCTGCGCGCGGAAGTGCTCATCGTCCTGGGCCTGAGCCTGGGCAAAAGCGCCGTCTACGCGATCATGCGCCTCATCGAGCGCTACTACGACGAGCGCCCGATCGGTCAGCAGAGCACGACGCTCAACCCCTCCCTGTCCCAGATCGACTGGTTCGATCTCATCTACCAGATCCTCGCCATCGTCTTCGCGCTCGTGCCGGTCGCGCTCGCCCTGTACCTGCTCGGCGCAGGAGGCGCCTCCGCCAAGCGGCGCCTCGGACTCGTGCGCACCGACGACGCCGGCAACCTGCGGCCCTGGTGGCGCGACCTTGCGCTGGGCGCGGGCCTGGCCGCGCTCATCGGCCTGCCAGGACTGGGCGTCTACGCGATCGGCCGGGCCATCGGGCAGAGCGTGCGCATCAACACCAACGGGCTGCCCGACCTGTGGTGGTCGGCCGTCATCCTCCTGGCCTCCGCGGCCGTCGCGGGACTCACGGAGGAGATCATCGTGGTCGGCTACCTCATGACGCGCTTGCGCGAGCTGCGGTGGAGCGTGCCCGCTGTCATCGCCGCCTCCGCCCTGCTGCGCGGCTCATACCACCTCTACCAGGGGTGGCCCATGGCGCTCGGCAACGTCGCCATGGGCGTCGTGTTCGGACTGTTCTTTCTCAAGACCGGCCGCGTGGGACCGCTCGTCATCGCGCACTGGATCCTCGACGCCGTGTCGTTCATCGGTCCCGAGGTGGTGCCGGAGGCATGGATCGACGCGCTCAACGGCGACTGAGCCTGCGGGCCGCCTCACGCCTAGACTCCCTGTATGGCCGCCGCAGCTCGCTCACCCGAGTCGACGGCGCCTCCCGTGCAGGTCATCGACACGCCGCTGACCCGCGTCCACCGCACGAGCGACCTCATCGCCATGCTGGCGACGGTCCTGGGCATCACGCTCGTGCTCGTCCTCGGCGCCTACGCCGAGGGCACCACGGAGGGCATCACGGAGGACATCCAGGGCATCGCCGCGACGCTGCAGCGCCTCCTCGTCGCGCCGGTGAACATCTTCTCCGGCATCGTGACGCTCGTCCTGCCCGGACTCGTGGTGGTCGACCTCGCCGTGCGTCGCGAGCCCCGCCGCCTGCTCGAGGTGCTCGGCGCGGCCGCGCTCGGCTTCATCGCCGCGCTCGTGGCCTCGTGGCTCATCGGCCGCTTCGGCGCCCCGGAGCTCATCCGCTCGCTGTCCGTGTCCGTGCGCGGCGACGTCCTCTTCGCTCTCCCCGCCTACATCGCCGGCGTGTCCGCGCTGCTGACCGCCGCCGGCCGCCGGGGCGCGAACCGCACCCTCGCCGTCTCATGGAACCTGCTGTGGATCGCCCTCGCCGTGGGCGTGATCTCCGGCATCGTGACGCTTCCCGCCGCGCTCGTGACCGTGCTCATCGGCCGCGTGGGCGGCCTGGGCTTCCGCTACATCCTGGGCTCCAACGCGGATCGCGCCTATGGCGACGCGCTCGTGGACGGGGTCCGGCGCGCCGGCTTCGAGCCGCGCCTCCTGGTGCGCGCCGATGCGACCTCGGCCTATGCCCCGCCGGAGCTCGACGAGGTCTCGACGGCCCTTGGCCGCACGCGCTCCGGCCGCGTCTACGCGCTGACCACCGTGGAGAACCACCACCTGCTCGTGGTGGCCCTCGACGGCGACCGCCACGTCGCGGGCTTCATCGCGCGGCTGTGGAGCTCGATCCGCCTGCGCGGCATCAACGCCCGCGCCGACGTCTCCTTGCGCCACACCGCGGAGGCCACCGCGCTCGTGTCCTACGCCGCCCGCAACGCCGGCGTGCGCACCGCCCGCGTCATGGGCATGGCCCAGTCGCGCGACACCATGGTCATCGTCTACCAGCGGCCCGCCAACGCGCGCCCGCTGTCCGCCTTCAAGGCGGAGGAGATCAGCGACCAGACGCTCGACGCGATCTGGGAGCAGGTGGAGAAGGCCCACCGCGCGGGCATCTCGCACCGCTCGCTGTCCGCGGACACGGTCCTCGTGGGCACGGACGACTTCGTGGGCGAGCCGACCATCTGGCTGTCCACGTGGGAGTACGGCGAGGTCGCGACGTCGCAGGTCGCCCGCCGCATCGACCGTGCCCAGGTGGCGACGATGCTCGCGACCGTCGTGGGGACGCAGCGCGCCGTCGACTCCGCGTTCCGCGCGCTGGGCGCCGAGGAGGTGCAGAACTTCGCGCCCCTGCTGCAGCCCATCGTGCTTCCCCGCTCGACCCGCGCCGCCCTGCGCGGACTCGAGGGCGGGCTCAACGGCCTGCGCAGCGCGATCGTGGAGCGCCTGCCCGTGAGCGACGTGGAGCCGGAGAACATCACGCGCTTCGGCCTGCGCAAGGTGCTGCTGCTGATCCTGGGCCTGGTCGCCGTCGCCGTGATCCTGACCTCCTTCAACACGGAGGACGTGCTCGACGCCCTGAGCCGCGCCAACCCGTGGTGGCTGCTCATCGCCTTCGGCTGGTCGCTTGTGGCGTTCATCGGCGCCGCCCTGGCCATGGTCGCGTTCAGCCCGGTCACGCTGCCGTGGAACCGCGTGGTCCTCATCCAGGTCGCCGCCGCGTACGTGGCGCTCGCCGTGCCTGCCGGCGTCGGCCCCGCAGCCCTGAACCTGCGCCTGCTGACGCGGCGCAGGGTGCCCACGGCGCTCGCCGCCGCGACCGTCGCCCTGGTGCAGGTGAGCGCGACCGTCGTCACCGTCATCGGCCTCGTGATCCTCACCCTCGCCACCGGCTCCGAGGGCACGCTCACCAAGCTGCCCAGCAAGGCCATCCTCATCGGCGTGGGCGTCACCGTCGCGGTCATCGCGGCGGCGCTCGTCATCCCCGGCGTGCGCGCCTGGGCCTCGCGCCGCGTCGTGCCCATCGTGCGCCAGACCTGGCCGCGACTGTCGGAGATCCTGGGGCAGCCGTGGCGTCTCGCTCTGGGCGCCGCCGGCAACCTGCTCGTCACGGTCGCGTTCGTCGCCACGCTGCACGCGACCCTCGAGGCCTTCGGCCAGGACCTGCCGATCATCGACGTCGCGATCGTGCTCCTCCTGGGCAACGCGGTGGCGGCCGCGATCCCCACGCCCGGCGGCATCGGCACCGTGGAGCTCGCGCTCATCGCCGGCCTCACCGGTGCGGGCGTGCCGCCCGGCGTCGCGCCGTCGGTCGCGATCATCTATCGCGTCGTGTCGTACTGGGCGCGCATCCCGCTGGGCTTCGTCGCGATGCGCTACCTGCAGCGCAAGGGCGAGCTGTAGCGGCCGCCGGCTCGCTCCGCCCTCGCCGGACGCCGCATGCCGCGTCCTAGAAGTCCTGTGCCATGTCGGCGAAGTGCGCGTAGTCGCGCTTGAACGCCACCGCGATGGTGTCGGTGGGTCCCGAGCGGTGCTTGGCGACGATGAAGTCGGCCTCGCCGGGACGGTTGTCGCGGTCGTAGACGTCGTCGCGGTGCAGCAGGATCACGATGTCGGCGTCCTGCTCGATGGCGCCGGACTCGCGCATGTCGGAGAGCATGGGGCGCTTCTCCTGGCGCTGCTCGGGACCGCGGTTGAGCTGCGAGATCGCGATGACCGGGACCTCGATCTCCTTGGCGAGGAGCTTGAGCGCGCGGGAGAACTCCGAGACCTCCTGCTGGCGCGACTCGACCTTCTTGCCCGAGCTCATGAGCTGGAGGTAGTCGACCACGACGAGTCCCAGGTTGTGCTGCTGCTTGAGACGGCGGCACTTGGCGCGGATCTCCATGAGCGACATGTTGGGCGAGTCGTCGATGAACAGCGGCGCCTTGGACACGCGCGCGGCGGTGTGGGCCAGGCGCTCCCAGTCGTTGGGGCCCATGGGTCCCTTGGTCAGTCGCGTGAGCTTGACGCCGGACTCCGCGGAGAGCATGCGCTTGGTGATCTCCTCACGGCTCATCTCCAGCGAGAAGATGACGGACGTGATGTTGTGGTGGATCGACGCGGCGCGCGCGATGTCGAGGCCGAGCGTCGACTTGCCGATCGCGGGGCGGGCGGCGATGACGATCATCTGGCCGGCCTGGAGGCCGCCGGTGAGCTCGTCGAGCTGGCGAAATCCCGTGGGCACGCCCAGCAGGGTGCCGTCACGGCTCGAGGCCACGTCGATCTCGTTGAGCGTGCGCTCCATGATCTCGCCGATGGGCAGGTAGTCCTCGCTGTTGCGCCGCTCGGTGACGGCGAAGATCTCCGCCTGCGCGGAGTCCACGACGTCGTCGACCTCCGCGCCGTCGGCGTCGTAGCCGAGGTTGGCGATGCGCGTGCCGGCCTCCACCAGGCGACGCAGAATCGCCTGCTCCCGCACCAGGCGTGCGTAGTAGCCGGCCGATGCCGCGGACGGCACCATGGCGATGAGCGTGTGCAGGTACTCGGCGCCGCCGACGCGCGCGAGGTTGCCGGTCTTCTGCAGCTCCGCGCCCACGGTCAGGGCGTCGACCGGATCGCCCGCGTTGTAGAGCTTGGTCGCCGTCTCGAAGATGATCTCGTGGGCCGGACGGTAGAAGTCGCTCGCGCGGACCACCTCGACCACGTCGGCCATGGCGTCCTTGGACAGCATCATGGCGCCGAGCACCGACTGCTCCGCCTCGATGTTCTGCGGCGGGCGGCGCTCCAGGGTGCCGCCATATGCCGCGGCCAGCTCGTCTACGGACATGACACACCCCCTCTCGACATGCGATCCACGACCTTCGTGGCGCGTGAGGCCTCGTCGCCCCACTGTCTCACCGGGCTCCGACGCCCGAATCTAGGGCGCGCCTGGGGGCCGCACAAACCGGCCGTCGTGGAGATCCTGTGAAGGGCCGTGGAGAACTCGGCCCGCACGGCAGCCGCCGTGTGGAGAGCGTTCCACGGCCTGTGGAATGCGCTGTGAATTGTCCGTGACCACGGGCGAAACTCCGCCATCTACCTGGGGCTTTGCGACTTCCCCGGTTGGGGAAAGCGTGTCGGGAAAAGTCGTCGGCGTGTCGCGCATCGGCGTGTCGCGTGCGCGCCGCCCGCCGTCCCTCGTCAGGAAAGGCGAAGGGCCCCGGCACAGGTCCGGGGCCCTTCGACGCGTGTGCGCTGAGCGCGCGCGACTACTTCGCGGCGACGACCTTGACGTCGACGGTCGCGACGATGTCGTCGTGCAGCGACACCCGCACCTGGTAGTCGCCCAGGGCCTTGATGGGCTGGGCGATCTGGATGCGGCGCTTGTCCACCTTGGCGCGCTCGCCGATGGCCTCGGCGATGTCCGAGGTCGTCACGGCGCCGAAGAGGCGGCCGTTCGCGCCGGCCTTGGCCGAGACCACGACCGGGTTGGCCTGCAGGGCGTCGCGGGCGGCCTGGGCCTCCTCGACGCTCGCGAGGGCGCGAGCGCGCTGCGCCTTGCGCATCGCCTCGATGGACTTCTCTGCACCCGCCGACCACGGCGTCGCGAGACGACGCGGGAGCAGGTAGTTGCGGGCGTAGCCGTCCTTGACCTCGACGACGTCGCCCGCGGAGCCGAGGCCGGAGACCTCGTGGGTGAGGATGATCTTCGCCATCTCGCCCTCCTTAGCGGCCGGAGCCGGCGTAGGGGAGGAGAGCCATCTCGCGCGCGACCTTGATGGCGCGAGCGATCTGACGCTGCTCCTGGACGGTGACACCGGTCACGCGGCGCGAGCGGATCTTGCCGCGGTCCGAGATGAACTTGCGCAGGAGCGCGGTGTCCTTGTAGTCGATCCCGTCGACCTTGGCGGCCTTGAGCGGGTTGACCTTCTTACGCGGCTTGCGCGTGTCGATCTTTGCCATGGTGGTTCACTCCAAATCAAGAAGAAGGTGCGGCAGTCCTGCCGCTTAGAACGGAGGCTCGTCCGATGCCGGGGCCGTGGCCCACGGATCGGCGTCCGAGCCCCCTGCCGGGGATGAGGAGAAGCCGCCTCCGCCGAAGCCGCCGGCCGAGCCGCCGCCGCGCTGCGTGCGCGTCACCTTGGCGGTGGCGTAGCGCAGCGAGGGACCGACCTCGTCGACCTGCAGCTCGATGACGGTGCGCTTCTCTCCGTTCGCCTCGTACGAGCGCGACACCAGGCGTCCGGTCACGATGACCCGCATGCCCTTGGTGAGCGACTCGGCCACGTTCTCAGCGGCCTCGCGCCACAGGGAGCAGCGCATGAACAGGGTCTCGCCGTCCTTCCACTCGTTCGACTGACGGTCGAACGTGCGGGGCGTGGACGCCACCGTGAAGTTGACGACCGCAGCGCCGGACTGGATGAAGCGCAGCTCCGGGTCGCTGGTGAGGTTGCCGACGACGGTGATCTGAGTCTCGCCTGCCATGTGATTCCCCTTGGTGTCGTGTCGTAGTCAGTGAAGTCGGGGCCTAGTGGGCGTCGGGACGCAGCAGCTTGAGGCGCAGGACGGTCTCGTTGAGAGACAGCTGACGCTCGAGCTCCTTGGCCGTGGCGGACTCCGAGGTGAAGTTGATCACCGCGTAGATGCCGTCGTTCTTCTTCTTGATGGGGTAAGCCAGGCGACGGCGGCCCCAGATGTCGACGTTGTCGACGGTGCCCTTGTCGCCGGTCACGACCGCGAGGTACTTGTCGAGCGACGGCTTGACCGTCCGCTCGTCGACCTCGGGGTCGAGGATGACCATCAGTTCATACTGGCGCACTGTGTACCCACCTCCTCTGGACTCATGCGGCTACGGACGTTCCGTAGCAGGAGGGTTGTGCTTGCCGCAGTCCGAAGCCCATGAGGCCCTCGAACCACGCCCATCAGGGTACAGGGAGCGTCGGACAAAGGCGAAGCGAGAGCCGCGATTAGGCTCGCCCTGGAAGGAGGGCCGATGCGGATCGAGCCTGTGGACGACGCGAGGTTCCTCGCGGAGGTCGCCCGTGCCGGCATCGGCCTGGCGATCGAGCAGACTCCCGCATGGGACGCGGTCGACGCGGAGATTCCCGGCCGCGAGCCTTGGGGCCGCCTCCTCGTCACCGCCGACGACGGCTCCCCCGTGGCCCTGCTGCGCCTCACGCGCTATGAGGGCCGCGGCTTCACCTACCTGTGGGGTCGGCACGCGCCCGTGTGGCTGCTGCCCCCCGGCGAGCGCCCCTCGGCCGAGCTCGAGGCATCGGTCAACGGGGCCCTGCGCGACCACCTCCGGCAGGCGGCGCCGCAGGACGCCTTCGTGCGCCTCCACGCCTGGCATGGGGCGCCGCAGCTCGAGCCGCTGCTGCAGACCGTCACCTACGACCGCACGGTCCGGATCGACCTCACCGTCCCCGCCGACGCCTACCTCGCGAGCCTGGCCAAGAAGTTCCGCTACACCGTGCGCCAGGCGCTGGGGCGCGCGGAGGTCGAGGTCGAGGACTTCTCCGGCCTGGCCCGCGCCGATTTCGACGAGCTGTACGAGGTGTACCGCGAGACGGCCGCGCGCGACGGCTTCGGCATCTACCCCGCCTCCGTCTACTGGACCATGATCGAGCGCCTGCGCCCGCACTCGCGGGTGTTCGTCGCGCGCGACGCCGCCGACGGGGCGCGCCCGGTCATCGCGTGGGCGCTGTTCACGGTGCACGACGGCCTGGTCCAGTACGTCTACGCCGCGGGCAGCGCGCGCGCTCGCGAGACGGATGCGACGGTGCGCCTGCTGTGGGAGGCGGCCGAGGCGTTCCGCCGGGAAGGCGCCCGCACGCTCGACCTCATGGGCATCGACTCCGACCTCGCGCCGAGCCTGGCCGGCGTGGGCGTGTTCAAGCGCAAGTGGGGCGAGCCCGTGCCCGTGCGTCCGGCGTGGGACCTGCCGCTCAGGCCCGCGCTGTACCGCGGCCTGCGCCTTGCTCTGCGGATCAAGCGCCTCCTGCGGCGCTGACCTTCCCCTCGAGGCGGCCCCTGGGGCGTCCGCTCAGCGCCCGATGCCGTGGCGACATGAGCCGGCGGCGCCCGATGCCGGGACCGCCCGCCGCCTCACGGAGCGACGATGTCGAGCGGCGGAGTGGGCGTGGGCGTGGGCGTCACGACGGGACCCGGGGTCGGCGACGGCTCGGGCGAGGGCGACGGGCTGGGGCTCGGCGTGGGCGACGGCGAGGGCGACGGGGACGGCGTGGTCGCGACGCCGACGTTCGCGCGCGGCGGGAAGCTCACGACCTCGTAGCGCTCGAGGATGGGCCCCATCATCGCGGTCCACAGCCGCACGGGGACGGTGCCGCCCGTGATCTGGCTGTAGCCGCCGAAGGCCGTGATCGGCTCCGCCTCGCCGTTGGGGCCCACCTGGTACAAGCCCACGACGCCCACCACCTGGGGGGTGTAGCCGACGAACCACGCGGAGCGGTTGTCGTTCGAGGTGCCGGTCTTGCCGGCGATGGGGCGGCCCAGCTCGGAAGCGGGGTAGCCGGATCCCTGGCGCGACGCGACCACCTGCTGCAGGGCGTAGTTGGCGTCGGCCATGACATCTGCCGCGAAGACCTGGGTGCGCAGCGGCTCGGCCTCGTAGACGGTCTCGCCGTCCTTGTCGAGAACGCGGGCGACGATGTACGGGTCGGTGCGGAAGCCGCCGGTGGCGAAGGTCGAGTACGCCCGGGCCAGGTCGATCGCATGCGGCGAGGCGGTGCCGAGCACGTTCGAGGGGTTGTCCTCGAGGCCCGCGGTGTCCTCCGGGATGCCCGCGCGGACCGCGACCTCGCGCGTCGCCGCCGGACCCACCTGGTTGTTGAGCTGGACGTAGACGGTGTTGACCGAGGAGCGCGTCGCCGCGACCAGGTCGATGTCGCCGTAGCTCACGCCGCCGAAGTTGCGCACGGGGCGCTCGAAGCCCGGCACCTGCTTGGGCTGGTCGCCGTTGAGGACGGTGTCGAGGCTGATGCCGCGCTCCAGCGCCGCGACGAGAGTGAAGGGCTTGAACGTCGAGCCGGCCTGGGCGATGTCCTGGGTGACCGCGTTGCGCTGGATCTCCAGGTAGTCGGCGCCGCCGTACATGCCGGTGACGGCTCCCGACATCGGGTCCATGGTGAGGGCCGCGATGCGCAGGTTGGGCGCGTGGTCCTCGGGGATGGTCGCCATGCCGTCCACGACCGCGCGCTGCGTGGGCTCGTCGATCGTCGACACGACGGAGTAGCCGCCCGTCTCGATCTGCTCCTGCGTGATGCCGGTCTTGGCCTCGACCTCGTTGAGCACGGTGCGCAGGATGTAGCCGTTGGGCCCGCCGTACACGTCGTACGCCTGGTACTCGATCGTGGCGGGGAAGGTCGCGAGCGCGCGCAGGTTCTGGTCGAGGTAGCCGAGCTCGACCATGCCGTCGAGCACGTAGTTCCAGCGGAAGCGCGCCTGGTCCTCGTTGAGACGCGGATCCCAGCGCGACGGCGCGGGCAGGATGCCGGCGAGCAGCGCCGCCTCCGATGCGGACAGCTCGGCCGCGTGCTTGCCGAAGTATGCATCGGCCGCGGCCTCGATGCCGTATGCGCCACGGCCGAAGTACACCGTGTTGACGTAGTTGCCCAGGATCTCGATCTTCTCCTGCTCGCGCGAGATCTTGAGCGCGAGGAGGGCTTCGTCGATCTTGCCGCCGATGTCGGTGACGGTCTTGCCGGAGTAGTAGCGCTCGACGTACTGCTGGGTGATGGTCGAGCCGCCCTGCTTCTTGCCGAGCACGACAGTCTTGAACAGGGCACGGGCCGTGCCGCCGAAGTCGACGCCGGGGTTGGTCCAGAACGTGCGGTCCTCCGCCGCGACGAAGGCGTTGAGCACGTGCTCCGGGAGCTGGGTCGCGTCGATGATCGTGCGGTCCGCCTGGCCCAGCGTGCCGATGGGCGTCACGCCGTCCGCGTAGTAGATGGTCGAGGACTGGTACAGCGCGAACTCCGCCGGGGTGGGCGTCTTGAGGCTCGCGTAGCGGATGACCAGGCCGAGCGTGCCCACGAGGGCGACCGACGCGCCCGCGATGAGCATCCCGACGCCGATGCGGCGCAGCCAGTGCTTCCAGCGGGGGACGGGCGGCTTGCGTCCGCGGCCGCCGCCCGATGTGCGCTGCTGGCCGGAGCGCGGCTGTCCCGGGCGCGCGCCGGTCGAGACGCGGTGGGGGGACGTGCGCTGCTGACTCGAGGAGGTGCGCTGCTGGCCCGTGCGCGGAGGGACGGAGGCCGGTCGACCGCCCTGCTGACGGGAACGCTGAGGGGCGCCCGACGAGGTCGGGCGCAGCGAACGACGCTCAGGCCGGTCCTTGGGGCTCACCATGATCAGTGTAGGAACGCGGCTCATGGCAGGCCGGTTCCCCCGCCGACGGCATCGTGACCAGGTCGTGACCTGGCGGGGCCTTGGTTTGCGTTCGATGTATCGAGCCGATACATTGCATTGTTACACCGCCGCGCTATATCGCGGCGAGCCGATGATTGCACCGTCGAGCCAAGGAGGGAAGCGATGGCCAAGACCGACGTCTTGACTCTCGCCATCCTGGGCACCCTTGCGGAGCGTCCGCTCCACGGCTACGAGATCCGCAAGCGCCTCGGCGCTCAGCTCGGTCCGTTCCGCGCTCTCAGCTACGGCTCCCTCTACCCCTGCCTCAAGCGCATGGTCGAGGACGGCGTCATCGAGGTCACGGACGACATCGCCGAGGACGGCGCCGCCCGCTCGGGCGCCAAGGCGAGCCGGGCATCGGCCCGCAAGGACTCCGCGAGCGCCCGTCGCTCGCGCATCGCGTACGCGCTCACCGAGGCGGGCAAGGCCCGGCTCGCGCAGGAGCTGGCCAACGCCGGCGCCTCCTCGTGGGACGACGACACCTTCGACGTGCGCTTCTCGCTGTTCGCCAAGACCGACTCGGCGACGCGGCTGCGCATCCTCGAGGGACGGCGCAGCCGGCTCATGGAGCGGCTTGAGGAGATCGCGGAGGCACGCCGGGCCTCGCGCGAGCGCCACGACAAGTACACGGCAGAGCTGCAGCGCCACGGCCTCGAGCGCGTGGAGCGCGAGGTCGAGTGGCTCGACCAGCTGATTGAGAACGAACGATCCGCTTCCCGCGGAACCAACCAGACCGCTTCCGCGGGCGAGAACTGAAGGAGAAGAGATGGCGAAGCTCCGAGTGGCGATCGTGGGCGTGGGCAACTGCGCCACGTCGCTGATCCAGGGCGTCGAGTTCTACAAGAACGCCAAGCCTGAGGACACCGTCCCGGGCCTCATGCACGTGCAGTTCGGCGACTACCACATCTCGGACATCGAGTTCGTGGCGGCGTTCGACGTCGACTCGCTCAAGGTGGGCAAGGAGCTCGTCGAGGCGACCCAGGCGTCCGAGAACAACACGATCAAGATCTGCGACGTCCCCAAGACCGACGTCCAGGTCATGCGCGGCCACACGCTCGACGGCCTCGGCAAGTACTACCGCCAGACCATCGTCGAGTCCGACGAGAAGCCGGTCGACGTGGTCCAGGTCCTCAAGGACACCCAGGCCGACGTCATGGTCTGCTACCTGCCCGTGGGCTCCGAGGAGGCCGCCAAGTTCTACGCCCAGTGCGCGATCGACGCCGGCGTCGCGTTCGTCAACGCGCTGCCCGTCTTCATCGCCTCCGACCCCGAGTGGGCGAAGAAGTTCGAGGACGCGGGCGTGCCGATCGTGGGCGACGACATCAAGTCCCAGGTGGGCGCGACGATCACGCACCGCGTGCTCGCCAAGCTCTTCGAGGACCGCGGTGTTCGCCTCGACCGCACGTACCAGCTCAACGTCGGCGGCAACATGGACTTCAAGAACATGCTCGAGCGCGAGCGTCTCGAGTCCAAGAAGGTCTCCAAGACCCAAGCCGTCACCTCGAACCTCACCTCCGGCCCGCTCGCCGGCGTGAAGGACGACGCCAATGTCCACATCGGCCCGTCCGACTACGTCGCGTGGCTCGACGACCGCAAGTGGGCGTACGTCCGCCTCGAGGGCTCGGCCTTCGGCGAGGTGCCCCTCAACCTCGAGTACAAGCTCGAGGTGTGGGACTCGCCCAACTCGGCCGGCATCATCATCGACGCGATCCGCGCGGCGAAGATCGCCAAGGACCGCGGCATCGGCGGCCCGATCCACTCCGCGTCGACCTACTTCATGAAGTCCCCGCCCATCCAGGTCGAGGACACGCTGGGTCGTCAGCAGCTCGAGGAGTTCATCGCCGGCAAGCGCGAGCGCTGAGTCCGACGCGGCCCTCGGCCGCAGCCTGACCGCAGGGCCGGGTCGCTCTCCTGCTGAAGGGGAGAGCGGCCCGGCTCTGGCGTTTCTGGCAGACTTCCCTCGACCGATGACGTTCGCCCGAGGAGTGCCATGGACCAGCCCGTTCGCGAGCGCACCGTGCGCATCGGCCGCTCCGCGTGGCACTACTACTGGGCGGGGCTGCTCGTCCTGCTCGGCGGCCCGCTGATGTTCTTCGCGGCCCGCGTCGTCGGCGGCGCGGTCTCCGACCCCGGCGCATGGCTCCTGACGCTCGGGGCGATCCTCGTGGCGTGGACCGTCGTGTGCGCGATCATCGCGGCGACGCAGCGCGCGACGCTCCTCGACCTCGACGCCGCCGAGGTCTCGCTGCGCGGCGCGCCGTGGATCCCCCTCAGTGCGCTCGTCTACGGCGAGACGCGGCTCGTGAGCAACGCGTGGGCCGTGGGACTGGGCACCCACAAGGGCGACGTCGTGTGGATCTCCGACGCCTTCCTGTTCGGCGACAGCCGCGAGGTGCGGCGCCTGGCCCACTGGATGGCCCAGTGCAGCTCGGTGCCGACGGCCGCCGAGGGCACCGCGGCCAACGCCACCAAGGAGGACCTTCTCACGATCACGAGCGGCTGGGCCCACTGACGTCCCCTGCCGTGACGCGCCTGCCCCACGCCGTGGCACCCGATGCCGTGGCGCCCTACGCCGGGCGGCGCGAGAACAGCAGCACGATGCCGAGCGCGGTGATCATCGCGCCGCCCACGGCGCGCACGCTCGCGATGCGCCTGGCGGACCTGGCAAACCACGTCCGTGCCGATGCGGCCGCGAGCGCATAGGTCCCGTCGCCCAGAATCGCCATCACGAAGAACACGAGGCCGAGCAGCACGATCTGCAGCGACACCATGCCGCGAGCCGGGTCGGTGAACTGCGGCAGCACCGCGACCATGAACACGAGCGTCTTCGGATTGGCCACCCCCACCACGAAGGACTCGCGCAGCAGGCGGCGGGTGGACACTCGCGCAGGCGCCTCGTCCTCGAGCTGGATGACCGCGTCGAGGCCCTCGCGCCGGTGACGGATCTGCTGGACGCCCAGGAACACGAGGTACAGGCCGCCCAGCACCTTGAGCACGATGAACGCGACCTCGGACGCCGCGAGCACCGCGCCCACGCCGGCGGCCACGAGCAGCACGTGGACGAACACGCCCAAGGAGTTGCCGAACACCGACACGAGCGCCTCGCGCCGGCCGTGCTGCAGGGCGCGTCCCACGATGAACAGCACCGAGGGCCCCGGGATCACGATGAGCACGAACGCGAGCGCCGCGAACGCGGCGAGGGACGACCAGGCGATCACGTCACGGGCTCTCAGGCGGTGGGAGGCGGCGGGTACGCGCCCTGCTGAGCCTGCTGAGCCTGCCACGCGGCGTACTGGCTCGCGAGCGCCTCACGCTCGGCGGCCTTGGGGTCCGGACCCCACTGGTTCTCGTGGGGCTGGCCGTCCATGACGCACATGATGAGCGGCACGATGCCCAGACCGGCGAGGTTGAGCCACAGCCAGTGTCCGCTCTGCCCGGTGTCGTGCAGGCGACGCGCCATGGCGCCGAGCATCGCCACGTTCACCAGCAGGGCGAAGAGCATGTACAGGCCGTACAGGACGAAGAACATGAAGATCGCGGCGTTCGTCATGTCAGGGTCTCTCGATGCGGAGCCCTCCGAGAGCATCGCGATGATCGGCACGGACATCGCCACGACGAAGACCGTCGCGACCACCAAGCCGATGATCGACGCGAACAGGTAGTACCACCAGAACTCCGAGCGGCGCGCCCGCCCCTCGAACACGAACATGTTCCTCAGGCAGTGCCGAACCGCCTCACCGAACTTCATTGCTGGTTCCCCCTCTCAGTCTTGGGCTTCGCCGATGTGGGCTTCGCCGTCCTGGGCTGTGTCGAGCGAGCTTTCGCCGACGGCTGTGCGGAGCGAGCCTTCGCGGGCGTCCCCGCCCTGGTCTGTGCGGAGCGAGCCTTCGGTCCCGGCTCGGCCGACGCCGCCGCCTCGGCGGGCAGCGGCGGCAGCGGCGGCGGGGGCGGCACGATGGCGATGTCGTCCGTGGGCGGTGTCGCCCACCGGCCGTTCATCTCGGCGGGGGCGACGGTCGCCAGCGGAGGCGACATGGGGGTCGCCGTGGCGGGCGGCGCAGCGGGCCGAGCGTCGGCCGCGGCCGCAGACGTCGCGTGCGGCCCGAGTGCGAGCGCGTTGCGTCGACCGCGCGCGTAGATGCGCACGGCGTTCGCCGTCGCGGCGGTCAGGTACGCCGCATAGGCGAGCATGCCGAGCGCGTCCCCCGCGTCCCAGTACGTGTCGCCGACGAGGAGGAACAGCGACAGCACGTCCACGACGCCCACGAAGACGAGCGGCATGAGGTGGAAGCGCGTCCTGCGCCCTGCGTTGACGCGATGGGTGACCACGATGAGCCAGATGCCCATGGCGAGCGGGATCATGCCGATGAGCAGCAGCGAGCCCACCGCGGCCGCGATCAGGCCGGGCAGGGCGAGGATCCATGTCGTGAGGACGAGCTCGCGCCTCCAGAAGGCTGCGGCGCTCTCGCTCGCTCCCGACGTCGCCCTCACCAGCGCCAGGATGCCGAGCGCGATCCCGTAGGCCACGATCAGGAACAAGGACAGGATGAAGATCCAGGCCAGGACGCTGCCGTCGAACACCTACTTCACCGCCGATCCGATGCTGGCGCGCGAGCCCCGCTCGCGTCGCGCCTCCTTGACGGCGGCAAGGCCGTCCAGCGCATCGTCCACGAAGGGACGGAATGGCGCAAGCCGGACGAGTCCCAGCAGACGCGCGATCGACGGCGCGACGCGGCTGACGAGGCGGCGTGTGACCTTCTTGCCCTCGGACAGGTCCTGCACCCAGCCGAGCGTCACGACCATGTGCAGGATCCACAGCAGCTCGGGAAGGGCCTCGCGCAGCCGGGCGTCGGTGCGCAGGTCGGAGCCCTCGATCACCTCCTCATAGGTGCGGACGAAGCGGTCGCGGGCGGGCTTGCTCTCGACGGAGAACGGGTTGAGCGGGCTCGTGGGGACGATGGCGAGGGTCAGCAGCGAGTCGGCGATCGCCTCGTACTTGTCGCACGTGTCGAGAAAGGCGGTGAGGCACACGTCCAGGCGGTCGCGAAAGGACGTCGAGTCGCCCATGCGCTCCTCGGTGAGCGCGTGGTGCTCGCGCGCGATGTCCAGGTAGAAGCCCTGGACGAGCTCCTCCTTGCCGGAGAAGTAGTAGTACGCGCTGCCAAGCGAGACGCCCGCCCGCTCCGCGATGGCGCGCATCGTCGTCTTGTCGTAGCCGCGCTCCATGATGAGCTCCGTCGCGGCGGCGACGATCCGCTCGCGCGTGGTGGAGTCGAGCTTGGGCACCGCATCCTCCTGACGCTTTGAACATGTTCAGACACCGGCAGGCTAGCACCCGTGACTGAACATGTTCAGTGGGCTCAGGCGGCGGGCTTCGGCTGGGCCTGGCCCACGGCCACGCTCGCGAACAGCGCCGCGGCAGCGACGAGGATCGCCGCGGCGACCGACGTCATCGGCACCCCGGCGACGTGGCCGACGTAGCCGCTCGACACCCCGCGGAAGCCCACCACCGCGAAGCCGAGCATGCCCGCGATCGCACACGCGGCCGCAAGCGCGGCGATGACCGCGCGCCACGCCTGCGGCCCCGCGACCTCGCCGCGAGGCGGGGGCCTGTCGAAGCGGCGGAACAGCAGCACGAACGCGGCGACGAGCACCAGGAACGGCACGAGGAGCACGAGCTTGATGAGCCACCACGACGCCTCCGTGGGCAGCTGCGTCATGTCGACGCCTGCGACCCACAGCGCCGCGTACACCGCGATGAGCGCGGTGAAGTGCCACAGGAACGCGGTCATCGCCACGGCGCCGCCGATGATCACCGCGCGCCACGGCCGCTCGCGACGCAGCCAGCGCGTGACCGGTTCGCGCAGCAGGAGCAGCGCGCCGGACTGGGCCACCGCGAAGGCGAGCAGCCCGGCCGTGGGAGGCGCGAGGTTCGACAGCTCCTCGCCGTTGTACGACACCATGGCGATGCCGTACGGCCCGAGCGTCACGAGCAGCGCCAGGACCGCCGCGCCGAGCACGAGCATCGTCGCGCCGAGGCGCACCGAGCCCCACCGCTTGGCCGCGCCGTCGGCGTAGAAGTAGCCCAGCTGGTGGATCGTCAGCCACACGAAGGCGAAGTTGAGCCACTTGACTCCGTCGATCCCCACACCCAGGCGCAGCACGTCCACGGCCACGATGAGCACCACGCCCACGGCGAGCGCCCGCACGCCCCAGCGCTCGTGCGCGCGCAGCGTCAGCGGCGCGAAGGCCGCGGCGAGCAGGTAGATGCCGATGAACCACAGCAGCTGGCCCGCGATCTGCGCGACGGCCTGCACGAACGGGTTCTCGCCTGCGAACATGTCGAGCGCGAAGCCGATGACGAGCCACACCGCGATGAACGTCAGGGCGGGGCGCACCAGGCGCCCGATGCGCGCCTCGACGAAGTCCGCGTAGCCGCCCCCGCGTCGGCGCAGGGAGCGCAGGGTGGTCGCGTGGGCGAAGCCGCCCACGACGAAGAACACGGGCATCACCTGGAGCAGGAGCGTGCCCCACCGCGTCCACGGCGCGAGCTCGAGGATGTTGGTGAACGCGAAGGACTGCGCCTCCTGGTCCATGATCACGGCGGCCATGACGAAGTGGCCCAGGATCACGCCCAGCAGCGACGCGACCCTGAGGAAGTCCACGTAGCGGTCACGGTTGTCCGGGGTGGCGGCTGCGAGGGAGGCGACGTCGCTCATGGGCCGACTCTAGCCTCGCGGGCCCACGAACGCGGCGGTCGTAGAGTGTGCACATGTCGTTCGCCCGGGACCTCGCGATGCTGTGGCGTTCCCGGGGTTTTCGCAAGCTCGCGACGGCGCGCCTGCTGTCCCAGGCCGGCGACGGCATGTTCCAGGTGGGCATCGCCACCACGTTCTTCTTCGAGCCGGAGAAGGCGGGCTCCCCCGCGGAGATCGCGCAGGGCTTCTTCATCCTCCTGGCGCCCTTCACGCTCGTGGGCCCCTTCGTCGGGCCGCTCATCGACCGGTGGCAGCGCCAGCGCATCGTCCTTGTGGGCAACCTGGTGCGCCTGAGCCTCGCCGCGGGCATCGCGTTCACGCTCGCGGCCGGCGCCCCCGACTGGATCCTCTTCGTCCTCGCGCTGCTGACGCTGTCGATCAACCGCTTCCTCCTCGCGTCCATGACGGCGGGCCTGCCGCGCGTGGTCGAGCGCGACGAGCTGCTCGTCGCCAACTCCCTGCTGCCCACCCTCGGCACGGTGGCCGCCGCGGCCGGCGGCGCGCTCGGCGCGATCGTCACGTTCGTGGTGCCCACGGCATCGGACCTGAGCCTCGCGTTCGCTGCCCTGGCCGGCGCGGGAGTGATGTTCGGGCTGTCCTCGTGCGCGGCCACCCGCCTGCGCACGAAGGAGCTCGGTCCCGAGGTGCCCCTCGCGGCGTTCTCCTTCTGGCGTCAGGTCAAGGAGCTGAGCGCGGAGCTCGCCTCGGGCTTCGTCTACCTGCGTGCCCGCCTCACCCCCCTGCACGCGCTGATGATCATGGCGACCCAGCGCCTCCTCTACGGGCTCATGTTCGTGTCCGCGATCCTCATGTCGCGCCACGTGCTCGCCGAGCCAGGCAAGCCCGAGGAGGCGGTGGGCCAGTTCGCGATCGTGCTCGGCTTCGCCGCGGTGGGCTTCGGCCTGGCCGCGCTCATCACGCCGTGGTTCGGCAAGCGCTTCGAGCGCCAGCAGTGGATCGTCGCGTGCCTGTGCGTGGGCGCCGTCGGTCAGGGACTGCTCGTCTTCTCCGCAGAGCCGTGGGCGCTGCTGACGGCCGCCGTGGTCGTCTCCTTCGCGGTGCAAGGCGGCAAGATCGCCGTCGACACGATCGTCCAGCGCGACACGACGGACTCGGTGCGCGGCCGCGCGTTCACGCTCTACGACATGGCGTTCAACGTCGCGTTCATCTCCGCCGCGGGCATCGGCGCGCTCATCCTGCCGATCACCGGCTACTCGCGCACGGTCATGGCGACCGTGACGGCGACCTACCTCGTGGTCGCGCTCGTGTACGCGCGCGCTCCTCGCGTCGCCCGGCCCGCGCCCGATGCGGAGCCTACGGGCGTGCCCGCCACCAGCTGAGCAGCTCCTCGCGCGCGCGCTCCTCGCCCAGCGGGCCGTGCTCCATGCGCAGCGCGAGCAGGTGCCTGTACGCCTCTCCCACCTCGCGCCCAGGCTTGATCCCCAGGATCTCCATGATCTGCACGCCGTCCAGGTCGGGCCGGATCGCGTCGAGCTCCTCGCGCTCGCGCAGCTCCGCGATGCGCGCCTCGAGATCGTCGTAGGCGAAGGCGAGGCGCTCGGCCTTGCGGCGGTTGCGCGTCGTGACGTCGGCGCGCGTGAGGCGGTGCAGCCGCTCGAGCTGGTCCCCCGCATCGGTCACGTAGCGGCGCACGGCGGAGTCCGACCACCGCGCCTCCCCATAGCCGTGGAAGCGCAGGTGCAGCTCGACGAGCCTCGTCACCGCCGTGACCGTGTCCTTGTCGAAGCGCAGCGCCTTGAGGCGCTTGGACGCGAGCTTGGCGCCCACGATCTCGTGGTGATGGAAGGAGACGCCGCCGCCCGGCTCGAGCCTGCGCGTCGCGGGCTTGCCGATGTCGTGCAGGAGCGCCGCCAGGCGCAGGATGAGGTCTGGGCCGGGCACGGGGCCGTCCGCGTCGGTCTCGAGGTCGATCGCCTGTTCCACGACGGTGAGCGTGTGCTCGTAGACGTCCTTGTGGTGGTGATGCTCGTCCAGCTCGAGCTTGAGCGCCGGCAGCTCCGGCAGCACGTGCTCGGCGAGGCCGGAATCCACCAGCGCCGTGAGGCCCTCGCGCACGTGCGCGCCGAGCAGCAGCTTGACCAGCTCGTCGCGCACGCGCTCGGCGGACACGATCTCGATCCGCTCGGCCATGCGCGTCGCGGCGGCGAAGGTCGCCGGCTCGATGTCGAAGCCCAGCTGCGAGGCGAAGCGCGCCGCGCGCATCATGCGCAGCGGGTCGTCGCCGAAGGACACATCCGGCTCGACCGGCGTGCGCAGCAGGCCGCCTGCGAGGTCGTCCAGGCCGCCGAACGGATCGACGAAATCCAGCGACGGCAGCCGCACCGCCATCGCGTTGACGGTGAAGTCGCGGCGAGCCAGGTCTCCCTCGAGGCTGTCGCCGAAAGCCACCACCGGCTTGCGCGTCTGGCCGTCGTACTCGTCCGCTCGGTACGTGGTGATCTCGACGGTCAGGTCTCCCTTGCGGCCGCCGATGGTGCCGAACTCGCGGCCCATGTCCCACGTCGTCTTGGTCCACGAGCCCAGGACCTTCTCGATGTCGTCGGGTCGGGCCGACGTCGTGAAGTCGAGGTCGGCGGAGGACCGGCCCAGGAAGGCGTCCCGCACGGGGCCGCCGACCAGGGCGAGCTCGTGGCCCGCAGCCTCGAACGACCTCGCGAGCTCGAGCACCTCGGGCGGCAGCGCGTGCCACAGTCCGGCGGCGCGTGCGGCGAGCACCTCCCGGTCGGGAGGGGTCGCGGCGGGGCTCATGCTTCCAGCATCCCAGACGATGCGGGGACGGATGCGCACCACGGCGCAGGCGGTGGCCTCCGACGCCTGGATCGTTAGAGTGAGGCCATGTCCACCAAGCCCGTTCCTCGTCCGGGACCCGCTCAGCGGGGCCAGCGGGGCTCGGGTCGCAGGCGCGGCGGACAGCGCCAGGCGACGCTCCCCGTCTCGAACGAGACCTCTGCCGGCGGCCTCGCGGTGAAGGTCGAGGACGGCATCGCCTACGTCGCCTGCATCGCCCGCCGCAATCGCTCCGGCAAGCTCGAATGGTGCCTGCCCAAGGGCCACATCGAGGAGGACGAGACGCCGGAGGAGGCCGCGCGCCGCGAGGTCGAGGAGGAGTCCGGCATCGCCGCCGTGATCGTCCGCGCGCTCGGCGTCATCGACTACTGGTTC
>QGUM02000121.1:0-5411 GCA_003242455.2 Actinomycetes bacterium
GGATGATCTGGATGACCTCGTCGATGTCGAGGATCGCGATGAGCAGGCCGTCCACCAGGTGCAGGCGGTCGCGGCGGGCGTTGAGGCGGTGCGCGCTGCGGCGGCGCGTCACCTCGATGCGGTGGTCGATCCAGACCTGCAGCAGCTCCTTGAGGCCGAGCGTGCGCGGCTGGCCGTCGACGAGCGCGACGTTGTTGATCGAGAACGACTCCTCGAGCGGCGTGAGCTTGTACAGCTGCTCGAGCACGGCCTCGGGCGAATAGCCGGTGCGCACCTCGATGACCAGGCGCAGGCCGTGGTGGCGGTCCGTGAGGTCCACCACGGAGTGGATGCCCTCGATCTTGCGCGAGGAGACGCCGTCCTTGATCTTCTCGATGACGCGCTCGGGGCCCACCAGGTACGGCAGCTCGGTGACGACGATGCCCTTGCGCTTGGCCGTGATGTTCTCGATGCGCGCGGTCGCGCGGGTCTTGAACGCGCCGCGGCCGGTCTCGTACGCCTCGCGGATGCCGTCGAGGCCCACGATCTTGCCGCCGCCGGGCAGGTCGGGCCCGGGCACGAAGCGCATGAGCTCGTCGAGCGTCGCGTTGGGGTTGGCGAGCAGGTGGCGCGCCGCGGAGATGACCTCGACGAGGTTGTGCGGCGCCATGTTCGTCGCCATGCCCACGGCGATGCCCGATGCGCCGTTGACGAGCAGGTTGGGGATGGCCGACGGCAGCACGGCCGGCTGCTGCAGCTTGTTGTCGTAGTTGGGGACGAAGTCGACGACGTCCTCGCCCAGGTCGGCCGTCATGGCGAGGGCGGCTGGCGCGAGCCGGGCCTCGGTGTAGCGCGAGGCGGCCGGGCCGTCGTCGAGCGAGCCGAAGTTGCCGTGGCCGTCCACGAGCGGCAGGCGCAGCGAGAAGGGCTGCGCCATGCGCACCAGGGCGTCGTAGATGGCCGAGTCGCCGTGCGGGTGGTACTTGCCCATGACCTCGCCGACCACGCGCGAGGACTTCACGTGCGCGCGATCGGGGCGCAGTCCCATGTCCGCCATGGTGTAGACGATGCGTCGCTGCACGGGCTTGAGGCCGTCCCTGGCGTCGGGCAGGGCGCGCGAGTAGATGACGGAGTACGCGTACTCGAGGAACGAGGACTCCATCTCCGCGCTGACGTCGATGTCAACGATCTGCGCGTCGGACTCGGCCATGCACACTCCAGTTCTGGTCGTAGGGGGCTTCACGTATTGTCCACTCTGGGGCCGACGAGGCTCGCCACGCCGCGCAGGCGGTGCGACAATATCCGGCATGTCGGTGTCCCTGTCGCAGGCCGTCCAGGGCGCCGGGTACTACCCGGCCCTCGCCAACCATGTTCTCCGCAACGCCATCGGCGACGAGGAGGTCAAGGCCCACTTCGTCCACGCGGAGACGACCTTCGACAGCTCGGAGGTCCGTCGCCACATGACCGTGCTGGTGCTCACGCCCACGCGCCTGCTGCGCGTGCACATGGACGACGGCGCCGGCCATGGCATCGATCCCGTCCACGAGGCGTCCGCGACCGTCGAGAGCGCGTTCCTCAAGCGCATCTCCAACATGGCCCTCACCCACGTCGTGCACGAGCCCGAGAGCTTCCGCGAGGGGCAGGTGCCCAGCGAGCTCGTCCTGGCCGTCGGCTGGGGCGTCCACTCGCGCATCGAGCTCGAGCCCGCGACGTGCGGCGACGAGAGCTGCGACGCCGACCACGGCTACACGGGCGGCATCACCGGTGATGACACGCTCGTGCGCGTGAGCGCCATCGCGGACGGTCCCGAGACCGTGCGAGCCCTCGAGGACTTCGCGCTCCAGCTGCGGAGCGCTCTCGCGGACGTCGCATGAGCTCTGGCTCGGGCGAGGCCGCCGCGCGCCTGCACGCCGCCGGCCTGCATCTGCCCGACTACGGGGGCAAGGAGCTCGGCGCGGTGCTGCCGGGCGTGCTCGCGGCCATCGGCGGTGCGCACGCCGTGCGCGACCGCGACGCCGAGGCCGACCGCGCCCGCCTGGGCATCCCGCATGCCAGGCACATCGTCGTGGTCATGGTCGACGGCTTGGGCCACCACCAGCTCGACGCCCGGCGCGGCCATGCGCCCTTCCTGCGCTCGCTCGAGTCCGCGACCGTCACGGCCGGGTTCCCCACCACGACGGCCACGTCGCTCACGCTCTTCGGCACGGGGGAGCCGTCGGGGCGCACGGGCATGATCGGCTACACGGCGCGCAACGAGCGCACGGGCGAGATCGCCAACCTCGTCTCCTGGGAGGGCGCGTACGACGCGCACGAGTGGCAGCCGCGCCCGTCGCTGCTGCGCTGCGCCGCGGAGGAGGGCTTCCGCGTCACCGCGCTCGGCAAGAAGCGCTTCGAGAGATCGGGCCTGAGCCGTGCCGCGCTGTCAGGCGGCGAGTTCGTGGGAGCCGACCGCCTGGCCGACCGCATCGACGTGGCGCTCGCCGCCGCTCGCGAGCCGGGCGTGTCGTACTGCTATTGGGGAGAGATCGACGCCGCAGGCCACAAGCACGGCTGGGGCTCGGACGAGTGGGCCTCCGCCCTGGAGGACGCGGACCGCGAGATCAGCCGCCTGGCCAGCTCCCTGCCCGCCGACACGGCGCTCGTCGTCACGGCCGACCACGGCATGATCGACGTGCCCGGCGCCCCGCGCTGGGACATCGCGACCCACGCCGAGCTCGCCCGCGACGTGGAGCTCGCGACGGGGGAGCCGCGCGCCCTCCATCTGCACACGACGCCCGATGCCGCGGCCGACGTCGCGGCGCGGTGGCAGGAGGTGCTGGGCGAGGCGGCCGTGGTCATGACGCGCGACGAGGCCGAGGGAATCGGCCTGTACGGTCCCGTCGACGACATCGCACGGGGCAGACTGGGAGACGTCGAGGTCGCGATGACGGGCCGCGCCACAGTCGTGGACTCGCGGACGCAGAGCCCCGCCTCCATGGCGCTCATCGGCGCTCATGGATCACTGACACCGGAGGAGCTCATGGTGCCCTTGCTGATGGTGCAGGCCGCCTGATGGCCGAGCTGGTGTTCTTCACCGGGACGATGGACTGCGGCAAGTCCACGCTGGCGCTGCAGACCAATCACAACCATGCGGCGCGCGGCCGCCAAGGCGTCATCTACACGCGCTTCGATCGTGCCGGAGAGGCTCGCGTGTCCTCGCGCCTGGGGCTCGAGGTGCCCGCGCGCGAGGTGCGCGACGACACCGACCTGTGGGACGACGTCACCGCGCTGCGCATCAGCGGTCGCAACGTCGACTACATCGTGTGCGACGAGGCGCAGTTCTACTCGCCCGAGCAGATCGAGCAGCTGGCCCGTCTCGTGGACGAGATGGGCATCGACGTCTTCGCGTTCGGCATCACCGCCGACTTCCGCACCCGGCTGTTCCCTGGCTCGGCGCGACTGCTCGAGCTCGCGGATCGCGTCGAGGTGCTCCAGGTGCAGTCGCTGTGCTGGTGCGGCGCGAGGGCGACGCACAACGCCCGCACCGTCGACGGCGTCATGGTGACGGAGGGCGAGCAGGTCGTCGTGGGCGACACGTCGGGCGAGGGCGTCATCGCGTACGAGGTGCTGTGCCGCCGTCACCACATGCGCAAGATGACCGCGGCCGCCGCTCGCGCCGCCGCGCTGAGCGCCGACGTGCTGCCGCTCGGCATGACCGCCTCCGACCTCGAGGCGTGCGCCATCCCGGAGACGATGCGGGAGAAGCTGCTCAAGGCATCCTCCCAGCGCTGAGCGCCGCGGCGCGCCCGCGTCGGCGCCGCCTAGTCCTGAGGCGTCTTGCGCGCCCCGAAGACGATCTCGTCCCAGCTGGGCACGGGGGCGCGGCCGCGCTTCTTGCGCTCCGTGCCGTTCGCGGGCGTCGCGGGAGCGCGCGTCGGCTCCTGGGGCTGCTCGGGCTCCGCCTCGGGAGCCTTGGCGCCGAAGCCGACCTCGGCGGTGCGGGTCGTCCGCGCGGGGCCGAAGCCCTCGAAGACCTCCGGCTCGTCGTCGTCCTCGCCCAGGTCCACGGGCTCGCGCGTGCCGCGCTTGCCGTTGAGGTCCTCCAAGAGCGCCTCGGTGGGAGTCAGCGCATGGGGGTCCGGCATCGGGATCGCGGCCGACGGCGGCGCGCCGTCCGACACGACCCGGTCGACCGCCGGAGCGGTCGGGCGCGACGGGCGCGGCTCCGCGTCGAGCTTCACGGCGGCGAGGTGGCGGCGCGGGATGGGTGCGTCGAGCAGCTCCGTCTCCGTGAGCCAGCGCGCCTCTTCGTCCTCCGCGGTCAGCGACCGCGCCCCGTGGTCATAGGTCCACACGGCGCGCGACAAGCGGCCGTCGATCTGGAAGTCCACGCACACGCGCCACGGCTCGTCCACGGCGCGCCACGCATCCCACGAGATCGCCTCCGGGCGCACTCCGCGCGCCGCGAGGCGGTCCACGACGAGGTCGCCCAGCAGCGGGGCGCCGGAGTCGCGGCCGATGCGAGTCGCCTGTGCCTGGTCGATGACGAACTGGCGCTCGGCGAGCACGGGGGCGGCGAACTTCTCGATCGCCTCAAGAGGCTCGCCGGAGAGCTGGGCGAGCTCGGCCGGCGTGAGACCGGCCCGCAGGCGCTGCTGGATCTCGCGCGGGGACAGGCCCGGCGCGGGGGCGGCCGCCCCCGCGGGCGCGCTGTTCGCCGCGACGGACGCGGCCTGACGCACGGCGCGGCGCAGCTCGTCGTTCACTGGCAGGTGGAAGCGGGCGCCGTCCTCGGTCTCCACCAGGAGGTGAGCGCCGTCCTCGGCGATGCCGACAAGGCTGAGCGCATCGGTGCCGTCGGGTCCCGTCATGGCTTCCAGCGTGCCACGCGAGGCCGCAAGGCGCGCGGAGGGCGTCGGCGTGGCGCGCGCTCGGCCGGAGCGAGGCGTGCACGGCCGGGGCGGCAGGGCGTCGGCCGCGGGGCCAGCCGTCCCGTCACTCGCCGCGCGCCGGATGTGCGAAGGTGTAGCCGTGACTGACACGCACGGCATCGACCCCCAGACCGTCGAGGAGCTCCTGCGCATCGCGCGCGACGTCGCACGGGAGGCCGGAGAGCTTGCCATCGAGGGCAGGGCCGGAGCGCACATCGCCGGCACCAAGAGCGCCGCGACGGACATCGTCACCCAGATGGACATCGCGGTGGAGAGGCTCATCACGCGGCGGCTGAGCGAGCTGCGCCCCCAGGACGGCATCCTGGGCGAGGAGGGCGCGTCGTCGGGCGGCATCAGCGGGATCACCTGGATCGTGGACCCGATCGACGGCACCGTGAACTACCTCTACGGACTGCCGCACTGGGGAGTGTCCATCGCGGCCGCGGCGGGCTCCCCGGACCCTCGTGAGTGGACGCTGCTCGCCGGCGCGGTCTACGACGGCACGCGCACGCTGTGGAGCGC
>QGUM02000122.1:0-5391 GCA_003242455.2 Actinomycetes bacterium
ACAGGAGTAGCCCAGGGGCAACGCGCCTACGTGGTGGCGCGCGGCATCGTCGCCGATGCCATGACGAGCGCCGCGATGGCCGCGGCTCCCAGCGCGGCCAGGTGCCACCAGGAGGCGCTCGAGACCTCGGCGTGGCTCAGCAGGTCCGTCACGACATCGGCCGCCCACGTCATGGGAAGCCAATCCGCGATCGCCTCGAGCACCCTGGGCATCTGCTCGCCCGGCACAAACAGTCCGCACAGGAAGATCTGCGGACCCACGAACAGCGGCATGAACTGGACGGCTTGAAACTCGGTGCGCGCAAAGGCGCTGGCCAGCAGGCCGAAGGCCACGCCGAACACCGCGTCCAGCACGGCAACGAGCATCAGCACCGCCCACGGGCCCTGGATCGTGACGCCCATCGGACCCAGCACCAGCCCGCCCAAGATCAGTGCCTGCAGCACCGCGAGCAGTCCAAAGACCGCCGCGTACGAGGCAATGAGGTTCCACCGGCTGATGGGAGTGGTGAGGACGCGCTCCAAGGTGCCCGTGGTGCGCTCGCGCAGCATCACCACGGACGTGACGATGAACATGAGCATCATCGGCAGCACGGCGAGCATGATCGGCCCGATGGAGTCGAACGGCGCCTTCCCGCCCGGCGGGGCCGGCACGTTGGAGAACACGAAGTACAGCAAGGTGAGGAGGAGCGCCGGAACCACAAGGACGAGGCCCACCGTGCGGGGATCGTGCCGGAGCTGGCGCACGATGCGGATGAGAGTGGCGAACGGGTGCGATCTCGCCGCGCCGGGAGCGGCACTCATGCCACGCTCTCCCTGACGAGCGCGAGGAAGGCGCCTTCGGGTGAGGTGGTGCCGGTCTGGGCCTGAAGCGCGGCCACGGACTCGTGCGCGAGAAAGCGCCCGTCACGCATGAACAGCACAGAGTCGCAGCGGTTCGCCTCATCCATGACGTGTGAGGAC
The DNA here is from genome assembly GCA_003242455.2 of Actinomycetes bacterium. Taxonomy (GTDB): domain Bacteria; phylum Actinomycetota; class Actinomycetes; order Actinomycetales; family Demequinaceae; genus Demequina. The sequence continues at coordinate 960 of QGUM02000122.1, forward strand.
ACCAGGAGCGTGACGCCGCTCGAGGCCAGCTCCGCGAACAGCTCCCACAGGGATTCGCGGGTGAGGGGATCCAGGCCCACCGTGGGCTCGTCGAGGACGAGCAGGTCCGGCGACCCGACGAGCGCGCAAGCAAGCGACACTCGATTGGCCTGGCCGCCGGAGAGCCGCGAGACCTTGTGCCCCGCGTGGTCGGCGAGCCCGACTCGCTCGATGATGGCATCTGCCCGCTGGAGGCTCGCACCCGCAAGGCGCGCAAAGTAGCGCACGTTGTCCCGCACTCCCACATCCGGGTAGATGCTCAGGCCCTGGCTCGTGTAGCCCACGCGATGGCGCAACTGGGGCGACCCGGCGGGCACACCGTCGATCGTGATGGAGCCGGAGGTGATGCGCTGCGCGCCCACGATGGAGCGGATCAGCGTGGACTTGCCGCAGCCGGACGGGCCCATGAGCCCCGTGACGGACCCGGGCTGGAGCGCGCACGAGACCCCATGAAGCACCTCGTTCTCGCCGCGCCGGACCACCAGGTCGCGAACGTCGAGGAACGCTTCACCGACTGACGGGGCCACGCCTCTGAGCGTACCGCCGCGGCCTGCGCTGGCACTGGGGACACCAGTGCGTCGAGCGCTGCCCGATGACCTCGCGGACGATGGGGGTGCCGCACCTCGCGCACGGCTGGCTGGCGCGCCCATACGCCTCGAGGTCCCGGGCAAAGTATCCGGACTCGCCGTTGACGTTGACGTAGAGCGCGTCGAAGCTCGTCCCTCCCTGGGCGAGCGCGCGCTCCATGACGGCGCGCACCGCGTCGAACAGCTCGCGCGCCTGGCGCGCGGTGAGGGCATCGGCGGGCCGCTCGGGGTGGATGCGCGCAAGCCACAGCGCCTCGTCGGCGTAGATGTTCCCGATGCCGCTCACGCGCGCCTGGTCCAGGAGGACCTGCTTGGTGCCGCGCGTCCCTCGCCGCCACAGCCGGGCCGCGAGCTCCGGCGTCACGGCCGGATCGAGGGCATCCCGCCCGATGTGCGCGACGCTCACCGGCACGGCGGCGAGGTCGGCCCCCTGCCCGCCGGGAAGGGAATCGGGAGTGGGGACCAGGTCCTCGACGTGGAGGTAGCCGAAGGTGCGCTGGTCCAGGAAGTCGAGCGTGAGCTCCTGCCCCTCCCGCTCTAACGTGAAGCGGGCGCGGCAGTGCGGGTGAGGCTCGGGGGCCGCATCGGCGGGCACGGCGTGGACGCGGAACTGGCCGGACATGCCCAGGTGCGCGCTCAGCGCATCCTCAGCGCCCAGCGGCAGCCACAGGAACTTGCCGCGCCTCGCCGCCCCGACGATGCGCGCACCGAGCAGACGCCCGCGGAACTCGTCCGCTCCCCCGGGGGTCAGGCGCACACATGAGTCCCGGCGCACCTCGACATCGCGGATCAGCGCGCCCGTCACGAAGCCCTCCAGCCCGCGACGGACGGTCTCGACCTCGGGAAGCTCAGGCATCGGCGAGCGTGGGGCCGTCAGGACTCAGCGGCGTCAGCGGATCCGGCCGCGTCGCGTGCCGAAGGATCACCCGGCGCGGCATCGTCATCGGATCCGGCCGCGTCGCCAGCCGCTGGCTCGCCGAGCTCGCCAGCGACGTCCCCAGGTCCGACCGCCTCTCCGGCCGTCAGCTCACCCGGCGCGGCGTCGGCGGTCACAGAACGGAATGCGGCCTCGGCGGCCTCCTGCTCGGCGTGCTTCTTGGCGGTGCCGGTGCCGATTCCGCGCACCTGCCCGTCGATGACGACGCGAGCGGTGAACACGCGCGCGTGGTCGGGACCCTCGCCCTCGACCTCATAGGAGGGAGAGCCCAGTCCCGCGACGGCGCAGGCCTCCTGCAGGGAGGTCTTCCAGTCGAGCGCGACGCCCGCCCCGGCGGCCTGCGAGAGGGTGGGGCCCACGAGGCGCAGGATCACGTCGCGCGAGACCTCGATGCCGTGGGCCAGGTAGATGGCGCCGAACAGCGCCTCGAGCGTGTCGCACAGGATCGAGTCCTTGTCGGCGCCGCCGGTCGTGGTCTCGCCGCGGCCCAGGAGGATGAACTGCCCCAGGCCCAGCTCGCGGGCGATGGCCGCGAGGGAGCGCTGCGACACGGTCGCCGCGCGGATCTTCGCGAGCTCACCCTCGGCGAGGTCGGGGTGGTCGCGGTAGAGGCGGTCGGTGACGACGATGCCGAGCACCGAGTCCCCGAGGAACTCGAGGCGCTCGTTGGACGGCAGCCCGCCGTTCTCGTAGGCGAAGGAACGGTGCGTGAGCGCAAGAACGAGCAGGTCGGGGTCGAGATCGACTCCGAGCCTGCTCGTCAGTGCCTCAGCCGCCGCTGGAGCACTCGGCTGCTGAACCGCCACGCTGTCGCGGATCAGGCCCCGTGCTCAGTGCGCAGCGCCTCGACGTACTGGCGGCCGTTGTAGGCGCCGCACGTGGGGCACGCGGTGTGCTGCAGCTTCTCCGACTTGCACTGGGGGCAGGTGGTGAGGTTGGCGGCAGTCGTCTTCCACTGCGACCGGCGCGAGCGGGTGTTGCTGCGCGACATCTTGCGCTTGGGAACAGCCACGGCTAACTCTCCTTCTCATCGGACCGCACGATGCGGTCCTTCACACTCTCCAACGCCGACCACCGGGGGTCGAGCGCCTCATGGGCGTGTCCCGGATCGTCCGCGAGCCGTGCGCCGCACTGGTCGCACAGCCCGGGGCAGTCCGGGCGACACAGCGGGGTGAACGGCATGCTCGTCACCACCGCGTCGAGAACTGGCTGCTCCAGATCGACGGTCTCGCCGTCGAACTCGAAGACGCTGTCCTCACCCTCGTCCTCGCCGAGCTCGGCGCCCGGGTAGAGGAAGAGGCCCTCGAAGCTGACGTCCACCGGCTGGTGGACGGCGTCGAGGCACCTGCTGCACTCTCCGAGAGCCTCCGCGCGGAAGGATCCGGAGACCCAGATCCCGTCCGTGACCACCTCGAGGCTCGCCGTGAGCTCCGCAGTGGCCCCTTCCTGGACCCCGATCATGCTGGTGCCAAGGACCGCAGGGACCGCGAACGTGCTGGAGACCTCGCGCTGAGAGCCGGGCTTGCGCACGATGTCCCGAACGGACACGTGGTACAGCGTGGGCTCGGCGCCGGGAGAGTGCTTCACGACACGCTCCTCCATCACCTTCCGGTCCGCGTGGACCTTGACCCGTGCCGGACCGGCTGGGCCAGCGCACAAGTCTACGTGATGGCCATGCGGTTCCTCAACAACGCCGGCCGCGCTCCAGCCGTCCCCGCGCCTCCGGCGCATTGCCCCGCGCCCTTGCCTATCGCCCCGGCGCGTCGCCCTGGGCTCACCGATGCCGAGCCGAGCGGGCACCGGCCGCTCAGGCCTCCCGGCGCAGCGCCTCGTGCAGCGCGGCCTCGACGCCCTCGGGAACGTACGCGCTGACGTCTCCCCCGTGGCGAGCGACGTCGCGCACCAGGGAGGAGGCGATATGCGACAGGGCGTGGTCGCCGGTGAGGAAGACGGTCTCGATGCCGCTGAGCGAGCGGTTCATGAGCGCCATGGGCCGCTCGATGTCGTAGTCCGCTCCGCCGCGCAGGCCCTTGACGATCGCGGTGGCGCCCACCTCGCGGCAGAAGTCCACGAGCAGGCCGTTCGTCGAGCGCACCTCCACGCCGTCCAGGTGCGCCACGGCGGCCGATGCGAGCCTCACCCGCGTCTCCACGTCCAGCAGGGGGCGCTTGGCGGAGTTGTGCGCGACCGCGATGATCACGTGGTCGAACAGCGCGCGGGCGCGCACGGCGATGTCGACGTGACCGAGCGTGACGGGATCGAAGCTCCCCGGGAAGACGACCGTGCCCATGTCCCGACGCTACCTGACCCTCGCATCGGGCACACGCTCGACGAAGTGCACCACCGTCTCGCCGTACTGCTTGGTCGCGACGAGCTCGAGCCCGCGCGGCCACTCGGGGGTGCGCGTGCGACGGGCCGTCTCGACCACCACGGCGGCATCAGGAGCGAGCAGCGGGATGAGGAGCTCGAGCACCTCGTGCAGGTCGCCCGCGGCGATGTCGTACGGCGGGTCCACGAGCACCAGGTCGAACGGTCCCGATGCCCGCCTGAGGTGCGCGGCGACGCGCTCCTTGGCCACGTGCGCGCGGGTGCCCACGCCGAGAGCGCGGACGTTGTCCTCGATGACGCGCGCGGCGGGCAGGGACGACTCGACGAAGGTGACGTGGCTCGCTCCCCTGCTGAGCGCCTCGAAGCCGAGCGCGCCGGAGCCGGCGTAGAGGTCGAGGACCTGGGCGCCGCGGATGTCGGCGGAGTGCTCCAAGCGGGAGAACACGGCCTCGCGGACGCGATCCGTGGTGGGACGGGTGCCGGTCTTGGGGACGGCGAGCGTGCGGCCGCCGAACTCCCCCGCGATCACCCGAGTCATGGG
>QGUM02000123.1:0-5286 GCA_003242455.2 Actinomycetes bacterium
TCCGTGGAAAACGGACGGAAAGGCTGCTTGGGCACGACGCCAGGGTCGGGCCAGGTCACGCCCAGCGCCAGCTCACCCCAGGCTCACACCACACTCGCGCCCAGTTCACAGCCGGATCCAGCGCGGGCGATCCCTACCCCTTCGCCCGATGCTCCTTGATCACCTCGATAGCCTGCGGCAGCACGTCGAACAGCGACCCCACCACCCCGAAGTCGCAGATCTCGAAGATCGGCGCATCCGGATCGAGATTCACGGCCACGATCGTCCCGCTCGCCTGCATGCCGCCACGGTGGTGCACCGCCCCGGAGATCCCGCACGCCACGTACAGCGCGGGCGTCACGGTCGTGCCGGTCTGACCGACCATGTGCTCGTGCGAGATCCATCCCTCGTCGGTCGCGTCACGCGAGGCCCCCACCGCACCGCCGAGCAGCTCGGCGAGCTCACGCACCAGGGTGTAGTCGCCTCCGGTTCCGCGCCCGCCGGAGACGACCACAGGCGCCTCGGCGAGCGGCACGCCCTCGGCGGCCTCCACGGGTGTCACGGACACGAGCGTCTCGCGCGCATCGGGCGCCTCGGCCGCCACGGTCACCACAGTCGGGGCCACCGCCGCCTCGACAGGAACAGCCTGCGTCGTGTTGGGCCTCACGCCCACCGCGGCCACGGGCGCGTTGATCCGCGTGCGCACGTTCCACGTCGCGGCGAACACCGTCTGCGTCGTCTCGACGCGTCCGTCCACGACCTCGGCGCCGGCGGCGTCCACGACCACCCCCGCGCCCGTCGCCATGGCGAACCGCGTCGCGATCTCCTTGTTGACGAAGTGCGACACGACCACCACCGCATCGGCGTCCGATGCCGCGGCCACCAGTCCGGCAGCGGCCACGGCGGGCAGGCGCACGGCCTCGCCGAGCGGCACCACGCGCACCTCGGTCGCGCCGTACGCACCCAAGGTCTCCACATCCGCATCGGAAGGCGACTCGCCCAGCCACACCACCACCGGCGTGCCGAGCGAGCGCGCGAGCGTCAGCGCCTCGAGCGTCGGCCGTGCGACGGCGCCGTCACGCTGCTCGGCCAGGACGGCGACCACCCCTAGCGAGCCGCTCATGCCAGCCCCCTCTCGATGAGGAACTCGGCCAGCTGTCGGCCGCCGTCCCCCGTGTCAGTCACGATCACCCGATCCGAGCGCGGCGGGCGCGGCTCGGCCTCCACCACCGATGTCCGCGCGGCCATCGCGCCCACCGACGCCGGGTCGATGCCCAGGTCGCCGAGCGTCCACTCCGTCACGGGCGCGGTGCGCGCGGCCATGATGAGCTTGAAGTTGGGGTAGCGCGGCTTGTTCGCCTCGTCGGTCACCGAGACGACCGCAGGCAACGCAGCCGTCACGGTCTCGTGAGCATCGGGCAAGTGCCGCTCGATGGTCGCGGTGCGGGCCGCGGCGTCCACCGTCAGCGCCGATGCGAGCGTCAGCTGCGCCCAGTCGAGCTCCACCGCGAGCGCGGTGGGGAGCATAGACGTGAGCCCGCCAAGCGCGGCCATGCCGGTGATGACGAGGTCGAGCGGCGACTCCTCGTGCACCTTGCGCACCGCCGCCGCAAGCACGCGCGCGGTCCCGAACACATCGGACCCGGCGATGGCCTCGTCGCTCACGTGGATCGCATGGTGCGCGCCCATCTGCAACGCCTTGCGGACCGCCGCGACGGCATCGGGCCCACCGACCGTGAGCGCGTAGACCTCCCCCTCGCCCGCAGCCTCGACCAGCTGCAGCGCGGCCTCGACCGCGTGCTCGTCGAGCTCGTTCATGGAGCCGTCGTCCGCGGTGCGCGTGACGCGGCCGTCCGTGAAGGTGCGGTTGGACTGGAGGTCGGGCGTGAACTTCACCGTGACCAGAATGCGCATGGAGGAAAGCCTACTGGCGGCGGCCGATGCCCCAGGGCGGGCAGTTGCGCGGGCCGAGAATGCCCCACTTCTAGGGGCTTGCCCCCCCTCGCGATACCCACTAGCGTCCGAATCGACGAGCCACAAGATCCCGAAGAGCGCAAGGAGGCGCATACCATGATCGCTCGACGAAACAAAGCCCTAGCGATATTATCCGCTTCCGCGCTAGGCGCGGTCGTTGCCGTGCTGAGCGCGGTACCTGCATCGGCAGAGAACTTGTGTTGGGCGACCGCTTCCGGTAATTACACCTACGACCATGCGAGTACGTACCAGCCCTCAGGTACCTGCAAGTACCACAAGATCCAGGGTCAGTGGTACATCATCGGCGACCCGCATACGCCGTACTTCGAGAGCGGCACACGCAACGACGTGCCGCCAGGCGGGACTAAATATGTCGGATACACGCTGCCGTCGCAGTACCAACTCCAACAGTATCGGTGGTGCACCCACACGTCGCTTTACGCTTGCAGCTATGGGTCCTGGGAGACATGACTCCGCGACGCGGCCGCTCCGCCTTGCGTCAATTGGAATGGTCTTGGCCGTTGGCGTGTCTGGTTGCCTTGAGACGACAGGCTCGAGCACTGGCCTGACTCCATCCGTTCGTGCTCACTATGAGGACTTGCTCAATACGGCTCGGGTCGTGGGTAGTTCAGAAGAGCAGATCAGCGTGATTGAGGAGTCCCTTGAGTCGGGACGGCGGATCGTGTTCGAGCAATACAAGCAGGCCAAGGAGGCGGAGATCGCCTGTGTGGAAGAGCTTGGCTTCGACATAGTCGAACGCGAGGAGACCTCGCACGGTGCCTGGACGGAGATAACGTACCTCTTCGGCGGGATTCCCCAGTCCGACGAGCTCGACACGCTCGTCGATGAAGCTGACGCTTGCATGGACCGCCACGCACGCTTCATTGAGCTCGCATACCAGACCGCGCCCTCGATCGAGGAGCGTGATGAACTCCGAAACGCTCATCGCGAGGAATTGCTGGCATGTCTCAAGCGAGATGGCGTGGCCGTGAACGAGGACTCGGAATGGGCGGACCTCGTGCGCGCAGATCGCGAGCACCCACGACCCGCCGAGGATCAGAACTGCTTTGAGGAACTCGGGCTGATCGACATGGGCTAGCTTCCGTGTTGGCTGAGCCGACAGCTGGGGCACGTCTCGCCAAGACGCGTGCCCGTCAGCGATCGCAACATGTCGCACCGGTTCACGCGACCTGGGCCGCTACAGTCACACTGAGGACACAGCCGTCGTTGGGGGGCCACCGCACATGAACCGCGCGCGCAACACCGGTCTAGCGATCGCCGTCGCGATCGCCGCGGGTCACGAGGGCATCGGTCAACGAGCGGTTGGACTGGAGGTCGGGAGTGAACTTCACCGTGACCAGAATGCGCATGGGGGAAAGCCTACTGGCGGCGGCCGATGCCGCTGGGCGGCCAAGTTCGCGGGCCACCAGCCCCCCACTTCTGGGGGCTTGCCCCCCCCTCGCAATTCTCACTAGATTCCGACTTACGGCCCGTACCTAACGGCCGCATTCGAGCGGGAGCGGAATGAACAGCGTATTGGAATCGACGAGGCGCCGGACTACTCGCACGCTTGCGACAGCTGCAATAGTCGCGCTGGTGATCCTTGGGTTGGCACTGCCTGCCTACGCAGCCGTCTGGTATGAGAAGGCAACTTCAAAAGGCACTGCCGTGACCTTCTCGGCCGGTACTGGTTGCAGTGGTGCGGCCGAAACGACAAGTTCAATCACGAGGGTTTGGCATTCCTCCGGATCCCAGTGCGATAACCGCCGGGTTCGCTGGTACGGCTACCAACCACACTTGGGCACAAACGGCTTCAGCAGCTACTCCTACGGCGGCGGCACCGGCACCTCGACACAACAGTCCCACGCTGGCTATGCCGTTACCGGCTACGGTGCGCTCCTCAATTGACCGGGAGCCGTCCAATGGCTTATCTCCCTCAGATTCCGAGGGCGACTAGGGTGCTTCTGTGAAGACCGGACGTTTTCGCCTCGCATTACTGGCGAGTCTTGTAGGTTTAGGCGTCGCTACTTCGTCAGGGTGTAGTGCGGTTGCCGACGAACCCGAATCCTCTGCGGGTCCATTCAATGCAATCATCGCCGATGCCGAGGCGGCCGGGGTGGACGCCAAGCAATTGGATATTCTGCGGGAAGCCGACCGGAGCGGTTCGGTCAGTTTCGAACAACTCAAACTTGCCGTGGAGGCAACTTTCGCTTGCTTCGAAGACGCCGGTATCGCGTACGCGAGTAGCGTTACGGAAGGCGCTATGCCCCAGTTGAACTACTCCTTTGCTTCGCCCGATGGCGACAGTCGGATCGCCGACGCCTGTATCGGACGCCATTCGATGTATGTGGAGATGGCCTACCAGACGCAACCCAGCGCGCTCGAGTTGATCGATGCGGCGTTCGAAAAGAAGCGGCCGGAGATCGTGGCCTGTCTCCAAGGACTCGGGCTGTCGTTGGCGGACGATGCGAGCGTGGATGAAATCAAGGCGGCGGCGAGTTACACCGTTGAAGAATGGGAGAGTATCTGGAAGGATGCTCCCCGCAGCCCTGATGATTGTGTCACTAACGCGGGAATTATGAACTGGTAGGAAGGGGCGGCCGGGCCGTCGTAGCCGTGCCTCGCCATCTCCATCTGGTTACTCCCGGGATAGAGTCACACTGAGGACACAGCGTCGTAAGGGGGACCACACCACATGACACGCACGCGCAACACCGGCCTGGCGATCGCCGTCACGATTGCACTGCTCGCGCCGCTCATCGCGGGCACGGCGCTCGTGATCCGCGCGGCCTCGCAGTCCCCACTTGAGTCCGCCGCAGACGTCGCCCCGCTCGTCGGCGCCGTCGAGCGCGCTGAGCGTTTCCGTGAGGCCCAGGCCGCCACCGCCGTCGAGCCAGCCGCAACCGCATCGAGCCCACCGACCGTGAGTGCGTAGACCTCGCCCTCGCCCGCGGCCTCGACCGCGTGCTCGTCGAGCTCGTTCATGGAGCCGTCGTCCGCGGTGCGCGTGACGCGGCCGTCCGTGAAGGTGCGGTTGGACTGGAGGTCGGGCGTGAACTTCACCGTGACCAGGATGCGCATGCCGCAAGCCTCGTAGCGGCGGCCGATGCCGTTGGGTCCTTGGGCGGGAGCGCCGGAAATAACCCACTTCCGGAGTGCTGGCCCCTCCCTCGCGATTCTCGCTAGCGTCCTCACTGAGGGGGGCGACTCAGGCACCTTCATGAACGAGGAGGTGCGAAATGAGCAACAAGAAGATCTTCGCTGGTCTTGCGACGGTAGCACTCAGCGCATCGCTCGCGGTGGTCGCGGCTGTCCCGGCCTCGGCCGCTACGG
>QGUM02000124.1:0-5264 GCA_003242455.2 Actinomycetes bacterium
GCGTCCTTGACCGCCTGCATGATCGTCAGGTCGCCCGCGGCGCCCACGGTGTTGACCGAGACCTTCTTGCCGGCCAGGTCCGCCGGGCCGTTGATGCCGGAGGAGTCGAGCGCGACGACGGCGTTGACGTCCTTGCCGGAGGCGAGCGAGTCGGCGTAGTCGCCGATGATCACGATGCCGAGGTCCTGGCCGTCGGCACGGAACGGGCCGAAGGGCTGGCCGATCGCGAAGTCGATGTCACCGCTGAGGAGAGCGGGGATCGCCTGCGCGCCGCCCTGCGAGGGCAGGATCTCGATGGTGATGCCGTGCTTCTCGAAGATGCCCTCGTCGATGGCGGCCCACAGGGCGCCGGTCTCGGCGATGGGCAGGGCCGCGACGCGGACCGTGAACTGCTCCAGGGGAGCCTCGGTCTCCTGGGGAGTCGACGGCGCTGCGGAGGTGGAGGTCTCCACGGGCTCCGTGCCGCCGGAGCAGGCAGTGAGGGTGAGGGCGGCGACGGCGAGAGCCGCGGCGCCAAGAGTCTTCTTCATTGACGAGCCTCTTTCCAAGTGGTCGGTATGACACCACCTCGACGCCCTGTGTGCGGACCCGCTCGCCAGGGTCTTGCTCGCCTGCCCGCACGCCGTCGTGGTGACGGTGCCATCGTCTTGCACCGGGAGTGCGATTGTCAAGACTTTCTTGACGAGCGTCACGAAAGTTTTGACTGAGAATGGACGCGTGTTCGTATAGCGAACACGCGTGGGCATGCGGCTGCCCTGGCCTCCCGACAGGGCTCTGTCAGCGGATGCGGGTGCCGAAGATGCCGCGCAGGATGCCGCGGGTCAGCTCGCGCCCCGCCGTGCGCGCGAAGTCGCGCACCGGGCCGGAGGTCACGACCTTCTCCACCACGGTCTTCTGGCCGCGGCGCGAGCTCGAGCCCGTGCGCTTCGTGGACGCCTTCTCCTTCGCCGCCTTCTCCTTGGCCGCGGCCTCCGCGGCCGCGCGCTCCTCGGCGGCCTGGGCGGCGGCCGCCGCGCGGGCGGCGAGCAGCTCGTAGGCGCTCTCGCGATCCACCTCCGTGCCGTAGCGGGCCATGCGCGGGCTGGCCGCGATGATGCCGTCGATCACGGCATCGGGCGCCGGATCCATGGAGCCCTGCGGTGCGCGCAGGCGCGTCCAGGCGACGGGCGTCGGGGCGCCCTTGTCGCTCAGCACCGTCACGACGGCCTCGCCGGTCGCCATGGAGGTGAGGACCTTCTCCAGCTCGTACGGGGAGTTGGGGAAGGTGCGGGCCGATGCGCGCAGGGCCCGCTCGTCGTCGGGCGTGTAGGCGCGCAGCGCGTGCTGGACGCGCGAGCCGAGCTGGGCCAGGACATCGGCCGGGACGTCCTTGGGCGTCTGCGTCACGAAGAAGACGCCGACGCCCTTGGAGCGGATGAGGCGGACGGTCTGCGTCACCTGGGTGAGGAAGTCGCGCGAGGCGCCCGTGAACAGCAGGTGGGCCTCGTCGAAGAAGAACACGAGCTTGGGCTTGTCGAGGTCGCCCACCTCGGGCAGGGTCTCGAACAGCTCGGCGAGCAGCCACATGAGGAAGGTCGAGAACAGCGCCGGACGGTCCTGCAGCGCGGGCAGCTCGAGCGCGGAGATCACGCCGCGGCCGTCCGGGCCCACCTGGAGCAGCTCGGTGACGTCGAAGGCCGGCTCGCCGAAGAACGCCTCGGCGCCCTGCGCCTCGAGCGCCGCGATCTCGCGCAGGATGACGCCGGCCGTGGCCGAGGAGACGCCGCCGATGCCCTTGAGCTCCTCCTTGCCCTCGTCGGAGGTGAGGAACTGGATGGTCGCGCGCAGGTCGATGAGGTCGAGCAGCGCGAGGCCGTTCTTGTCGGCCCAGTGGAAGATGAGCGCGAGCGAGCTCTCCTGCGTCGCGTTGAGGCCCAGCACCTTCGACATGAGCAGCGGGCCGAAGTCCGACACCGTGGTGCGGATCGGCACGCCCTTGCCGATGCCGCCCAGCGAGTAGAACTCGACGGGGTACGACTTGGGCTCCCACGGCTGGCCGATGTCGGCCATGCGCGCCGTGATGAAGTCCTTGGGCTCGCCCGGCACCGCCATGCCGGACAGGTCGCCCTTGATGTCGCTGACGAAGACGGGCACGCCCGCATCGGACAGGCCCTCGGCCATGCCCTGGAGCGTGCGGGTCTTGCCCGTGCCGGTGGCGCCGGCGACGAGTCCGTGGCGGTTGAGCATCGCCAGCGGGATGCCCACCTGGGCGGACTCGTTGGCCTCCTCGCCCTGGACGAGGGCGCCCAGGGGCAGCAGCCCCTTGTCGCTCGCATAGCCGGCGGCGACGGTGGCAGCGAACTCGGGGGAGAGGGTCTCGTCAGTCATGGCACCAGCGTAGCGACGGGGCGCCGGGCGCCGAACGGCCTGTGACATGCGCAATTCCGGCAACGGATTGGAAACACGCGTGACACAGATTCTGCCTACGGTGGGGCCATGGCCACCCAGACCGCGCCCACTCCCTGGGCCGACTATGCCCCCGCCCAGGCGTGGGACGAGGCCATGGACGTCAACGGAGTCGTGCGCGAGCCCTACGAGAAGGTCTATGCGGAGATCGCCACGATGTCGGGCGAGGACCTCCACTCGCGCGCGGAGGCGCTCGCGAACACGTACCTCGCGCAAGGCGTGACGTTCGACCACGCGGGCGTCGTGTGGGGCCTGTCGAGCGCCACGACGTCCAGGGACGACGCCTGGCACTTCATGGAGCTGGGCCGCTCGCTCGAGCGCGCCGACATGATCGCCCGCCTGCTCATGACGCGCTCGCTCGAGGGCACCATCGGCCCCAACTGGACCACGCTGCTGCGCTCGTGCTCCGCGCACGAGGCCTACCTGCGGACCGTGCGCTCGCTCGTGACGGAGGACAGGGCGGCGGAGTTCCTCATCGTGGACCGCATCTTCCCGCGCTCGATCGCGTACAACCTCGACAAGGCCGAGACGACGCTCACGCTCATCGAGCCGGGCACGCAGCGCGACTCGGTCACCGACCAGGCTCGCCTCGCGCTCGGGCGTGCGCGCACCAACCTGGAGTACCAGCGCATCGGCGACATCCTCGCCAACCTGCCCCAGCAGATGCAGGACGTGCAACGTGCCTGCGCCCTCGCATCGGACCTGATCCGCGACCGGTTCTTCCTGCCGGCATCGTCGGCCGTGTGGAGCCAGGAGGCCGTATGAGCGTGCTCAAGATCGTGCACCGCACGACCTTCAAATACCTTCAAATACGACCGCACCATCGCGACCTCCTATAACGAGGCGCGGCTCACACCCGCATGGCTGCCGCGCCAGCGCGTGCTGGAGTCCAAGATCGACATCACGCCTGCGTCGTGGAAGTCGCAATACCGCGACTACTGGGAGACCGATGTGACGGTCTTCGAGGTGTCCGAGCCGCATGACTCGCTCACCGTGGTCGCCTCGAGCCAGGTGGAGGTCACTCCCACCCCCGCCCGCGAGGAGCGCATGGGCTGGGATGACATCGCGGGACCGCTGTTCCAGGACCTGCTCGCCGAATACCTTGGGCAGTCCTCCGCGACACAGCCCACCGAGGAGCTCGCGGCCTTCGCCGCCGATGCCGCAGGGCGATTCAGTCCCGACGGCGCGGCCCGGCTCATCTGTGAGTTCCTCCACGAGCAGGTCCGGTACGTCCCCGGAGCGACCACCGTTCACACACCCGCGCGAGACGCGTGGGAGGCCAAGTCCGGGGTGTGCCAGGACTTCGCTCATTTGGCGATCGGCGCACTGCGGCATGTGGGCATCCCGGCGCGTTACGTCTCGGGCTACCTCCACCCCAAGCCTGACGCGTCCATCGGCGAGACCGTGCGCGGCGAGTCCCATGCGTGGGTCGAGTGGTGGCAGGGGACTGGTTCGGCTTCGGCCCCACGAATGACAAGGAAGTCGCCGATCACCACGTGGTCGTGGCCCGCGCTCGCGAGTATCGCGACGTGCCGCCGCTGTCTGGTGTGTTCGCCGGAGCAGGCAGCGACCTTGAGGTGTCGGTGAAGGTGACGCTGCTGGGGTAGTCGCTGCTCGTTCGGATTGCGCGATGCAGGAGGAGATCTTAAGGTCAGACTCACGACCGCAGTTCTCGAGCGTGGAGGCTTCTTACCATGACTGCTCACATGGCTCGTCCGCTTCTCGCCTCGGTTCTCCTCGCTGGATTGCGTGTCTTGAGTGTGTTGCCGGGCGCGCAGGCCGCGTCAACTCAGGTGACTCGAGGGACTTGCAGCGCAACCCTTTCAAACACTTCCAGCCAGGCAACCAGCACCGTCAACGCCGCATGCGCTACTGGCACGTCATCCTTGTGGGTTCGTCATCAACAGCAGATGTGGGTGAGCGGTGCGCCTATTCTTGTGTGGACTTCGAAGGGATACCACAGCGGAAATGGTGTTGCACGGAGTCCTTCTGGCAGTCCGCTGATCAAGAGCGAGCACCGGATCACCAACGGTGCCGTGCCCGATCCGGGGTACACGTACACGCTGACCTACTGACGAAACGCCCCATGCGTCGCCTTGTTGCCAAGCACCTGACCGCGCTGGCCGGTGCGTCCCTGGCCGTGCTGACCGTGGTCGGCTGCCAGCAGCAGTCTCAGGTGAACTCGCCCGACGCCGTCACCCGCGAGTTCTTCCGGCAGGTGGCGACCGACGCGACTGCGGGACATGCGTCGGCGGAGCAGATGGACGTCATCGAGCGGGCCGCGGCGGCCGGCAGCGTCACGTACGCCGACGTCGCGCAACTCGTGCCGAGTTTCCGGGCGTGCATCGAGGACAGCGGCGGCGTCTACGTCGCCGGCGAAAACCAACCGATCGGGCCCGGGCTCGCCGCACCCACCTACTCCGTGGGCGTCCCCGGCGTCGGTGAGGACGCCGCCCTTGCGATAATCGAGCACTGTGAGCGCACGCACCTGGAGTTTGTGCTGGGGGCCTTGTGGACCCAGCCCAGCACGATCGAGGCGCGAGACAAGGAGTTCGCCGAGCGCCTGCCCGAGATCGAGCGTTGCCTGCGCGACCAGGGGGTGACCCTCGACGAGGGGGCAACCGTGGCAGAACTTCAGGTTCTGGTGCAGGACCTCGCCGTGGAGACCGGCATCGCGTGCTACGTGCCGTCCTGGTTCTAGGTCGGGCACTTTCTGGCGCGTCGATAGAATCTCCTGGTGACTTCCGCCCCCGAGACCGCCGCCGACGAGGCCCGCTACGACTTCCGCGCCATCGAGGCGCGCTGGCTGCCGGTGTGGC
>QGUM02000125.1:0-5140 GCA_003242455.2 Actinomycetes bacterium
CAACCCCTAGGACCGCGCGCCTCCCCGCACCCCGGAGGACCGAGCCCTCGCCCGCACGCTCAACGCACCCAACCCCTAGAGCCGAGCCCGCGCCCGCACGCTCAACGCACCCAACCCCTAGAGCCGAGCCCGCGCCCGCACGCTCAACGCACCCAATCCACCCCATCGTGCTGTTGTACCGATATGGCTGCGATCGAGACGCTTTGCGAATCCTGGTGTACCGAATGTGCGTTGCCGACCGCGACAGAGGGTCATGCGCATGGGAGCCGGTCGGCGCATCGAGGTGTCGGACGGTGAACGAGGACGTCTCGCCGGGTCGCACGGTCTCTTCGCACATTCGGTACAACAGGATCGCGAGAGGGCCGAAATCGCAGCCATTCAGGTACACCACGGCGCGTGGCAGGACAGCATCGGTGCGAGGGCTGGTCGAGCGGAGCCTCCGGCGGTCACACAGCCCGGAAAGCACGAACTCCCCGCCACCGAGGTGACAGGGAGTCCATCGCAGCCCCGACCGGATTCGAACCGGCGCTACCGCCTTGAGAGGGCGGCGTCCTAGGCCGCTAGACGACGGGGCCCTAGTTCGCGCGGCTTCCTCGCCGCTGACGCGAGTAGCAACTGTACCCGACGCTGGCACGCGGACGCCAATTCCTTCGCGACTTCTTTTCTCCGAGGGGCACGTGGGACTTCTTGAACGAGGGGCACGTGGGGCTTCTTGAACGAGGAGCACGTGGGACTTCTTGAACGAGGGGCACGTGGGGCTCTCATCAATGCGGAGCGGACGGATCTGCCGATGCGAAGGCAGCTCCCCGCCACGGCCGCACACACGCTCGCGACGCTCCGCAACAGGGGCGCAGACGCGAGCCCCTCCTTGCATCATGGTCAAACCCGAGTAAACTTGAGTCTAGGTCGCTCAACTATTCAGCGGCACTACGAATTACCAGGAGGATCACATGCCCAACCAGGCAGCGGCTCCTCAGCACGAGGAGCAGAAGAGCGCCCTCGAGCAGTTCGGTCAGGACTTCACGGCGCTCGCAGAGGCGGGTGCCCTAGACCCCGTCATCGGGCGCGACGAGGAGATCCGTCGCGTCATGCAGGTGCTTGCCCGCCGCACCAAGAACAACGCCGTGCTCATCGGCGAGCCGGGCGTCGGCAAGACCGCGATCGTGGAGGGCCTCGCGCAGCGCATCATCGCGGGCGACGTCCCCTCCTCGCTCAAGGACCGCCGCATCGTGTCCATCGCGATGAGCTCGCTCGTCGCGGGCGCGGCCTTCCGCGGCCAGTTCGAGGAGCGCCTCAAGGCCGTCCTCGAGGAGGTGGAGCAGTCCGAGGGCCGCATCATCCTGTTCGTCGACGAGCTGCACACGATCGTGGGCGCCGGCCGGGCGGAGGGCTCCGTGGACGCCGGCAACATCCTCAAGCCGATGCTCGCGCGCGGCAGGCTGCGCATGATCGGCGCCACGACGCTCGCGGAGTACCGCCAGTACGTCGAGACCGACTCGGCCCTCGAGCGCCGCTTCCAGCCGGTCTACGTGGGCGAGCCGAGCCTCGACGACACCATCGCGATCCTGCGCGGCCTGCAGGAGAAGTACGAGGTGCACCACGGCGTGAAGATCACCGACGAGGCGATCGTCTCCGCGGCGCGCCTGTCCGACCGCTACATCAGCGACCGCTTCCTGCCGGACAAGGCCGTGGACCTCATCGACGAGGCGACGAGCGCGCTCAAAATGCAGCTCGACTCCATGCCGATCGAGCTCGACCGCGCGCGTCGCCGCATCATGCAGCTCGAGATCGAGCTCACCCAGGTCTCCAAGGACAAGTCCGACTCCGCTCGCGCGCGCCGCGACGAGATCGAGGCGGAGATCACGCGCCTCAAGGACGAGTCCGAGGAGCTGAGCATGCGCTGGGCTCGCGAGAAGGAGCTCATCTCCCGCGTCTCGCGCGCGACCGAGCGCCTCGAGCAGCTCAGCCGCGACCTCGAGCGCGCGGAGCGCGTCGCCGACCTCGAGACCGCCGGCCGCATCCGCTACGGCGAGATCCCCGCGGCGGAGGCGGACATGGCGGCGGCTCGCCGGGAGCTCGACGCCATCCCCGCCGACGAGCGCATGCTGCGCGAGGAGGTCACGGGCGAGGACATCGCCTCGGTGGTCGCCAAGTGGACCGGCGTGCCGGTCGAGCGCCTCATGACCGAGGAGTCCTCCCGCCTGTCGCGCCTCGAGGAGCACCTCCACGAGCGCGTCGTGGGCCAGGACCGCGCCATCACGGCGGTGTCCGATGCCATCCGCCGGGCTCGCGCGGGCCTGTCCGACGAGCATCGGCCTATCGGCTCGTTCCTGTTCCTGGGTCCCACGGGCGTCGGCAAGACGGAGCTCGCCCGCGCCCTCGCGCATGAGCTGTTCGACGACGAGCGGGCCATGGTGCGCATCGACATGTCGGAGTACATGGAGTC
The DNA here is from genome assembly GCA_003242455.2 of Actinomycetes bacterium. Lineage (GTDB taxonomy): Bacteria > Actinomycetota > Actinomycetes > Actinomycetales > Demequinaceae > Demequina. The sequence goes on from QGUM02000125.1 coordinate 2,447, forward strand.
GCACGCGGTGGCTCGCCTCATCGGCGCTCCCCCGGGCTACGTGGGCTACGACCAGGGCGGCCAGCTGACGGAGGCGGTGCGCCGTCGGCCGTACAGCCTCATCCTGTTCGACGAGATCGAGAAGGCTCACCCGGACGTGTGGAACGTCCTGCTGCAGGTGCTCGACGACGGCCGCCTCACGGACGGCCAGGGCCGCACGGTGAACTTCGCCAACACGATCATCGTCATGACCTCGAACCTGGGCTCCGACCTGGTGCTGAACTGGGACGGCGTGCACCGCGAGGCGCTCGAGGCGGACCTGAGGGAGATCCTGCGCGGCGCGTTCCGCCCGGAGTTCCTCAACCGCCTGGACGACATCGTCATCTTCGATCGCATCGACCGGCAGGCGATGGCGGCGATCGTGGACACGGAGCTCGCGAAGGCCGTCGCGCGCCTCAGGGAGGCCAAGGGCATCGAGCTGACCGTCGACGCGTCGCTGCGCGAGAGCCTCGCCCAGGACGGCTTCGACCCGGCGTTCGGCGCCCGCCCGCTCAAGCGCCTCGTCGAGTCGCGCCTGGTCAACGAGCTCGCCAAGGCGATCGTCGACGGCGCCGTGCGAGACGGCGACATGGTCACCGCCTCGTGGAACGGTGACCGCGTCAGCCTCGACGTGGCTCGGCTCCCCTAGCCCGACACCCGCTCCAGCAGCGCCGCGGCCTCCGCGTTGCCGTTGAGCTGGGCGACCGCGAACGCCTCAGGACCGGCGAACCGTGACGCGGGACCTTGGACCCCGGTGCGGCCCGTGCGGCGGACATACGGTGAAAGCGATCCGAGGACACGCACAGGGAAGTGCGAGAAGGGAAGGTGCACCATGACACGCACCTACGCCGTGACCGGTGCCGCATCGGGCATCGGCAAGGCGACTGCTGAGCTGCTGAAGGCCCAGGGACACCGGGTCATCGGCATCGACATCAAGGACGCGGACATCGTCGCGGACCTGTCCAAGGCGGAGGGCCGCCAGGCCATGGCCGATGCGGTGGCCAAGGCCGCCGACGGCAAGCTCGACGCCGTGGTCGCCGTCGCCGGCCTCGCCACTCCCACCGCCGACACGGTGAGCGTGAATTACTTCGGCATGACCGCGACGCTGGACATGCTGCGTCCGCTGCTGGCCGGCTCCGACGCCCCGCGCGCCGTGGGCGTGGCCTCCATGGCCTCGCTCATGCCGGTCGACGACGAGCTCGTCGAGCTGCAGCTGGCCGGCGACGAGGAGGCCGCACGTGCCCGCGCCGAGGTCCTCGCCGCGGACGCCCAGACGGGCGGCCTGATCTATTCCTCCACCAAGGTCGCGTTCTGCCGCTGGGTCCGCCGCAACGCGGCGACCCCGGAGTGGGCCGGCGCGAGCATCCCGCTCAACGCGATCGCACCGGGAGTCATCGTGACCCCCATGGTGGAGCCGCTGCTCGCCACCGAGGAGGGCCGCGCGCAGATCGCGCAGGGCGTGCCGATGCCGCTCAACGGCTTCGCGCCGCCGGAGGCCCCGGCTCGGCTGCTCATGTGGCTCGCCAGCGAGGAGAACACCCACCTGTGCGGTCAGGTGGTCTTCATCGACGGCGGCTCGGACGTGGTCTACCGAGGCGACTCGACCTGGTGACCCGTCGGCGGCGGGCGACCTGCCTCACGGGGCCGTCCGCCGCGAGACCAGCACGAGGGGCTCGCTCTCTCCCCCAGGAGCGGGCCCCTCGTCGCATGTCCGGCACCGGTCGATGCGGGCATGAGGCGCGCCCCGGTCGCCGACGCCGGTCCCCCACGGGCCAAGGTCTCCCAGACGGACGTTGGGGCCCACGCGCCCCGGTCAGCGTCGCCGACGCTGGGACCCACGCCCCGTCAGCGTCGCCGACGGCGCCCAGGCACAGCACGAGGGGCCCGCCACCTGCCGGAGCGGACCCCTCGGGGGTGTGTGCTGGCTGCTGGAGCCTGAGGCTCAGGCCTCGCGGCGACGGCCCAGGACGACCAGTCCGATGCCGGCCGCCGCCAGAGCCGCGGTGAGCGGCACGAACGGGAACTCCTGGTCGGCGCCGGAGGAGGCGAGGACCTGGGTGTAGGCGGCGAACGTCGTGAAGTGCTTGGTCCAGATCACGATGTCGTCGCCCACGACGATGAAGCAGTCGCGCTCGACCGCGTTGCCGGCGTCCTGGGAGTCCGCGGCGCACTGCGTGGTGATGGCCGTGAACGTGCCGCCGGGGGCGATGAAGCCCACCTTGGCGTTCTTCTTGGCGGCGCCCGGCAGGAGCAGGCGTGCCGCCGGGTCGACCTCGAAGCTCACGTCGTCGGAGCCCACCTTGACGGCGAGGATGATCTCGGACTCGGGCTCGCCGGCAGGGCTCACCGTGGTGAGCGAGACGACCGTCGGCGGCACGAACAGGCCGTCCCAGTCCGCTTCGGAGGGCGTGACGACCGTGCCCTCGGCGAGCTGGAGCGAGGCGCCGTTGGGCGCGATGATCTCGACGTCGCCCTCGAGAGCGAAGGATCCGTCGGTCTCCTGAAGGCTCGAGACGTCGAGCAGCGGCTCGTCGACGCCCTCGGGGATGACGATGACGACATCCTCGCCGCCGGGAAGCTCGAACACCGGCTCGCCGGGCGTCGGGCCGACCGCGAGCGTCGTGAGGGCCCCGTCGATGTACCACGGCGACGCCGAGACGCTGTGACCCCGGAAGA
>QGUM02000016.1:0-22153 GCA_003242455.2 Actinomycetes bacterium
CATCGGGCACCTCTGCGAGCACGGCCTGCTTGCCGGCGGCGATGAGGGCCTCCTGCAGGGTCGTCGCGGCCTTGGCCATCACGGCCGTGTGGATGATGAGGACCTTGGCGGCGTTCTCGGGAACCGCGCCCACGATCTCGTCTGCGAGACCGCGACCGAGGCGCACCTCGTACGGCTGGGCCGTGGGAACCGTGACGACGCTCGTCATGACGCCGCCTCGACGATCTCCTGGGCGATGCGCTGGGCGTCGAGGTGGTCCGTGCTCACGGTGAAGCTCGCCAGCTCCTCATAGACGGGCCGACGCTGCTCCATGAGCTCGCTCCACTGCTTGCGCGGATTGACGGCCAGCAGGGGCCGCGAGGCGTTGAGCCCGATGCGCGAGGCGACCGCCTGCAGCGACACGTCGAGGAAGACGACGGCCGTGCCCGCCGCGCGCGCCGCGCGCAGATCCGCTTGGGTGTCGGGATCGAGGATCGCCCCGCCCCCCAAGGACACGATGCCGTGCTCGCCCTGGAGCGCGGCCGAGACGGCCTCGCGTTCGAGCGCGCGGAACGCCGCCTCGCCGTCCTCGACGAAGATGTCGGCGATCCGCTTGCCTGCCACGCGCTCGACCTCGGTGTCCGTGTCGATGCGGCTCAGGCCCGTCAGCTGGGCCAACGCCTTGCCCACGGTCGTCTTGCCCGTGCCTGGCGGGCCCATGAGGACGTAGCGCGGCGCCATCAGCTCAGCACGGACGGGATCGCGGCACGGTACGCGGCGACGTTGCGCCGGACCTCCTCGACGGAGTCGCCGCCGAACTTCTCGAGCACGGCGTCGGCGAGCGTCAGGGCGACCATCGCCTGGGCGACCACGGCCGCGGGGGCGACGGCGCACACGTCGGAGCGCTGGTGGATGGCCTTCGCCGGCTCGCCCGTGGTCACATCGATGGTGTCGAGTGCGCGCGGCACCGTCGAGATGGGCTTCATCGCGGCGCGCACGCGCAGAGGCTGGCCGTTGGTCATGCCGCCCTCCACCCCGCCGGCCCGGTTGGTGCGGCGCGTGACCACGCCGTCGACGCGCTCGATCTCGTCGTGCGCGACCGAGCCGCGCCGGGCCGCGGTGCGGAAGCCGTCGCCGATCTCCACGCCCTTGATCGCCTGGATGCCCATGAGCGCCGCTGCCAGGCGCGCGTCAAGGCGGCGGTCCCAGTGGACGTGGCTGCCCAGTCCCACGGGAAGGTTGTACGCGAGGACCTCGACGACCCCGCCCAGAGTGTCTCCGTCCTTCTGGCACGCGTCGATCTCGGCGACCATCCGCGCCGAGACCTCGGGCGAGAAGCAACGGATGGGGTCGGCGTCCAGCTGCGGCGTCGAGCCCGGCGGCGGCAGCGGTGCGTCGTCGGGCACCGCGACGGAGCCGACCGCGACCGTGTGCGCGACCAGATGCACGTCGAGCGCCTGCTCGAGGAACCTCTCCGCCACGGCGCCGAGCGCGACGCGCGTCGCGGTCTCCCGCGCGGATGCGCGCTCCAGGACGGGGCGCGCGTCGTCGAAGCCGTACTTCGCCATGCCGACGAGGTCGGCGTGACCGGGGCGCGGACGCGTCAGCGGCGCGTTGCGCGCTCCGGTGAGGAGCTCCTCCGGCACCGGGTCGGCGGCCATCACCGCCTCCCACTTGGGCCACTCGGTGTTGCCGATCTCGATCGCCACCGGGCCGCCCTGGGTGAGGCCGTGACGCACGCCGCCGAGGATCGTGACCTTGTCCTGCTCGAAGGACATGCGCGCGCCGCGGCCGTGGCCGAGTCGGCGCCGTGCGAGGGCATCGGAGACATCCGCCGTGGTGACCTCGACTCCTGCCGGGAGCCCCTCGAGGATGCCCACGAGGGCCGGGCCGTGCGATTCGCCTGCTGTCAACCACCGGAGCATGGGAGTCATTGTTCCATGACCAGGGGCGTCGGCCGCGCCGCCCGCGCCCGTGGTGAGGGCGCGGGCAGGCGTGGCAACACGTCAGTCAGCGGGCCACAGGAGCGGCACGCGCGGGTTGCTCAGCCCCGGCGGCGTCGGCGTGGAGTCCTGCGGCTGGTGAGCCGGGTCGATCGCCGACTCGATGTCGACCAGCGTGAAGGTGTGCACGACGATGTCCACCGTCGAAGGCTCGTCCGGGAGCTCGCGGTCCGTCTCCTGGATGCTGAAGTCGGACACGAGGTAGTACCGGCCCTCGTTGAGCTGCAGTCGCGCGATCGCCGCGATGATGTCCGCATACGAGCCTGTGAGGGAGATCTGGATCTCCGTCTGGTAGAGGTCCTGGAATGCCAGTCCCTCGACGTGGCTCTCGCGTCCCACGGCCGCCGCGGGGATGGCGAGCGAGACACCCGGCTCGACCGCCACCGCCGGATTCGCGACGTCCATCTCGACGGCGACAGTCTCGCTCGCGAGGATGGAGTAGAGCTCTCGACGGATCGTCGCGAGGTCCTCGTACGGAGGCAGAGCCTCGCTGATCGCGTCGATCTCCGCCTGGTACTCGGGAAGCTTGGCGTGCTCGCCTCGCTTCTGGATGAGCTGGAGCTCGAGAGACTCGTTGAAGCTGTACGCCTGCTCGTACGCGGCCTTCGCCTCCGACCAGCGTGCGAGCGCGGGATTGAACAGCAGGAACCATGCGGCCACGAGCACGGCGATGAGGCCGAGGACCAGCAGGGTGATGAAGGTCGTGTCGCGCTGCTGCTTCACTGTGCGACCCCCTCTCCACCGTTTGCGGCGGGATCTGTGGCGCCCGCGTCTCCGGGTGCGCCGGGCAGGATGCCCTCGGCGCCAGGAACGAAGACAGGGCGCTCCACGTCAGGCAGCTCCGGATAGCCCGGCAGGCTGCCTCCCTCGAGGATCGCGCGCAGGTAGGCACGGTAGTAGTCCTCGAGCGGGCGCGTGGTGTTGTCCCCTCCAGTGCCGTACCAGAGGTCGGAGTGGCGCATCATGAGCGCGTCGTACGTCACCGTCACGGAGACCTCGACCAGGTAGGAGACGATCGCGCCTTCTCCGCCGCCCTCGCCGCTGTCGCGCACAGCCCACACCTGCGTGGCGCGGGCTCGGTCGAAGAACGGCACCGCGTTGAGGCGGTTCTCCAGGTCGATGGCGTACGACGCAGCGGGCACGTCCACCGTGAGGGTGATGCCCGCCACGCCAGGGATGTCGAACGCGCTGCCGGGACCAGGGGGATCGCCTCCGAAGTCGGGGGCGCTGAAGGTGAATGACTCGATCCGGGCGTCGTCGGGCACCGCGCCGTCGACGGCCGAGAGGATGAGGGGCCAGAAGAACTCGATGGCGGCGGCTGTCTTGCGCGCCGAGTCGGCGTTGGCGAGCTTCGCCTTGACGACGTCGACCTCGCTGAGCGACGCGAGCTCCGCCTGGAGCTCCGCGGTGCGCTGCTGCTCTGCCTGCGCACGAGCCTCGTCGGCGTGGATGAAGGTGTTCAGCCACAGGTAGCCCGCGACGATCGCGCCCACGACGATGAACGCCAGCAGGCTGAACATGACGCGACGCTGCGACTTGGCGCGGCGTGCGGCGACCTCCGGCGGGATCAGGTTGACCTGAGGCCGCGGCGGGACCTTGTACTGGGCGGGAATGCTGCTCACTTGCCCACCTCCGCGAGGGCGAGGCCCACGGCCACGGACGCGAACATCTCCTGGCCTGCCACGGCCGCGCCCGCCTTGCGCGTCACCTTGACCGCGCCGACGCCGTTGCCGAAGCTCACGGGCAGGCGCGAGGCGCTTGCGAGGTACTGGCCCAGGCCGGGCATGAACGCGCCGCCGCCGGTGAGGATCACCTGCTGGATCGGGTTCCCGGGCTCGTTTCCGGCGAAGTAGACGAACGTGTTGCGCACGCCCTCGATCAGCTGGCGCGTCGTCTGCAGGATGGCGTCACGCGCGATCTTGAGCTCTGGCGGGCCGTCGGCGGACACGCCCACCTTGCGCTTGTACTGCTCGGCCTCCGCCGTCGAGACCTGCATGGCCGACGCCACGGCGTCCGTGGAGTCCTGGCTGCCCGTGGGCAGCACGCGCACGAGCCGGGGCTGGCCGTGGGCCGAGACGATCACGGTGGTGACTCGCGCGCCGATCTCCACGAACGCGACGATCTGCTGCGCGAAGTCCCCCACGCACAGCGCCCGATGCAGGCCGAACGCGGACAGGTCCACGCCCTCGGGCCGCAGCCCTGCGGTCTCCACGGTCATCACGGTGTTGGCGACCGATGCCTTGGCTGCCGCAGTCATGATGCCCCGGAACGACTCCTGGCCGTCGACCGAGCGCAGCTCCGTCGGATAGAAGTCGAGCAGCGCCTCGTCCGTGGGCATCGGCAGGATCTCGCTCACCTGGTACGGGAGCGCGGATCGCACCTGGTCCATGGGCATGGCCGGCACTTCCATCTCGCGCACCACGGTCCGAGGGCTGCTCAGGCCGATCACCACGCGCTTGTGCGAGAACTTGCCCTTGCTCCACAGCTGCTTGAGGAGCGACGCCACGGTCTGCACCTCGATGATCTCGCCGTCGTTGATCGCCCCGGCGGGCGTGGGAACGGCGGCGAAGGACTGCAGCGTGCCCAGGGGGAACGCACCCGGCTTCGAGGCGAGCTCCACCTCTGCAGCGCGGATCTGTGTTGCGCCGAGGTCGACGCCGATCACTCGCGTTGCCACGACTCTCCTTCCCCAGCGCTAGTACCGGTCACATTATCGGAAGAAACCGCCCAAAGGATGAGAACGTGGGCAGATGTCTTCGCCGACTTCTTCCCTCGCATGCGATCACCCGATGAGCAGGTCGATATATCCCTGAGCGATCGCCGGCCCCACGAGGATCCCGATCCACGCGCCGACGAGCAGCGCGGGACCGTAGGGAACGGCCGTCCCCTTCCTCGCGCGCCCCATCGCGGCCAGGACGACCACCATGAGCCCGCCCGCCAACGGCCCGGCGATGGCGCCCACGGCGAGGTGCTCGAGGCCGAGGAAGCCCAGGACGAGCCCCAGGAGGCCCGCAGTGGTCACGTCCCCGAAGCCCATGCCCTTGGGGTACAGGAACCACAGCAGCCCGTAGAAGCCGCCCATGACGGCCAGCCCCAGCGCCGCCGTCCCCCACGACGAGCGCTCGCCCGTCAGCCACGCGATCACGATGGGCACGCTGACCAGACCGTATGCAGGCAGGACGATGCGGTGCGGCAGGCGGTGGTGACGGACGTCGATCACGAAGAGAGCGACGCTCGCGACGGCGAGGATCCACAGGACCGCACTCGTCCAGCTGAGGCCGTAGCGCAGGTGGACGAGCACCCACAGGAGGGCCACGGCCAGCTCGATGACCGGGTACGTCCACGAGATGGGGGCGCCGCAGGACCTGCAGCGCCCATGCAGGACGAGCCATGACAGCACGGGGATGTTGTCGTGCCAGCGGATCTGCTCACCGCACCGGGGGCACGCCGAGCGGCCGCTCACCACTCCCCTGCCCTCGGGCACACGGCTCGCCAGCACCGTCGTGAAGGAGCCGAAGAGCAGGCCGAACACGGCCACGACGGCCGTCACCACAGCGCTCACTCAGTCCCGCGTCTCGTGCTTGTACATCACGCGGACGGAGTAGTTGCCGCTCACCTCGGTGGGGATGCCCAGCTGCACGCCGGGGACCTCGAGCGGCACGTAGTACAGGTTGGTGTTCGGCGTGCTCGTCGTGACGTTGCGTCCGTAGATCTGGCCGACCGTGTCCGCGGCGTTGGTGAACGTCAGGTCGCACGGCGTGTAGTACATGCCGATGACCTTGTCCTGGATGTACACGCCCGTCTGGAGCATCATCGACTTCGGCTCGTAGCTGCCGCGCTTGGTGCACTCCGCCTTGCCGTTGTTGGCGGTGCCGCCGTCGGGGATGATGATGAACAGGTGGTGCAGCTCGCCGTCACCGCTCTGGAAGTACGTCGGGCCGTTCGTCGTCACCTGGTTCGTGAAGATGGCCGTGTCGGCGTACAGCTTGAACGTGATGCTCTGCGGGCTGAACGGGCAGTCGCGCAGGTCGTACACGGACGGCGTCTTGTTCGCCGGTCCCCCGTTCAGGTTCAGCACCGGCTGTGCGCCGTTGTAGAACATCCACGGTCCGATGGTGCAGTTCGAGTTCTTGATCTGGTCGATCTGCCACTGCTGATTGGCGTTGGACTGCGCGATCCACTCGTCGAAGAACGTCGCCTTCGACTTGATCGAGTAGCCCTTGGCCGTCCAGTCGGACGGCACGTAGTCGATCTCGGGAAGGCCCACGGGCTGCGGGTCGGGACCGAACGAGCCCGCAGGGCACGGGGTGAGGTTCGCGGCGCAGATGCTCTGCGCCTGGAGCGTCTGCCAGTTCGCACCGCCGATGTTGCCGCCGGCCTTCACGGAGCCTCCCACCTTGAAGTTGGCGTTCGTGAAGGTGAGCGTGCCGTAGCGAGCTGTCAGGTTGCCGCCGATGTTCGGCTCGGTCCCCTTGGGCTGCTTGCCTGTGAAGTTGTTCTTCACCCACAGGTTGCCGCGCACCACGCAGTTCGCGTTCTCGAAGGTCGCCGAGCCCTCGACGACGATCACGTCGCCGTCGATCGCGACGCCCGCGTGGCAGCTCCACGTGCCGGTGCCCTCCACCCGCACCGTCGGCACCTGCGTCCCGTCGAGGGACTGGACGACGAGCGGGTTGTACGTCGAGAGCGTCGAGCTCGCGAAGATGGCCGTCTGGTACCCCTGAGCCGCGGCGGGCACGAGCTCGGCCATCGCCTCGATCCGCCGCTCGGGAGCGACGCCGGCGGCGGTCGGCTCGACGGGCACGCCCACGGCGGAGACGAGCACGTTCTTGGGGCTGCCCTGGATCTCGCCGTCGGAGCAGCTCGTCAGCTCGTTCCCGTCGGCGTCGTAGTACGTGTACGTGACCGTCACCTCGACGGCGCTCGTGCCCTCTCCGACGATGATCGGGCTGAAGCTGGGCCCAGGGCAGGCCGTGGCGTTCTCGAGCTCGAACAGCGCGGCGTCGAGAGCTCCTTCCGCGGAGTGGATCTCAGCGGTGCGCACGCGATCGCGCTGGGCGTCGTTGGAGACGGTGATCGCGCGCGACATGACGACGATGGACAGCGCGACGCCGATGATGGCGACGCCGACGGCGGCGACGAGGGCGCTTCCCCTGTCGCCTCCGTCGCCCAGTCGGCGCCTGAACCGATTCATGAGACTCAAGTCTGCCACGCGTGCCCCCTTCTCAGTCCGGGCTCGGGACGTTGCTGCAGGTGGACGTGGGATAGCCGAACACCGTGTTGCGCCCGGTCACGACGGTCGTGACGGTCGACGGCTTGGCGCCGGGCGAGGCGTCGGGCTCGAGCAGTCGCAAGGTGATGCGCACGAACTGCGACTCGGACTGGCCTACGTTCGCGTTGTCCACGAAGAACGGGGGCCACGACTCGCCGGTGGGCGCGGTGGTGTCGATCGCGTCCGGGACGACGATGTTGTGGGCGACCACGGCCCAGTCGGTGTGGTCGGTCGCGTCCGAGGGCTCCCACGAGCGGAACTCGAGGTCGTGGAAGCCGTCGCCGTCGTGGTCGATGACGCGCCACTGGACGCACTGGTCGTTGCCGTCCTCCTGCGTGTAGATGCGCAGGGAGAAGTACGGTGCCACCCCAGAGTTCGCGAACGTCTCGTTCGCGGGATTGGCGATGAGGTTGCCGGAGCGCACCTGGCGGTCGATGTGGGAGATGCCCAGGCGCGCCTGCTCGACCGACTCCGCGCGCGCAAGCGAGTCCCTCGCCTGGTACGTGAGCATGATCATGATGGAGAACACGATCGCCATGAGGATGCCGAAGATGCCCATCGCGATGATGAGCTCGGTCATCGTCAGGCCGCGGTCCTCCCGCACGCTGCGGCGCATCACTGCTGCACGTCCTTGTACGTCGCCGTGGCGGTCACGGGGTTGACCACGTAGGTGAGGCGCTGCGCGTATCCCGCCGGGTTGGCCGGCGTGAACACGCGGATCTCCAAGGCGATCTGCACGGAGCCCGAGTCCGCCGTGATGGTGCACTCCGTCGTGATGCAGTTGGGATCGGGGTTGGACACGGTCGGGTTGTTCACGGGGCGGACCGTGGCCGTGCCACGCACGATCTCGAGGCCGTAGCCTCCCGTGGCATCCCAGTAGGCCGGGCCGATCACCTTGGTGAAGTCGGAGTTGTTGTCGATGCCGACGGACTCCATGTAGGAGCCGTTCCACCACGTCAGCGTGCCGGAGCGGGTCACGGTCGCGGCGGTGTTCTTCTGGCTGGCGCCGCGCTGCACCTTGACCTCGTCCGAGTAGTTCTGCAGCAGGACGATGCTCTGGTTCCCGGTGCTCCACGTGCCGTTGATGATCGACGCGAACGCGAACGTTCCCATGTTCCGCTTGGCGCCCGCGGCGACGCAGCCCGGACCGGAGAGCGTCGTGCAGCCCACGGCGCTGGAGCCGGCCGCGCTCGTGAAGCGGGCTGCCCAGGCCTGGTCCTGGTTGCCGCCGTTCTCGTTGAGACGGCGCATGAGACGCACCGTCCAGTCCGCGCTCGAGCCGGGCGGGTCGAAGGTGAGGAAGAAGTTGCTCGACGCCTCGTAGTTGCCGTCGGGCGTGCGGTTGTCGAGCTTGGCGAAGGTGCACGGCTGGCCGGCCGGGATGCCGGCGAGGCACGACACCTTGGTCGACGAGATGATCTGCCCAGGACGTCGGAAGTCGGAGCGGCCGGACAGGGTCAGGAACGACCCGCTGGCGGAGTTCTGCGGCTCCTGGTTGGCGGTCGGGTTCACGTTGAGCGCAGGCGGGTTGTCCGGCGCGGCGCCAGGACCGACCGGGAAGTCCGATGCCGCGAGCTCGAAGAACCCGATCGTGCGGGTGTCCTCCTGAATGGGCTTGACGGTCGGGTCGCCCAGCATCGTCGTGCGACCGTACTTGAGCGTGCCCGTGACGAGCGACGTCTGCTCGCTCGCGACGGCCGCGCGCGTCGATGCGGTGACGACCTCGATCGAGTAGCGCTGGGTGTTCGGGATGATCGGCACGTTCTCGGGAGCGTTCGTGTCGAGGTTCCACGCCGTGATGTTGGCGACGACCGGTCCCGTGTACGCGCTCGCGGTCAGGCGCGCCTGGCAGGCGCTCACGAACGGACTGCGCGCCTCGTCGTTGGAGCATGACAGCGCGGCGAAGCTCGGTGCGTTGACGACGGTCTCGCGAAGATTGCCGTCGGTGTCGATCCACGTCACGACCACCAGGAGCCCCACCGCGTCCTCGGCCCCGTCGAGCGGCTCGGTGACGTAGGAGCGCACCACGAACTCGGTGCCGGTGCCGCCCGGGTCCAGCACCACCTTGCGATTCGAGCCCTCGCTGTCGAACAAGGGCTCCCACGGCTGCGTGTTCGTCGCCGAGATCTGGTCGCTCGCCCCGGAGGGAGCCACGCGCAGCGTGAACTCCTGCCCCTGGATGGTGAGCTTCTTCTGCGCGGCGACGTAGATGGGCGTCGCGTAGTACGGATCCGAGCCCACGAGGGCCGCATCGGCGAAGTTCGAGTCCATGCCCTTGAGCAGGATCCCCCAGGGGATCGCGCGCAGCCGCTCGAGGGACTCGTTGGCCAGGGCGGTGGCCTGCTCGCGCATGCGCGCGTCCTTGATGGTCGAGGACGCGCTGATCTGGACGCTGATGAGCAGGAGCAGGACGGTCGCGATGACGAACATGGCGACGACCAGCTCAACCAGCGTGAAGCCACGCTCACGCTGGCTCACCTGGAGCCGCCTTGCCATCCGCTCGCGCACGCCGTCCAACTCCCCACTGGTGACGGCCGGTTGGGGGACGGCCCCGAAGGACCGCCCCCCAACCGAACCAGAATCCGTCGACTGCTGAATGATCAGCTGCTCGGGACCGTGGCGCCGCAGGAGCCGGCCTCCAGGCCGCCCTGCGCCGAGTACTGGTAGCCCTGCGACGCGGCCACGTCGCCCTGGGTGTTGTACACCCACACGCACCAGTTCTGGCTCGAGACGGCGCCGCCGCCGAGGGCGGCGAGCGTCGGCGAGCCGAGCTGGACGTTGTTCGACTGGTTGCCGATCAGCGAATCCGGGTCCGTGTCGGTGATGAAGTACTGGCCGTTGGTCGCGGCGAGCGTAGGAGCGCTCGCGTTGTCGATGAACCAGGTGGCGATCTCCTTGCCCAGCGTGGAGACGTCAGCCTTGGCAGCCGAGTCCTCCGCCTTCTTGCGCTGGTTGAGGAAGATCGGGATGGCGATCGCGGCGAGAATGCCGATGATGATCATGACGACGAGGAGCTCGATGAGCGTGAAGCCCTTGTCCTCGTGCGCCAGCTGCTTGCGAATTCGAGCGAGCATTGGTGCTCTCCCATTCTCTCTTTCTTCATGACACCTGCCGACGACGCCGGCAGGTCCAACGGTTCGCGAGAGATCCGGGAATCCCTCGCTCCCCGACGCTTGCATCCTAGTTGATGAGGTCGAAGATTCCGAAGATCGGCATGTACAGGCCGATCACCATGAATCCCACAACTCCACCAAGTACCGCGATCATGATGGGCTCGATGAGGCTGGTCAACGCCTCTGTGGTGGATTCCACTTCCTGATCGTAGAACTCGGCGATCTTCTCGAGCATCTGGTCGATGGCGCCCGTGTCCTCGCCCACCGCGATCATCTGCACCACCATCGGCGGGAACACGTCGTGCTGCGCGAGCGGCCCCGCGAGCGAGTTGCCAGTGCGAACCGACTCCTTCACGTCCTTCGAGGCCCGCTCGATGACGATGTTGCCGCTCGCCTCGCCCACGATGTCGAGAGCCTGCATGATGGGAACGCCCGCGCGAAGCATCGCGGAAAGATTGCGGCTGAAACGCGCGAGGGCGATCTTCTTGGCGAGAATTCCGAATACCGGAACCTTCAAATAGAACGGCTCCACCTTCTCGCGGAATTCGGGCTTGTGCTTGTTCGTGCGCCAATAGATGGCGATGAGAATGAGCGCGATGGCGATCGGTCCGCCGCCCCACTTGAGGAACGTCGACATGCCCACGAGCACCTTCGTCAGCGCTGGCAGGTCGCCGCCCAGCTCGGTGTACATGGACGCGAAGACCGGGACGATGAACAGCAGCATGCCGACCACCGCGAGGATCGCCACGATGAACACGACGATCGGGTACGTCATCGCGGATCGCACCTTGCCGCGCAGCTTCACCGAGGCCTCGAAGTTCTCGGCGATCGACACGAGGACGTTGTCCAGGAAGCCGCCCACCTCGCCGGCGCGGATCATGTTGATCATGATCGGCGGGAAGGTCTCGGGGTGCTTGCCCAGCGCCGCGGACAGTGCGACGCCCGTCTCGACATCGGAGCGCACGTCCTGGATCTTGCGCGCGAGCGCCTTGTTCTCCGTCTGCTCGGACAGGATCGTCAGGGCCCGCAGCAGGGACAGGCCCGACTGGATCATCGTCGCGAGCTGACGCGCCATGACGGAGACGTCCTTGAGGCCGATCTTGTTGGACAGGCCCGGGATCTCGATCTCTTTGCTGAGGGCGGAGGTCTTGACCTCGACGATGGAGACCGCGGCCAGGTTCATCGCCTTGAGGCGCTGCGACACGGCGGCCTCGCTCGGCGCCTCGATGCGCGCCTTCTGGAGACGTCCTTGCGAGTCGCGGACGGTGTACTCGAAGGTCTTCGTCGCAGCCATCCCTCAGCCCCCTGCCCTAGATCGCGCTTCCGGCGGTGGTCGCGCCCTGGGCCACGCCCGTGCCACGACCGGTGAGTCGGTTGAACTCCTCCACATGGTGGCACTTCTCGAGGCCGGTCTCATACGAGATGCGGCCGATGCGGACAAGGTCGGCCAGATGCTGGTCCATGGTGTGCATGCCCTGCTTGGCACCGGCCTGCATCGCGGAGTAGATCTGGTGCGTCTTGCCTTCCCGGATGAGATTGCGGATCGCGGGGGTCGCGATCATGACCTCCGTGGCGACGGCGCGGCCGGGGCCGTCGGAGCGGCGGCACAGGGTCTGGCACACGACGCCCTGGAGCGCGTTCGCGAGCTGCGCGCGCACCTGGCCCTGCTGATACGCCGGGAAGACGTCGATGATGCGGTCGATCGTCTGCGCGGCGTCCTGGGTGTGCAGGGTCGCGAAGACGAGGTGGCCCGTCTCCGCCGCGGTGAGCGCCACCGAGATGGTCTCGAGGTCGCGCAGCTCGCCGACGAGGATGATGTCCGGGTCCTGGCGCAGCACGTGTTTGAGCGCGGACTGGAAGGAATGGGTGTCCGCCCCGACCTCGCGCTGGTTGACGAGCGAGCGCTTGTGACGGTGAAGGAACTCGATGGGGTCCTCGACCGTCATGATGTGGTCATTGCGCGAGCGGTTCGCCAGGTCGATGATCGACGCCAGCGTGGTCGACTTGCCGGATCCCGTCGGGCCGGTGACGAGCACGAGGCCGCGCGGCAGGCCCGCGAAGTTCGCGACCACCGGCGGGATGCCGAGGGACTCGAGGGGCAGGATCTCGTACGGGATCACACGGAACGCCGCGCCGAGCGAGTCGCGCTGCTGGTACAGGTTCACACGGAAGCGGGCCTCGCCCACGAGCGCGTACGCGAAGTCGAGCTCAAGCTCCTCCTCGAACGTCTCGCGCTGGCGCTGCGAGAGCACGGAGTAGAGCACGCGGCGCAGGCCGTCGGGCTTCTGGATGTCGAAGCCCTCGAGCGGGACGAGCCCGCCGTCGACACGAGCCATGGGCGGTGCGCCCACGGTGAGGTGGAGGTCTGAGCCGCCCAGCTGCAGCATGCGGCGCAGCGCGGCGTTGAGGTCGAGGTCGCCCTCCCGCACCTCGTTGTTCATGCCCACGCGGTTGCCCACCGGGGCGGCCGAGGGGCGCTGAGCCTGCGGCACGGCCTGCTGCGGCACCGCCTGACCCGCCCGGGGCTGCTGGGCCGTGTGCAGCGGCTGGCCCTGCTGAGCCGCCGGAGCGCCGGGGACCGGCGGCACTCCTCCCTGGGCCTGCGCAACTCGGGCGGCGGCACGGGCCGCGGCCTCGCGCGCGGCAGCATCGGGATCGTGCGGCATTTCCAGCTGCGGCTCGCTCACCGTCACTCCTTCGACATCACACCCGACCGGGGTCCGGTTTGCCCCGTGTCCACCACTTTGATCGGCACATCACGCGTCGTGCTTGAAGATCATCTCCTACTTCACCACGCGCAGGAGCTCTTCGATCGTCGTCAGGCCGTCGCGCGCCTTGGCCCAGCCGTCCTTGATGAGGGTCTCCATGCCCTGCGCCTCGGCGACCTTCTGGATCTCGACGGACGATGCCCGGCTCACCGCGAGGCGCTCGATCTCCTCGGTGACCGTCATGATCTCGTGGAGGGCGAGACGGCCGCGGTAGCCGGTGTTGGAGCACGCCGAGCATCCCACCGCCCGATACAGCGTCGGCATGGGGCCCGTGTAGGCGGGATCGAAGCGGGCGATCTCCTGCGGCGTGGCCTCGTACTCCTCACGGCACTTGGTGCACAGACGCCGGGCGAGACGCTGGGCGACGACGCAGTCGATCGCCGAGCCGACGAGGAACGGCTCGATGTCCATCTCGATCAGACGCGTGATCGCCGACGGCGCGTCGTTCGTGTGCAGCGTCGAGAGCACGAGGTGACCGGTGAGGGCCGCCTCGATCGCGATCTGGGCCGTCTCCTGGTCGCGGATCTCACCGAGCAGGACCACGTCCGGGTCGGCACGCAGGATCGAGCGCAGCGCCGCGGCGAAGGTCAGGCCGGCCTTGACGTTCACCTGCACCTGGTTGATGCCGGGGATGCGGTACTCGACCGGGTCCTCGACCGTGATGACGTTGACCTCGGGACGCGAGATCTGGTTGAGCGTCGCGTACAGCGTGGTCGACTTGCCCGAGCCCGTGGGGCCGGTGACGAGGATCATGCCGTACGGCTTCGTGAAGCTGCGCTCGTAGTTCGCGTAGTTGTTGGGACGGATGCCCAGGTCTTCGAGGTCCATCGCGGCCGTCGTGTTGTCGAGCACGCGCATGACGACCTTCTCGCCCCACACCGTGGGCAGGGTCGCGACGCGCAGGTCGATCTTGCGGCCCTGGTGGTTCACCGACAGGCGGCCGTCCTGCGGCTTGCGGCGCTCCGCGATGTCGATGTCCGCCATGATCTTCAGGCGCGAGATCACGCCGTTCTGGATGCTCTTGGACGCGCGCTGCATCTCGTGGAGCACACCATCGATGCGGTACCGGATGCGCAGGTCGTGCTCCGCCGGCTCGATGTGGATGTCCGAGGCGCGATCCTGGATCGCCTGGGTGATGAGCAGGTTCACGAACCGCACGATGGGCGCGTCGTCCGCGATGACCTCGCCGACCTCCGAGAGGTCGATGTCGCTCTCCGCCTCCTCCAGGGTGTCCTGCAGGTTCTCGAGCTCGGTGTCCGCGCGGCAGTAGCGGTCGATCGCGGCGAGGACGTCGTCGTGCGCCGCCACCACGGGGATGACCTGCAGCGACGTCAGCGAGCGGAAGTCGTCGACGGCGACGACGTTGCCGGGATTGGACATCGCGACCTTGAGGACGCCGTCCTGCACCGAGATCGGCAGCGCCGTGTGGCGGCGGCACACGTTGGCCGGCACGAGCGCCACGGCCGCGCGGTCCACCGGGTAGTCGACGAGCTCCACGAACTCCATGCCGACCTGGCTCGCCAGCGCCCGCACGAGCTGCGCCTCGGTGATGAGCCCCAGCTCCACGAGCGTGCGGCCGAGGGTCTGACCGCGCTGCTGCTGCTCGGTGATGGCATCCATCAACTGGTCTTCAGTGAGCATGCCCGACTCAAGGAGGATGGTTCCCAGCTGCTTCACGGCATCTCCCTCGATTGCTATGAATAGTCCCGACGTTACATCGGCAGGGACTCAAGCAAAAGCGCCTATGGTCTAGGCAACACTCCCTGCAGGGCGGCGTCCATCGCCGCGAGCGGCGCAAGGCGTCCCGTCATGAGACGCACCTGCTCTCCGGCCTGGTGCAGGAGCATGCGCTCGCCTCCCACCTGCACTCCCCCGCGCCCCAGCCACGCGTGGGCGAGCGGCGTGACGAGCGGGTCGTAGACCGCGTCGAGCAGGACGCCCGAGACGTCGGGAAGCGAGTCCGCCAGGACGGCGCCGGCATCGGCCGGGATGGTGGAGACGACGGCCTCCGCCGACCCCAGCGCGGCACGCACCGCGTCGGCGTCGGCAAGGTCCACGAGCCGCGCGTCGAGACCCATCGCGCTCGCGGCCCGCACCACCGCCCCGGCGCGGGCACGCGAGCGGACCAGGATGGTCGGGCGCGTGCAGCCGAGCTGACCGAGCGCCGCGACAGCCGACACGGCGGTCGCCCCTCCGCCGACGACGACGCCGCGCTCCACGGCCTCAACGTCGCGCTCGCCGAGAGCCGCGACGATCCCGTGGACGTCGGTGTTGGCGCCGACGAGCTGGAGCGAGGCATCGCGACCGCTCACCACGACGGTGTTGATGACGCCGAGCAGCTTCGCGAACGGCTCGATGAAGTCCACGAGGGCGACGGCCTCGACCTTGAGAGGCATCGTGAGGCTCAGGCCCGCCCAGTCGCGGTCCACCCGGGCGAGGAACTCCTGGAGCCCGCCCGACTCGACGTCGTACGCCTGGTAGTCCCAGTCGAGCCCCAGCTCCGCGTACGCAGCCCGATGCAGGACGGGCGAGAGGGAGTGCGAGATCGGGTGGCCGAGCACTCCCGCCTTGCGGGTCACGGCCGGATCAGCCGTTGGCGGCGTACCACGCCTGGAGCAGCTCGACGTTCTTGAGGTGCTCGGCGTAGGTCGCCGCGTACCGGGTCTCGCCCGTGGACAGGTCCACGGTGACGTAGAACAGGTAGTCGTGGACTGCAGGCTCGATCGCGGCCTGGATCGACTTCTCGCCGGGGCCAGCGATGGGGCCCGGGGGCAGGCCCGCGTACAGGTACGTGTTGTACGGGTTGTCGATCTGCTTGTCCGCGGCCGAGACGAACGGGCCGTCCGACGGCTGGAAGTACTTGATCGTCGCGTCCAGGTCGAGCTTCATGCCCTGGTTGAGGCGGTTGTGGATGACGCCGGAGATCATCGGACGGTCCTCGTCCAGGCGCGCCTCGCGCTCGATGAGCGAGGCGATCGTGAGGATGCGCAGGCGGTCCTCGGAAGCGACGCCATGCTTGTTGAGCACGGTGACCGTCTGCTGCACCATGGCCGACAGCACGTCCGTGGGCGTCACGCCGGGGTTGAACTGGTACGTCGACGGGAAGAGCCAGCCTTCGAGGTTGCCGTTGGCCTCCGGGGGAAGACCGATCGCGGTGGTGTCCTCCGCGGCCTCCTTGACCTCCTCGACCGTGTAGCCCGTGAGGTCGGCGATCTTCTGGAAGTAGAAGTCGAGCGTCTTGCCCTCGGGGATGGTGATCTTGCGGACGTCGCGACGCGCGTCGTCGAGCAGATACAGCAGCGCGTACTCCGCCTTCATCTCGCGCGCGAGGAAGTAGTGGCCCGGCTTGATGTTCTGCGAGGCCGGGTTCTCGTTGTAAGCGATGATGAACGCCCGCTCGGAGGCGACCACGCCGTGCTCGAAGAGCGTCTTGGCGATGTCGGCACCCGAGTCGCCCGATGCGACGACGACCGTCACGGTGCCCTGGCCGAGGCCCTCGTAGTCGGCGACGTAGTCCTCCGGCGGCGTGAAGGTGTCCTTCACGAAGCTCAGCGCGAAGGAGCCGGCCACCGCAAAGAGCGCCAGGCCGATCGCCGACAGCACCATGGCCCACTTGCGTCGCGTCGCACGGCGCTGCTGGCGCTGCAGCCGGCGCATGTCGAGCGTCGTGGTCGTGATCGCTTCGGCCTCGAACAGGTCAGTCATGCTTCTCCTTGCGAGGTACCCCGACAGTCACTGTACCGAGATTCCCGTTTCTGTCGATATCCAGGGCGTTCTCCAACAGCACCGCGGCGGCCGCGGCATCGATGGTCGAACGCTGATCACGGGCGGACTTGCCTGCGCTCGACATCGCGCGAGCCGCCGACGTCGTCGTGAGGCGCTCGTCCACCAAACGGACGGGGATGTCCCCGAGTTCCGCGAGCTCCGCGGCGAACGCGCGGGCGTCGGCGGCCGAGGGACCCTCCCGTCCGTCGAGGTGTCGAGGAAGCCCCACGAAGATCCACTGGGCCTCGCGGTCACGCGCGATCGCGAGCACCTCCTGAGCCGCGCTCTCGGATCGTCGCACGGTGCCGACGGGGAAGGCCATGCGACCCTCGGGGTCGCTGGCGGCGACGCCCACCCTGACGGTGCCCACGTCGACGCCGAGGCGCACTCCCCTGTCCACGTCGCGACCCTACCCGTGCGTGCGCACGCGCTCCGTGATCGCCGCGATCGCGTCGGGCACCTTGGACGCGTCCGTGCCGCCGCCCTGGGCGAGGTCAGGACGACCTCCGCCGCCGCCGCCGAGGACCTTGGACGCGATGCCCACGAGCTCGCCGGCGTTGAGGCCGGCCGCGCGGGCGCCGTCGTTCGTGGCCACCACGACACCCGGCCGCTCGCCAGGCGAGAACAGGGCCACGACCGTGGGCGAGGCGTCGCCCAGGCGCGAGCGCACATCCTGGGCGAGGGTGCGCAGGACGTCGCCGGTCGCGCCCTGCGCGACGCCGACGACAGCCTTCACGCCGCCGAGGTCCTGGGCGCTGTCGGCCAGCGACGCCGCCGCCTGGAGGGCCTGCTGCTCCTCGAGCTGAGCCAGGCGCTTCTCGGTCTCCGTGAGGCGCGCCACGAGCTTCTCGACGCGCCCGATGAGCTCGCCCGGCTGGGTCTTGAGGCTCGAGCTGAGCTCGCTCACGATGGCGCGCTCGGCCGCGAGGTGCTTGAACGCATCGGCGCCCACCAGAGCCTCGATGCGGCGCGCACCCGAGCCCACGGAGCCTTCGCTCGTCACCGACAGCAGGCCGATCTCCGACGACGTGCCGACGTGCGTGCCCGCGCACAGCTCACGCGAGAACGGTCCGCCGATCTCCACGACGCGCACGCGCTCGCCGTACTTCTCGCCGAAGAGCGCCATGGCGCCCAGCGCCTTCGCCTCGTCGAGGCTCATGATCGACGTCTCGACGGGGAGGTTGTCGCGGATGGCGCGGTTGGCGATCTCCTCGATCTCGCCGCGGGCGCTCGCGCTGACGCCCTGCGTCCACGAGAAGTCGAGGCGCATGTATCCGGGCTTGTTGTACGAGCCGGCCTGGTTCGCGCTCTTGCCGAGCACCTGGTGCAGCGCGGCGTGGACGAGGTGCGTCGCCGAGTGGGCGCGCGAGGCGTCGCGGCGGTTGACCGGGTCGACCTCCGCTGCCACCTTGTCGCCCGCGGCGACCTCGCCCTCCTCGACCGTCACGGTGTGGACCACGAGGTCCTTGACGGGCTTCTGCACGTCGATGACGTTCAGGGTGCCGTGGGCGCCGCGGATCACGCCGGTGTCGGCGTCCTGGCCGCCGGACTCCGCGTAGAACGGCGTCTCGCGCAGCACGACCTCCACGGTCTCGCCCGCCTGGGCCACGGGCACCGTCACGCCGTCCTTGATGACCGCGACGACCTCCGTCGGGACCTGGAGCTCGTCGTAGCCGCGGAAGTGCGTGGCACCCTGGGCCAGCAGCTCCTGATACACCTTCGTGTCCGCGTGGCCGCCCTTCTTGGCCTTCGCATCGGCGCGTGCGCGCTCCTTCTGCTCCTGCATGAGCGCGCGGAAGCCCTGCTCGTCCACGGTCAGGCCCTGCTCGGCCGCCATCTCGAGCGTGAGGTCGAAGGGGAAGCCGTAGGTGTCGTGCAGCTGGAAGACGTCCTCGCCGGGAAGCGTCGACGAGCCCGCCTGCTTGGCCTTCTGCACGGCCAGGTCGAGGATGACCGTGCCGTTCGCGAGCGTGCGGCGGAACGCGTCCTCCTCCGTGTAGGCGGTGGCGGAGATGCGGTCGAACTCGGTCGCGAGCTCGGGGTACGAGGGGCTCATCGCGTCGCGCGAGGTGGTGAGCAGCTCCGGCATGACCGCGTCCTCGACGCCCAGCAGGCGCATGGCGCGCAGCGAGCGGCGCAGGAGGCGGCGCAGCACGTAGCCGCGACCCTCGTTGCCGGGGACGATGCCGTCGCCGATGAGCATGAGCGAGGCGCGGACGTGGTCGGCGACGACGCGCATCCACACGTCATCGTCACGGTTGGCGCCGTAGCGCTTGCCCGAGAGCTCCTCCGCCTTGCGGATGACGGGCATGACCTCGTCGATCTCGTACATGTTCGCCACGCCCTGCTTGAGGTACGCGACGCGCTCGAGGCCCATGCCCGTGTCGATGTTCTTCTGACGCAGCTCGCCCTTGACCGTGAAGTCGTCCTTGGCCTTCACATCGGCGATCTCGTACTGCATGAAGACGAGGTTCCAGATCTCCAGGAAGCGGTCCTCGTCGGCGATCGGGCCGCCGTCCTTGCCGAACTCGGGGCCGCGGTCGATGTAGATCTCCGAGCACGGACCGGCGGGACCGGGCTGGCCCGTGTGCCAGTAGTTGTCCTTCTTGCCCCGGCGCTGGATGCGCTCCTCAGGCAGCCCGGCGATGGACTTCCACAGCGAGGCCGCCTCGTCGTCGTCGTGGTAGACGGTGACCCACACCTTGCCGGGGTCGAAGCCGTACTTCCCCTCCGACTCGGGACCCGTCACGAGGTCCCACGCGTAGGTGATGGCGCCTTCCTTGAAGTAGTCGCCGAAGGAGAAGTTGCCGTTCATCTGGAAGAACGTGCCGTGACGAGTGGTCTTGCCGACCTCTTCGATGTCGGGAGTGCGGATGCACTTCTGCACGCTCGTGGCACGCGCGTAGGGCGGCTCCTGCTGGCCGAGCATGTACGGGATGAACGGCACCATGCCGGCGACGGTGAACAGCAGCGACGGGTCAGGCGACACGAGCGATGCCGACGGCACCACGGTGTGGCCCTTCGACTCGAAGTAGTCCAGCCAGCGCTGACGGATCTCCGCGGTGCGCATCCAAACCTCCTAGGACGACAACGCCGCCGGAGCCGTCGTGATCCCCAGGGCGTGACCCTGGGCTCCGATGCTCCGGCGGCCGTTGACAGTGGCCGTGCCGAGCCTACCCGTGCATGAGGCAGACCAGGCGCGCGCCGTGATTAACGGGCGTAGTACTCGACGACGAGCTGCACGTCGCAGATCACGGGCACCTCGGCGCGCTTCGGGCGACGCACGAGCTTGGCCGTGAGCTTCTCGAGCTGCACGTCGAGGTAGTCCGGGACCTCAGGGAGCACGTCGCGGTGGGCGCCGGCGGCGGCGGCCATGTACGGCTCGAGGGTTACGGCACGAGGCTTGACCTGGATGGTCTGGCCGGGCGAGACGCGGAAGGACGGACGGTCGACGATCTTGCCGTCCACCATGATGTGGCGGTGCAGGACCGCCTGGCGGGCCTGCAGGATCGTGCGGGCGAAGCCGGCGCGGAGCACGAGCGCGTCCAGACGCATCTCGAGGAGCTCGACGAACGCCTCACCGGTCAGACCCGGCTCCTTGCGCGCCTCAGCGAAGGTGCGGGTCATCTGCTTCTCGCGCAGGCCGTACTGGGCGCGCAGACGCTGCTTCTCGCGCAGACGGACGGCGTAGTCGCTTTCCTTGCGGCGCGCGGTGCGGCCGTGCTCACCCGGCGGGTAGGGGCGCTTCTCGAAGTGCTTGACGGCCTTGGGCGTGAGCGGGATGCCGAGCGAGCGCGACAGGCGGACCTGGCGGCGAGCCTTCTGTACAGAGGTCATGATGTCCTTGGAGTTGCGGGCACGCGCGAGCGCGCCGGATTCAACGGTGTTCTGATATCGCGGAGCCAGCAGCCAACCGTCCGCGAGGGCCGCAGAAGAGTGTAGCAAACGGCCTGTGCGGAAGCGAGAACCTACGCCTTGTCGCGTCCGAGGAGCCTGCGGATGATCTCCCGCCGCTCCCCCAGCGTCTTCTCGAAGCCACGCTCCGACGGCTCGTAGTAGACCGCATCGGCGACGGCGTCGGGCAGGTACTGCTGGCTCGCGACGGCGTGCTCGGCGTCGTGCGCGTACTGGTAGCCCTTGCCGTGGCCCAGCCTCTCCGCACCCGAGTAGTGAGCGTCGCGCAGGTGCTCAGGGACCACGCCGGCACGCCCGGCGCGCACGTCGGCGATCGCCTTGTCGATGGCGAGGTACGAGCGGTTCGACTTGGGCGCCAACGCGAGGTAGGCCGTCGCCTCGGCGAGCACGATGCGCCCTTCCGGCATGCCGATGAAGCTCACCGCGTCTGCGGCGGCCTGGGCGATGACGAGGCCCTGCGGGTCCGCGAGGCCGATGTCCTCCGCGGCGAGGATGACCAGGCGGCGGGCGATGAAGCGGGGATCCTCCCCTGCCACGACCATGCGCGCCAGATAATGCAGCGCGGCGTCCACGTCTGAGCCGCGCACCGACTTGATGAAGGCGCTGATCACGTCGTAGTGCTGGTCGCCCGACTTGTCGTACGCGACCAGTGCGGCGTCCATCGCCTGCTCGGCGATCGCCGCGGTGATGACGCCGCCCGCGTCAGCCGCAGCATCGGCGACGGACTCGAGGAGCGTGAGCGCCTTGCGCGCGTCCGCGCCGGCGACGCGCAGCAGGTGGGCCTTGGCATCGGGCTCGATCGTGACCTCGCCTCTCAGTCCGCGCGGATCGGCGAGGGCGCGGTCGACGAGCGCGGAGATGTCGTCGCTCGTGAGCGGCTGGAGAGTCAGCAGGAGCGAGCGGGACAGCAGCGGTCCCACCACGGAGAAGGACGGGTTCTCCGTGGTCGCGCCGATGAGCGTGATCCAGCGGTTCTCCACGGCGGGCAGGAGGATGTCCTGCTGGCTGCGGGTGAAGCGGTGGATCTCGTCGATGAACACGACGGTCTCGCGCTCCCCCACGGCGAGACGGCGCTTGGAGTCGTCGATGACGGCGCGCACGTCCTTCACGCCGGCCGTCACGGCGCTGAGCTCCACGAAGCGGCGCGATCCCGCTACGAGATAGGCGAGCGTCGTCTTGCCGGTGCCCGGCGGGCCCCAGAGGATGACGCTCGCGGCGGGGGCGTCGTCGGCGATGAGGCGGCGCAGCGGCGAGCCCTCTCCCAGGAGATGGCCCTGGCCCACAACCTCGTCGATGCTCCTCGGGCGCATGCGGACCGCGAGCGGGGACGACGCCGTG
>QGUM02000126.1:0-5102 GCA_003242455.2 Actinomycetes bacterium
GCCGCTCAACGCCGCCGCTCGGCTCATCGCACGGAACGCGCCGGTCAGAATCCCCCGCACAGGTGGCTCCACTGCACGCCCGCGCCCGGCCCCCACTGCAGCAGGTCCGCCGTCGACGAGCCGGCGTAGAAGCCGAACGCGTACTTGGAGTCGGAGTCCGGGTCCTCGACGGTGACCACCGTGATGTCGCCGGCGCCGAGGTCGCTCACCACGGCAGTGGTCGCGCCCGGATACGCCGCGAGGATCTCGGCCTGCGTGGAGCCGATGCCCACGCCCTCGGCGTTGCGCGGCCACGGGTCGCCCGGCGAGCCCAGGAACGCGTTCGTGTAGAAGAACGTGATCCCCGAGCCGGGGTTCGATGCGTTGGTGAACGCGTACGTCGTCGCGATGTCGGTCAGCCAGATCGCGCCGTAGTGCGGGCACGCGTCCATCCCGATGACCGGCATGCCCAGCGCCTGCCCCGCCTGGGCGAAGGTCTGGCCGATCTCCGCCTGCTCGAAGAACGTGAAGCCGAAGTCGGGCGCCTCCTCTTGGGGCTCCGGCTCGGCGGTCACGGTCGCGGTGACGGTCACCGTCGGCACGGGCACAGGGTCGCCCGACGCCTGGGGAGGCTCCACCGGGTCGCCCGAACACGCGCTCACCAGGAGCATCACGACGGCAGCTCCGATGCCGAAGGCGGCGAGGCGAGCAGCGCGGCTCGGGCGCTGCGGGCGACGGTCGGACATGAGAACCCCCCTTGTGGTCGGATGCCGTCACCCTATCGGCGTGCGGAAACCTCGCGCTAGGGGAGGGCGGCGTCGATCAACGCAGGCCGTGCGCGCCCGGCGGCGCCCCACCCCGTGGCGCGTGCGTCGGCTAGGCGAACATCGCGGCGACGCCGCGGTCCCAGCGCGCGATGACGTCGTCCCAGATCCGGATCGCGTCCTCGTCGACCGTGCGGCGCGACTCGTCCGCCTGGAACCACGCGACCGACTCGTGCACCGAGTCCTTGAACCGATGCCGTGTCTCGAACTCGGGCACGAGCGAGCGCAGCTTGGTCGTGTCGAACACGGCAGGGTTGGTCTTGTCGCCCAGCAGCGGTCCCTCGAAGGCCTCGGCGTTCATGCGCGCGAGGATGTCCGACGGGATGCGCACCGTGAGCTCCTCGAGGCGGTCCCGCGAGACGCCCAGCGCATCGGCCCAGTACCCGTGGATCTGGTTCCACGTGAGGACGTCGTCGCCCGTGATGTGGAAGTCCTCGCCGATCGCCTGGAGGTTGCCCAGGAGGCCCGCGATGCCCACGGCGAAGTCGCGGTGGTCGGTGAGGGTCCACAGGCTCGAGCCGTCGCCGTGCACGATGATCCGGCCGCCGCCGAGCAGGCGCGCCGATGCCGTCCATGGGTGCACCCAGCTGCCCACCGCCGTCGGGATGTCCGCGTAGCCGTAGGTGTGGCTGGGGCGCACGATGGTCGCGGGGAATCCGAAGTCGGCGTGCGCCTCGAGCAGACGGCGCTCTCCCTCGGCCTTGTCCCGGCTGTACTGCCAGTGCGGGTTGCTCAGCGGGGTCACGCCCTCGCGCACGATCCAGTGGCTCGGCGGGGTCTCATACGCGCTCGCGGAGGAGATGAAGACGTACTGGTCGGTCAGGTCGCGGAAGGTCTCGATGTCGGCGGACACGTGGTCCGGCGAGAACGCGATCCACTGGACCACGCTGTCGTAGCGGCCGTGCGCGGCGACGTCCTCGGCGAGCGCGGCGCGCAGCGTGGGGAGGTCGTGGACGTCGACCGTGATGTGGCGCGCGCCGGCCGGGACCGGGAGCTTGATCGACGTGCCGCGGTTCACGAGCGTCAGGTCGTGGCCGCGCTCGAGAAGGAGGGGAGTGACGGCCGACGAGATGAGGCCCGTGCCGCCGATGAAGAGGATGCGCATCGCAGCTCCCGTGGTGCGTGAGGCGTGATTTCGAATCGTTTCGACGAGCCTAGCTCACGCGCCACGGGACGCTGGACCGGCCGACGGAGAGCGCGCAGGCGTGGTGTGCCGCCGGCGTGCCGGCTACAGCGCGCAGAGCTCGGCGGTCGCGCCGCTCGAGATCCCCTCGCCCCAGTACATGAACGACACCCGGCCGTCGGTGACGTCGAACACGTACGTGTACTCGTCGGTCACCGGCACGACGATCTGCTCACGCGGCCCCAGCGCCATGTCGTCCACGGAGACCTGCGTCGCGCCCGGGTACGCGGCGAGCACCTCGGCGGTCGTCGAGCCCACCGAGATGCCCTCGGCGTTGCGCGGCACCTCGAACGAGCTCGCGGCCGCGAGGTCGCCGTACCACGCCATGCGGAACAGGAAGATCTCGGCACCCGGCGCATCGGGCCGCGACACTGCGTCGACGTACAGGCCGGGGTCGTCGATCGCGACGATCGGCGCGAGCCACGGGCAGAACTCGTGCCCGGTCAGCGGCGGTCCCGCGTACGTGCCCGATGCCTCCTCGAAGGACATTCCCGCACAGATGCCGGCGTAGCGGTTCGCGGCGATCGGTGCCAGCCCGCTCTCGTCCAGCCCGTCGTCCCACGTGGGGCAGTCGAGCTCGACCGCGTCGGACGTGGGCTCAGGGGACGGCTCGGGCGACGGGGACTCCGTCACGACGGGAGAGGCGGTGACGGTGGGGGACGGCGAGGGATCCGCCGCGGGGGTCGTGCATCCCGCCACGACGAGCAGCGAGCCGGACACAAGGGCGAGGGGAACCAGGCGCTTCATGCTCATGAGTACAGCGTGGCATGCACGCGCCGTCAACGCCCCCCATGACACGGCCGCACGTCACCCGGCAGCGGCGGCTCAGCTCGCGGCCTCGTCCAACGCCCGCCGGTAGATCGCGGCGATGCGGTCGAACATCGCGTTCGCCTCGGCGTCGACGACCTGCCGCGCGGGATCCTCCTCGAACCAAGCGATCGCGTCCCGCACGCCCTCCGCAAATCTCACCTGCGCGGACCATCCCGGCACCAGGCGCTTGATGAGCGACGTGTCGTACACGGCGTTGTGCATCTTGTCGCCGTAGATCGACCCCGCCTGCGATGGCGCCGCCGCGACCAGGGCGTCGGAGGGCACGCACACGACCTGCGCGTCGAACTGCTCGTCGCTCAACCCGGCCGCGCGCGCGATCTCCCGATGCAGCCCGCGCCAGGTGAGCGCCTCGTCGGACGTGATGTGCACGGCCAGCCCCACGGACTCCGCCGTGTCGAGCAGGCCGCGCATGCCCGCCGCGACATCGGCCGCATGCGTGATGGTCCACACGGCGGTGCCGTCGCCCGGGAGCACGATGTCCGCGCCGCGCCGCATGCGGTCCACGAGGGTCCATGGGCGGCGCGAGTTGCCGGTGTAGCCCGGGATGCGCGGCCGCCCGTACGTGTGCGCCGGCCGCACGATGGTCCACGCCATCGGCCCCGTGTACGACCTCAGCACCTCCTCGCACGCGATCTTGTCCCGCGCGTACTGCCAGTGGAGGTTCTCCTGGCGCGTGTCCTCGGTGAGCGGGTGGTGGCGCTCGAAGCTCGCGTACCCGGCCGCCGTCGCCACGAGGACGTATCTGTCGGCGAGCGGCGCGAAGGTCTCGAGGTCGGCCGTGACGTGGTCGGGCGTGTAGGCGATGAACTGGACCACGGCGTCCCAGCGCTCGCGGCGCAGCCTGGCCCCGTGGAGCGCGCCGCGCAGCGCCGATGCATCGGTCGCGTCCGCGTGGAGCGCGCGCGTTCCGGCGAGGGCGGGGTGGGGCGAGGTGCCGCGCGTGATGAGCGTGACCTCGTCGCCGCGCTCCACCGCGACGCGCGCGAACTCCGACGAGATGAGCCCGGTGCCGCCGACGACGAGGATCCGCATCAGTACACCGACCGTGCCAGCAGCGCCACGCGGATGGTGCCGCCCTTGGTGTCCTGCTCCGCGAGCTTGCGGAAGCCCAGGCGCTCGTGGAACGCGACCGAGCTGGGGTTGGGCGGGTCGAGGTTGACCTCTGCGGTCACCTCGTTGGCGCCGCGCTCCCGCGCGCGCTCGAACACCGATTCGTAGAAGGCGCGACCGACGCCCGTGCCCTTGGCGCTCGGGGAGACGACGATGCGGTCGATGTACTGGTGGCGCACGCCGCGCTCCTCGAACCAGCGGTAGTTCTCGGACTCGTACGGCTGCCCCTGGGCCAGGCTCAGCAAGAAGGCGGTGACGGAGCCGTCGCGCGCCGTGGCGACGAGCGAGATGTCGCACATGGCGAACAGCGCCGCGAGCTCCTCCTCCGTCAGCTTCGTGACGGCGGGGTAGGCCTCGTTGTTGAGCGCGACGACCTGCGGGAAGTCCGCCTCGCGCATGATCCGGAACCGCAGGTTCTGCATGAGCCTCCCGCCTAGGCCGACGTCGTCCCGCAGCGAGCCTCGATGTAGTCGCCGATGCGCTCGGCGGCCGCGGGGCTGAAGTTGACCGCCGCCTGCAGCTCGGGCGAGGTGACGATCGCGCCCATCCTCGCCGTGAAGTCGACGGTGTCGGTCGTGGTCGCGGCCTCGTTCGCCACGGCGAGCGCGTAGTCGCGCGTGAACTGCTCCATGAGGTCCCACGCGCCCTCGATGTCCTCGCCCTCGATGTAGGGGCGACCGTTGGCGTAGAAGTCGAGCATCTGCTGCGACAGCCCGGCGAGCTGGGAGCCCCACGCGTTGATGGTGCCCACATCGCCTGAGCCGATCGCGGTGGCGATCGTCGTGGTCATGCTCTCGGTGAGGTCCGCCACCTCCTGTGCGACGCCCTCGGCCTCGACGGCCAGGTCGCAGAACTCGTCGCCGCCCACGATGCCCGAGCCGCCGGAGCCGCCCGAGCCGCCGGGTGCGGCGCTCGTGACCTCGGGCGCAGTGGGCGCGCCGGTCTCGGAGCCGGCGGTCGACCCGCCCGAGCACGCCACGAGCAACGGGAGAGAGGTGACAGCGATGGTGACTGCGATGGTGCGCTTCATGGCTACATCCTGAAGCCTCCCCGCCGCGCGCGCCAAGCGACGCGGCGTCACTGGCGCGCGTGTCGTCATGCGGCCCGCCAGACGCTGGCGCGCGCGTCGCGCCGCATGTCGTCGGATTCATGCGAGGACCTGTATAGTTATTCAC
>QGUM02000017.1:0-21973 GCA_003242455.2 Actinomycetes bacterium
AGATTGTGTATAAGAGACAGGCCCACGGCCACGGGAACGCCCCGCCAGGCAGGCCCTTGGCGACAAAGCGCGGGATGGGGAACGTCCAGTCGACGCTGAGCACCGGGAGCCACGTGGTCTCCGCGATGAGGAAGCGCACGGCATCGGCGGTGCGGGGAAGGCGCGCGGCCAGGCCGTCGCCCAGGCGGAACATGGCCGCGTCCCAGCCGTCGAAGCGCGGCCCCACCTCGAGGTGGGAGAACTCGGGATGCTGTTCGGCGACAAGCTCGCGCACCAGCTCCGGTGTGATGGCCGGGTGCGCGGGAGGCGGCACGGTGTCGAAGCTCACGGGCGGTCCAGGATGGTCACGAGCGCCGGAGGATCGTCACGCCTCGGCGGGCGTGACGACGCGCCACCGCGTGAGCTGGAACAGGAGCGAGCCCACCGCGAGCCCGGCGACCACGATCATGAGGATCACCACCGCGATGGAGCCGTAGCCGTTCGCGGGATCGAGGAAGGGGTACGGGAACCAGCCGTCGGTCGCGCCGCGGACCAGCACGACCACGAGCCACACCACGGGGTAGGCCAGCACGATCCACACGCGCTTCCACGGCAGCTGCGTGCGGGGCCCCTCGAGGAGCCAGTCGAGCAGCAGGAAGATGCCCGATGCCAGGTGCAGCAGCAGGTTGGTCCACTCCCACACCGTCTTCTCCAGCGGGGCGAGGAGCAGCCAGTACACCGTCACCACGATCCCCAGGTACACCGCCGCGCTGGCACGCAGGTACTCGACCCACGCCGGGCGCGCGCGGCCCGTGAAGTGCGCCGCGATGAGCAGCGCCGCGGCGCCGATGAGGTTGTTCTGGATGGTGAAGTACCCGAAGAAGTTGAACGGGTTGAAGACCCCGGTCCCCACCGAGATCTGGAGCGATCCGCCCACGGCCAGGATGAGCAGCGCGGCCGCGACGGTGCGTCCCACGGTCCACGCGACGGTGCGTGACGTCATGAAACGACGCTACTACTCGCCCGATGCCTTCCGCGCCAAGAAGTCCCGCTCGGCCTCGCCGGGCGCGAGCTCGAGCGCCGATGCATAGGCCGCTCTCGCCTCCTCGTGCCGTCCCAGCCGGTCCAACAGGTTCCCGCGGGTCGCGTGCCACAGGTGGTAGCGCTCGAGCGGGATGCCGTCGACGATGCTCAGCGCCCGCTCCGGACCGTGGACCTCCGCGACCGCGACGGCCCGGTTGAGCTCCACGATCGCGGTGGGCTGCAGCGCGAACAGCGCGTCGTACAGCCCGAGGATGCGCTGCCAGTCCGTCTCCTCGACCGAGGGCGCGGCCGCGTGCACGGCGGCGATGGCCGCCTGGATCGTGTACGGGCCAGGAGCGGCTGCGCGACGGGCCGACGCATCGGGCGCGGGCGCCGCCGCGCCTGCTGAGCGTGCCGACGCATCGGGCGCCGATGCCGCGAGCGCCTCCTGCACGAGCGCGACTCCCTGGGCGATGAGCCCCGCGTCCCAGCGCGATCGATCCTGATCGGTCAGGAGGATGATGCGGCCGTCGGGCGTGAAGCGCGCCGGTCGTCGGGCCTCCGTCAGGAGCATGAGGGCCAGCAGGCCGCGCGGCTCGGAGGTGCCGGGAAGCAGGTCGGCGAGGGCGCGACCCAGCCGGATCGCCTCGCGGCTGAGGTCGGGGACGTCCGCCCGCGGCTCGGAGTATCCCTGGTTGAACACCAGGTAGAGCACCGCGAGGACCGCGTCGAGCCGCTCCGGCAGGTCCTCGCGCGACGGCACCCGGTACGGGATCTTCGCCGCCGCGATCTTGCGCTTGGCGCGCGTGAGGCGTTGCGCCATAGTCGCCTCGGGCACCAGGAACGCGCGCGCGATGTCCGCCGTCTCGATGCCCGCGATGAGGCGCAGCGTGAGCGCCACGCGGGCATCGAGCGCCAGCGCCGGGTGACAGCACGTGAACATGAGGCGCAACTGGTCGTCTTCGACCGCCTCGTCGATCGCGCGAGCGACGGCCTCCCCGGGGTCGGGAGCCGTCGCCGTGCCGAACATGCGGAACGAGCCCAGGTGCCGCTCCTCGCGCGTGGCCTCGCGCCGGACGACGTCGACCGCGCGGTTGCGGGCGGTCGTGATGATCCAGCCGGCGGGCGAGGGCGGGATGCCGTCGCGGGGCCACGTCTCGAGCGCGCGGACGAACGCGTCCTGCACGGCCTCTTCGGCATCGTCGATGCTGCCCAGCTGGCGCACCAGGACGGCGATCGCCTTGCCCGAGTCACGACGGAACGCCTCGGCCACGCGGGCCGAGACGTCGTCGTGACGCGAGGCGTCGGACACGGGCGCGCCCTACTCCGACTGGAAGGGACGCACCTCGACGGGGCTGCCGCACGCGGCCGACGCCTCGGCGGCGCGGGCGAGTGCGGCGTCCAGGTCCGGCAGCTCGAGCACCCAGAAGCCGCCGATGCGCTCCTTGGCCTCGGCGAACGGGCCGTCGGTGGTGATGGGCGCGCCCTTGGTGGCGTCGACGACGGTCGCGGTCGAGGGGTGCTCAAGGCCGCCCGCGAAGACGTACTCGCCGGCTGCGGTGACGCGCTTGTTGAACTCGTCCACGGCCTTGAACAGGACGCTCACGTCCACGCCCTCGTCGAACAAGGGCTTGGAGTAGTCGTGGTGGACGGACAGCAGGTACTCGGTCATGGGATCTCCTTCGATGCCGGACCGGCGCTGTGCCGGCCTCACCCTCTAGACGAACCAGGCTTCCAGTTCTCGACAGGGCGGGGCAAGAGGAGCGGGGCCGGGGCGAGCGCGCGCGTCAGGACAACCCGGCGGCGATGAGCACCGCGAACGCGAGCCCGCCCGCGAGCATCGACCAGCCCTGCGAGCGACGCCACAGCGCGACGCCGATCGCCACGAGCGCCGCGAGGTGCCACGCGCCCAGCGCACGCCACTGCCCGTGGTCCAGGAACAGCGCGCTCGCGATGATCGCGCCCATCGCCGCCGGGCCCACGTGGCGCAGCGCGCGGCGCACAGGCACGGGGATGCGCTCCTCGTCGCGCAGCAGGAGGATCCCGGACAGGCGGATGAGGTAGGTGCCCAGGCCCGCGGCGATGATGATGAGCCAGATCGTCACGGGCTCACCTCGTCCCCGCCCGACGCCGCGGCGGGCGTGCCGCGTCTCCCGGCCCGGGCATCGGACCACGACTCGAAGGCGGAGCCCGCGCTCATGGCGACCACGATGGCCAGCAGCACGTTGAGCCCGAACGGCAGCGCGCGCGCGGCGACCACCACGACGGTGGCGACGCCGACGGTCACGAGCTCGGCGGGCTTCTTCAGCCCTGGCACGAGCACCGCGATGAACATGAGCGGCACGATGAAGTCGATCTGCCATGCCTCGGGGATGACGGGCCCCAGCACGATGCCCACCACCGTGCCGACAACCCACACCGCGACGAACGGGAACGCCCCGCCCAGGGCGAACCAGCGTCGGGCGACGGGGTCGGGGTAGCGATCGGCCCACTGGAGCTGCGTCACCGCCGCCTGGTCGGTCATGAGGTAGCCGAGGAGGAGCTTCCAGCGCAGGGGGAACGCGGCCCACACCGGGGCCAGCGCCGCGGAGTACAGGGCGAAGCGCGCGTTGATGAGGACGGCCGTGAGGATCGCGATGATCGCGGGGGCGTTGGCGCGGATCGCCTCGACCATCGCGATCTGACTCGCTCCCGCGACGACGATGACCGACGCCGACGCTCCCGCCCACGGGTTGATCCCCGCGACGTTGACGAGCGCGCCGAAGGCCAGGCCGAACATCGCCGAGCCGACCATGAGGGGAGAGATCGCCTTGCACCCGGCCCAGGCATCGGCCCACTGCTGACGCCCGATGCCCAGCACCGCGCGAGAGCGAGGCTGGGCGGGGGTGGGGCTCACCCGACGAGTGTGACACGGGGCGAGGGTGCAGCCTGCGCGCGCTCTGGCACCGAAAGATTCCATCGATTCGCGGGAACAAACCGAGAAGGCGTATCGTCTATATATGTGCACCGCTGAGAGCGTGCTCTCGGTGGTCACACAAGTCGTATCGCCCGGCCTCCTCCCCCCCTCGGAGGCCGGGCGATACGCATCTCAGCAGCCGTTCACCCCCCGCTAGAGTCACGTCTGGAGACGGCATGACACCCAAGATCATCAAGACCGACGCCGAGTGGCGCAGTCAGCTCAATGACCTCGAATACCAGGTGCTTCGCCTTGCGGGCACCGAGCGTCCATGGACCGGCGCCCTCCTGGACGAGAAGCGTCCGGGGGTGTTCCGCTGCCGGGCCTGCGGTGCCGAGCTGTTCGACGCGGGGACCAAGTTCGACAGCCACTGCGGGTGGCCGTCCTTCTACGACGTCAAGGACTCCGATGCGGTGATCCTCAGGGAGGATCTGTCCCACGGAATGGTCCGGACGGAAGTGATCTGCGCCACATGCGAGTCGCACCTGGGGCACGTGTTCCCCGATGCTCCGCAGACCCCGACGGGCAACCGCTTCTGCATCAACTCGGTGTCGCTGAGCTTCGACCCGGCTGAGGGCGGGGACGCGTCGGGCGCGGGTGCCGAGGGCAGGGCCTGACGCATGGCCGAACCCCGCTTCCGGCGTCCCGCCATGCTCGACATGGAGGAGGCCGAGCAGATCGAGGGCGACTTCGATCCGCTCGACATCGCCCTGATCGCGCATGAGACCGCCGGAGCGGTGATCGCGCAGGTCCGCGAGTCCAAGGATCCCGAGCTGGTGGCACGGCTGGTGCGACTGGTGGACGACGAGGGCATCGACGCGGTCGCCACGATGTGGGCCAAGGCCGAGCCGCACACCCTGCCCGGCGCGCTGTGGCGCATCTACATGATCCGCGAGTGGGTCAAGCACGCCGCCGAGGCCGTGGCGCGCTCGTACCACGTGGGCGTCCACGCGGCCCAGGTGCGGCATGCGATCGCGGGCGTCGAGGACCCGCCAGGGCCCGAGGAGGTGCGCCGCCTCGCCGACGAGATCCTCTCCGGGGTGTTCGCCGGCGACCTGGCCGTGGCGCTCGAGCGTGCCGGCGCGTTCTGCCGAGTGGTCGCGACCGGCGCCGCGTTCGAGGCGCAGTCCGACGAGGGCCACGCGGATGCACGCGCGCACCGGACCACGCTGCGCGCGGCTCAGCTGCTGCGCACGGGCGAGGACCTGGAGCGCTGCGCTGCGCTGTGGCGCGCGGGCAAGCTCGACTGAGGCGAGCTCGACTGAGGCGGTCGCGGCTCCGTCACCCCACCCGGGGTGACAGGGCGAGGTGAGTGGCGTTCCCCACGCTCCCGTGGGAACGGGCCGATGCCGGGCGTAGACTGACCGGGACGTCGGGCTGCGGTAGCCCCGGGCTCCAACAAAAGCCGCTGCGAGCGGCCACTGCGCCGACTGGCGCTCCCGGCCCGGCGTCACTCATCACCGGCTGGCGCACGCCCCGGATCCCCTCCCTGGCCGACGCCCGGCTTCGGCGGGCGGGCGCGGGGAGAGGCCACCCGCCACGCCCCGGCATCGGCGCGGCTACGCCTCCGGGCTCACTCCCACCGCGGCCTCGACGCGCGGACCCACGTCCTGATGCTTGACGAGGTGTGTCTCGACCGCCGCCACGAACGGCCCGTCCTCCGTGTCTGCGACGTGCGCCACGAGGACGCCTCCGGCGGGCAGGTACGGGTTGCGGCTGGGGAGCGTGCCCTCGGTCGCGGGGCGCATGGCGCCTCGCACCATCGCGAGCACGGTCGGCAGCGTGGGCCGATGCACGCACACCACCCGGTTGCGGCGCTTGCCCAGCACGGATGCGACGATCGACGCGGTGCCCAGCGGGTTCTCCGCGTGCGCGGCCTCGGTGAGGTCGGGGTACTTCTTGATCTTCAGGCCGGCGGCGGTGGCGTACGGCTTCACCGTCTCGATGCAGCGCGCGGCGGGGGAGGAGTCGATGCGGGTCGCTCCGTAGGCCGCGAACAGCTGCACCAGCTGCGCGGCTCGGGCGATGCCGGACTTGCTCAGCGGTCGGGCGTCGTCGTGGCCCAGCCACGCCTTGCGACGCTTGGCGCGGGCGTGGCGTGCGATGACCACCGCGACCGTGTCGAGCAGCCCGGCGCGGTGCAGCTCCTCCAGGCGATCCAGCGGGCGCAGGTCGTCGGGGAAGGTGATGCGCTCGCGCGCCTGCTCCACCGTCAGCCATTTGGTCTTGTCGACCTCCGCCTTGGGCGCCGTGAGGATGCGCGGGCGGGCGAGGACAGCCTTGGAATCCGCATCGGCCACCTGGGCCGCCCAGTAGCGCACCACCTTGGTGCGGCCGTGGACGGGGTAGGTCAGGCTCGGCAGCGGCAGGCCCAGGATGACGTCCTTGCCCGTCTCCTCGGCGACCTCGCGGATTGCGCACGCCGGGAGCGTCTCGCCTTTGACGAGCTTGCCCTTGGGCCACGACCAGTCGTCGTATCGGGGCCGATGCACGGCGAGCACCTGGAGCTCGCCGTCCTTCACGCGCCACACGAGGGCTCCGGCCGCCAGGACCGTGCCCGTGGGGAACCGCTTCACTTGCCCTGAGCCCTGCTGTGCGCGCGCCGCTTGGGCTGGCGCTCGATGTACGTGGCCTGGAGGTCGAGCAGCCGCTCGCCCGACTCGCCCACGGTCCGGCGGGTCCACTGGCCGTCGGAGTCGAGCTCCCACGCCGAGTACTCCGGGCTCATCGCGAGCTCGATGTTCTCGATGAGCGCCGCCTGCTGCTCCTCGTTGACGATCGTGATGAGCGCCTCGATGCGGCGGTCGAGGTTGCGGTGCATGAGGTCGGCGGAGCCGATGTACACGATGGGGTCGCCGCCGCCGGAGAACGCGTAGATGCGCGAGTGCTCCAGGAAGCGGCCCAGCACGGAGCGCACGCGGATGTTCTCGCTCAGGCCCGGGACGCCGGGACGCAGCGAGCAGATGCCGCGCACCAGGAGGTCCACCTGCACGCCTGCCTGGGAGGCGCGGTAGAGGGCGTCGATCGTCTTCTCGTCGACGATCGCGTTGAGCTTCATCTTGATCCACGCCTTCTTGCCGGCGCGGGCGCGGGCGGTCTCCGCGTCGATGAGCTCGATGAGCCCCGAGCGCATCGCCTTGGGCGCCACCAGGAGGCGGCGGAACTTGGCCTTGGGCGCGTAGCCGGAGAGCTGGTTGAAGAGCTTGGTGAGGTCCGCGCCCACGTCGGGGTCGCGGGTGAGCAGGCCGTAGTCCTCGTACACGCGCGCGGTGCGGGGGTGGTAGTTGCCGGTGCCGATGTGGCAGTAGCGCTGCAGCCCGTCCTCCTCCTGACGCACCACGAGCGAGAGCTTGCAGTGCGTCTTGAGGCCCACGAGGCCATACACGACGTGGACGCCCGCCTCCTCGAGCTTGCGGGCCCAGGAGATGTTGCGCTTCTCGTCGAAGCGCGCCTTGATCTCCACGAGCGCGAGCACCTGCTTGCCGTTGCGCGCCGCCTCGATGAGGGCGTCGACGATGGGCGAGTCTCCCGAGGTGCGATACAGCGTCTGCTTGATGGCGAGCACGCGCGGATCGGCGGCCGCCTGCGCGAGGAACGCCTGGACCGACGTCGAGAACGAGTCGTAGGGGTGGTGCAGCAGCACGTCGCCGCGCGCGATCGCCTCGAAGACGTCGCCCTGCTCGGCGGACTCCACCGGCGCGAGCTGGTGATGCGTCGTGGGGCGGAACGCCGGGTACTGCAGCGCGGGACGGTCCAGGTCGGCGACCGTGTGGAGGCCGCGCAGGTCCAGCGGCGCGGGCAGGTGGAACACGTCGGCCTCCGTGATGCCGAGCTCGCGCACCAGCACCTCGCGCACCGACGGCGACAGGTCCTCCGCCACTTCGAGCCGCACGGCTGGCCCGAAGCGTCGGCGCAGCAGCTCCTTCTCCATGGCCTTGAGGAGGTTCTCCGCGTCGTCCTCCTCGACCTCCACGTCCTCGTTGCGGGTCACGCGGAAGGTGAAGTGGTCCACCACCTCCATGCCGGGGAAGAGGTAGTCCAGGTGAGCGCCGATGACGTCCTCGACGGGGACGAAGGAGCGCGGCTCGTCGGACAGCGCCGATGCGTCCCGCACCTGGGCGACGCCGCTCGCGTCGACCGACAGGAAGCGCGGCAGGGTCTCCGGCACCTTCACGCGGGCGAAGTAGTCCTTGCCGGTGTCGGGGTCGCGGATCTCCACGGCGATGTTGAGCGACAGGCCGGAGATGTAGGGGAACGGGTGCGCCGGGTCCACGGCGAGCGGGGTGAGCACCGGGAAGATGTCCGAGCGGAAGAGCTTGCGCAGCCGCTCCTGCTCGGCCTCCGCGAGGTCCTCGTAGCGGACGATGAAGATGCCCTCCTGAGCCAGCGCCGGGCGGACCACCTCCTCGAAGACCTGCGCGTGACGGTCCATGAGCTGGTGGGCGCGTTCGGTGAGCGCCTCCACCAGGCGGGTGGGGCTCATGCCCGTGGCGCTCGGCACCGCGAAGCCGGCGGCGATGCGGCGCTTGAGGCCCGCGACCCGGACCATGAAGAACTCGTCCAGGTTGGAGGCGAAGATCGCCAGGAAGCGAGCCCGCTCGAGCAAGGGCGTCGATTCGTCCTCGGCGAGCTCCAGGACGCGCTCGTTGAACGCGAGCCAGGACAGCTCACGGTCCAGGAAGCGGTCCTCCGGCAGCGGGGTGGTGTCCGATGCCTCGGGGGCCACATGCGGCACGGCGAAGGTCTCGTCCGAGGCCGCCTCGGCCGCGGCGAGGGCCTCCGCCTCGCGCTGCCGCGCCGTCTTCTTGGCGCGCGGCTTGGCCGATGCCTTGGCAGGCTTCTCGACCTCGGGTCCAGGCACGACGGGCTCTGCGGTGTCGGACATAGGCACATGGTGTCACGGCGCGGCATGCGTGGCGACCCAGGTTGGACTGGTGTGGCCGCCGCGCAATCCTCCTGGCGCGCCGCGTCCGGCGAGCGCAGGGCCGTCCGCGCTACTCCGAGTCGGCCTTGCCGGACTCCAGCCCGTCCCGGATCGCGTCCATCACCGACGAGTCCGCGAGGGTCGTCACGTCGCCGATGGGCCGGTTCTCCGCCACGTCGCGCAGCAGGCGCCGCATGATCTTGCCCGAGCGCGTCTTGGGCACCTCGCTCACCACCAGGATGGTGCGCGGCTTGGCGAGCGCGCCGATCTCTTTGGCCACGTGCGCGCGCAGGGCCGCCGCGATCTCGTGGCCGTCGGCATCGGCGCCCGCGGCATCGGACCGCACGACCACGAAGGCGACCACGGCCTGGCCCGTCGTCTCGTCCTTGGCGCCCACGACCGCCGCCTCCGCCACCCACGGGTGCGACACGAGCGCGTGCTCGATCTCCGTGGTCGACAGGCGGTGGCCGGAGACGTTCATGACGTCGTCCACGCGGCCCAGCAGCCAGATGTCGCCGTCGATGTCCTTCTTGGCGCCGTCGCCCGCGAAGTACATGCCGTCGAAGTGGTTCCAGTACGTCGAGACGTAGCGATGGTGGTCGCCCCAGATGCCGCGCAGCATCGACGGCCACGGTTCCCGCAGCACCAGGTAGCCGCCCTCGCCGTTAGCGACGGAACGTCCCTGGTCGTCCACGACATCGGCGACGATGCCCGGAAGCGGCGTCTGCGCGGAGCCCGGCTTGGTGGAGGTGACGCCGGGCAGCGGCGAGATGAGGATCGCGCCGGTCTCCGTCTGCCACCAGGTGTCGACGATGGGGCAGCGGTCGCCGCCGATGACGCGGCGGTACCACATCCATGCCTCGGGGTTGATGGGCTCGCCCACCGAGCCGAGGAGGCGCAGCGAGCTGAGGTCGAACTTCGCGGGGATCGACTCGCCCCACTTCATGAAGGTGCGGATCGCGGTGGGGGCGGTGTACAGGATGGTGACCTTGTACTTCTCGATGATCTCCCACCAGCGGCCCTCGTGCGGGGTGTTGGGGGTGCCCTCGTAGAGGACCTGGGTGGTGCCGTTGATCATCGGCCCGTAGACGATGTACGAGTGGCCGGTGATCCAGCCCACGTCTGCGGTGCACCAGTAGACGTCCGTCTCCGGCTTGATGTCGAACACCATCCAGTGCGTCGCCGAGACGCCGGTGAGGTAGCCGCCCGTCGTGTGGAACAGGCCCTTGGGCTTCCCGGTGGTGCCGGAGGTGTAGAGGATGAACAGCGGGTGCTCGGCGTCGACCCACTCGGGCTCGTGCTGGGCGGGCTGCGGGTCCACGACGTCGTGCCACCACACGTCGCGGCCCTCGACCCAGGCGGTGTCCTGGCCGGTGCGGCGCACCACGAGGACGTTCTTGACGCTCGCGGCGGGCTCGGGGTTCTTCTCGCTGGGGGCGAGCGCCTCGTCGACGAGGGGCTTGAGCGCGAAGTGCGCGCCGCGACGGTTGCCGCCGTCCGCCGTGATGACGAGCTTGGCCTCGGCATCGTCGATGCGCTGGCGCAGGCTCTCCGCGCTGAAGCCGCCGAAGACGACCGAATGAATCGCGCCGATGCGCGCGCACGCGAGCATGGCGACCACGGCCTCGGGGATCTGGGGGAGGTAGATCGCGACGCGGTCGCCCTTGCCGATGCCCAGGGACAGCAGGCCGTTGGCGGCCTTCTGCACCCGCTCGTGGATGTCCTTGTAGGTGAGGGTCTGGGTGTCGCCCGGCTCGCCCTCGAAGTAGAAGGCGACGCGGTCGCCGCGACCCTCGAGGACGTGACGGTCCACGGCGTTGTAGCAGGCGTTGAGCTGGCCGTCGGCGAACCAGCGCGCGACGGGGGCGTTGGACCAGTCGAGCACCTCGGTGAACGGCTTGTGCCAAACGAGCCGGCGGGCGTGGTCGGCCCAGTAGCCGAGGCGATCGGCGGCGGCCTTGTCGTACTCGTCCGCGGTGGCGTTGGCGTGCGCGGCGAAGTGGACGAGCGGGGGGAAGCTGCGGCGCTCGGTGTGGAGGTTCTCGAGGGCGGGAGCGTGGGCGGGGTGGACGTCTTCGGCCATGGGGTCAGCCTAGACAGGAACCGGGAGCTGGAGGCAAGCGGTTTGGTGGATGCTTTCGTGGAACTGGGCTCAGTCGACATGTGGGGCGGGGCGGTGCGCCGAAACCGGGCCCAGGCGACACGCAGGATGCGTCTTGATGGCCGCGACACGCCGAAGGAGCCAGAAGTGGGAAATTTCCTGACCGCCCGCTGCTCGTGAATTTGGCTCTGATATACAACGAAATGCAAACATTATTCACAGCAATAGGTGCCGATTTCACAGGTGGTCCAAGTTCTCCACGAGTCGTCCAGAGGCTTATCCACATGGGATTTAGGTGCGTGTGCTGACGATTTCGCAAACTCCCGAACAAAGTCAGTTCGGGCCCGTAGAATTGTCCGGTCGGCACAACCGTGCCGACCGGGCGAGCCGCCGATCGGCTCCTCACGGAAAGGGTGCTGCCATGGCTAAGGCCAAATCAGGCGGCGGCCGGGCGCGAAGCGCTATCACCGGCCGGTACGTCAAGCGCAGTACGGCGACGCGTCATCCCAAGACCACCGTCGTCGAGTCCACCAGGAAGTCCGGCAAATAGCCGGAGCTTCACGTGGAGGTCCGCCAACACGGACCCCCACGCGAGCTCGAGGTCTCGCTTCCGCGTCTAGTTGATCGCCAAGCGGTGGCGAGAAAATCTAGGGTAGTACGACGAATGGGGTTGGCGCCTCACGAGGCGCCAACCCCATTCCAATCCGCAACATGACGGGCGCGATGCCACTACGAAGAACGATCGCGATTTAACTCGCGAAGACGGGCGACCAGTTCGGCGTTGTCTTGCGCAACGGACTTGGGCCAGCCATAGGCCTCCGCGACCGCCTCGTCCAGTTGCTTGTGCAGCGCCTTGAGGTCTTGGAATCCGCCCTCATCCATAAGGTTGTAGAGCTTGGTCAGGCCCATGTCGTGCTCCATGCACAGTTCCGAACGCCGGTCGTAGAGGGCCTTGGATGCGGAAGCAACGGCCGTTCGCTGAGCCTCGGTGGGACGCGGCCATGGGAAAGTCTCGAACACACTGGTGGGTGTGTAGCGCAATCGGGTCTCGAGCGTTGATGACTGCGCCCACGCCCAGGCGTCATGCGCTCGCGAGAGCAGGATCCCCATTGAGTAGTCATCGTCGAATGCGAACACATTGACCAGGTTGCTCGGGCACACCTCTGAACTCTGCCAGCCAAGCAATAGCCTCTTGCCTGTCGCGGTACCCGCGATGTATCGATCCAGTTCGGCCATAGCGCGGCGCATCTCGCCCCGGGGTCGGCCGAAACGCCACCAAAACTCCCGGAAGCCCTTGTCGCGGTTTGTGTCGCGCTCGGGCTTCACCCGCACGCGCACTAGGTCGAGCGCTGCCGGGAACGCGGTGGCCTGCTCGAGTGACCGGGTAGCGAAGTCAATGATCCAGCGTGAAGGTGATTGGTCGGGCCGCTTCGCCAAGTCATCACCGATGACATAACGACGAACGACACTCGAATAGTCCGCCTCCGGTCGCGCAAGCAAGGCTTGTGCTTCCTTTGCGCCGACCACGAATCCATCTCCCACCGGAATTGGACCCTGGAAGCACTTGCCCTTGTTCTCGGCAAGGGGCACCGGGACCCATTCGTCGCCAAACGCTGGCGTCAGAGAAGGTGTGATGCCGTCGACTCGCTTTCCGTCGAGTGTGAGTTCGCTCGGCGGGCTCTCGGGTTCCTTCACCCAGTTCACAATGCTCACGTGAACTTTGGCTTCGCCGGGCCACTTCTGGGACGACACCGCATCGGTGATCACTCCGCCAAGGGAGGTGATGTACTCCAGCGAGGCGCTACGCGCACGGTTCTGGCTGATGGAGTTGGTGCCGACAAGCCCGGCGCGTTGACCGGGCTTGAGCGCCTGATGTGCTTTGCGGAACCAGTACACGCAAAGGTCTTTGATGCCCACCTTGAACTCGCGGTCCAGCCATTCCAAGTACTTCCCGCCGAGGGAAGCTCGGAGCAGTTGCGAACCG
Source organism: Actinomycetes bacterium (assembly GCA_003242455.2). Taxonomy (GTDB): domain Bacteria; phylum Actinomycetota; class Actinomycetes; order Actinomycetales; family Demequinaceae; genus Demequina. The sequence goes on from QGUM02000017.1 coordinate 12,968, forward strand.
AGGAACGGTGGGTTTCCGATGATCGCCTCGACCTCGGGCCACTCCGTGGCCAAGGCATCGGCGGACCGTATACCCGGGAGGCTGATGAGCGGTAATGAGGGCTCGGCCTCGCCGTAGAGGTCCATCACTTGCCGGTGACCCATCCACATGACGACACGCGCGATCATGATCGCGACCCGTTCGATGTCCAGGCCGTAGAAGTTCGTCAGCGGCACGTAAGGCAGCGGCCCGGGTGGCTTGGGTGTCCCCGTTTCCGCGGCGATAGTGGCGATCTTCTGCTTGAGCTCGTACTCAAGGGCCCGCAATTCCCGATACGCGACGTAGAGGAAGTTTCCGCAGCCGCACGCAGGGTCCAGCACGCGGAATGCGCACAGTTCGTCGAGGACGGTGACGCCCTCCGAGACCGTCTTGACGGAGGCGATCCGGTCCCGCCAGGGTCGCACGATCGTGGGCGTGACGATCTTCATGATGTCGGCCTCGTGCGTGTAGTGCGCGCCCAGCGCCGAACGGCGCTCCTGGCCCAGCACACCCTCCATGAGTGAACCAAAGATGGTGGGGTTGACTTGCTTCCAGTCGAACTTGACGGCCTGCTTCAGGTGATCGAGTTCATCACGGGTGAGCATGGGCGAATCGATGGTCGCGAACAGTTCGCCGTTGACGTACCGCGTGCCGGCGTACGCCCCGGTGCGTCCGGCATCGGACTTTTTGTTGAGGAGGCCGAAGAGGTAGTTGAACTCCTTCGCGGAGTTGAGCTCCTTGTCCTTGAGGATGGTGTCGACCGCGCGGGAGAACGGCAGGCCATCGAGTAACCCGAGATCCTCCGCAAACATGCACCAGATGACTTGCATGGTGAAGCGTTGAAGCATCTCGACATCGCCCGCGCCACGGTCGGCCATGGAGGTGTAGAGAATCGCGACGTGCTCAGCGGCCTCCGCCGTCAACTCGCGTCGTTGATCGGTGAATACCGGCTCGATCTCACCCTGCTGCAGGAAGAGGAAGGCTTCAAATCGGTCGGGAAGTTCTTCCAGGGTGAGCCTGATCCGAGGCTCCTTGGGGAAGCGGCCGGGCTCCCAGATCTCGAACTCACGGAAGTTGCACAGGACCACCCACCGCGCTGCGGGAATGCCAGCCGCAGAGTCGGACGACTCCTGCCAATAGCGAATGCGCTGGTCGTCAGCCTTGGCGAGTGGAGTGCCCGGCTTCTTCATCTCGACAATGAGTTCGCCCGGCCAGTGGAGGTCCATGAAGCCGGCGGAGGTCTTGAAGTCCTCGAAGAGCGCGCCAACCGCCTTCCGGTCCGTCCCGTACGCGGCGAAGAGTTCGTTGAGAAAGGTCTGCGCTTCGGACTTCTCCGAGCCCGAGTACAGGGCCCACCGCCGCGCGAACGCGCGCAGTTCCGCTTCGATCTCGGCGCCGCTACGCACGCGCTTCCTCCCTCAGCGACATGGTCGCGTCACAGCAAGCGGATGGCATCGCCCGCGTAGTACGTGTCCTGCATGAGCCGCTTGTGTTGCTTGGTCAGCTCTTCGATCGCGACGCTGAGGGCGAGCTCCACATTGGGGTCGCCACCGCTCTTGCGGACCTTGGCGAGACCCTTCTTGGCGCGCGCAATGGTGTGCTCAAGGTTGAGCAGGACCGCCGACACCTCGCCCATGGCCTCGCCATCGGGGGCATCGTCGCGGCGCATCGCTGGTGAACTCATCGCTCTCCTTGCCCGGTTGACCTCCAGGCTAGTCGCTCGTGGCGCCATAGGGAGGGTGCCGGGCCGCGATATGTGGACAACTGCCAGCCGGTCGCGCCCGGCCCGTGGACATGTGACGATAGCCCTATGGCTACAGAGGCGTACCGCTACGCGACCCGCACCAACGGCGAGGTCGTCATCTTCCACCACGGCAAGCTCGCCAAGATGCTCCGCGACGAGCCGGCACAGGCGTTCCTCAAGGCCATCAAGGACGCCAAGGGCGCCGATGCTCAGGCCGTCATGGAGGCCACCGTCGGCAACGACGGGCAGGTGGCGCGGCCCACGTCGGGCACCGGGCCTAGCGGGAAGGGCCTGCACAGCGACAGCGCGGCCCACGGGCACAAGGAGTTCCGCCGCAAGAGCGGCGGCTGATTCTGGGCCCTAGCCCGAGGACCGCTAGCCTCTCGCGCATGGCCTCCACCACCGAGACCGACCCCCCAGCAGGGGCGACGCGCACGTCCAGCCGCATCTCCGGCGCTGACGGCATGCGCGCGCTCGCGGCGCTGGGCGTCGTCTTCTCGCACCTGTTCCAGCGCCTCACCATGGAGGGCAAGCCCGAGTGGCTGGACTTCCTCCAGAGCTCGATGATGAAGGGCGCATACGGCGTCTCCATCTTCTTCGTCCTCTCCGGCATGCTGCTGAGCCTGCCGTTCTGGAAGGCGTACCTCACTGACGCCCCGCGCCCCAGCATCGGGCACTATGCCAGGCGCCGTTTCGCCCGGATCGCGCCGGGGTACTGGGCGAGCCTCCTCGTGAGCTTCGCGGTGGGCTTCCTCATCTTCGAGTCGATCCAGGCGCCGATGCTGCGCCTCGTCACCGGCGCGACGTTCACCTCGGGCTTTCACTACCTGACGTGGTTCCCCACGGAGAGCAACGGCCCGCTGTGGTCCATCTCGCTCGAGGTCTTCAGCTACGTCCTCATGCCGCTCGTCATGATCGCGATGTTCGCGCTGGGTCGGCGCGGCTTCCGCTTCTCCGCGTGGCTCTGGGTGGGGGTGTTCGCGCTCATCGCCGTCCTCAACCAGGTGGTCATCGCCGTCTTCCAGACCGACAACGCCGCCAAGGGATGGCAATACGGGAACGTGGGCGGCGCCAAGGAGTGGATGCCCTACTTCAACCCCGTGGGATTCTTTGCCCACTTCTGCATCGGAGTCATCGCGGCCGGCTTCATCGCGTCGCACCAGATCCAGGGCAAGGGCCGACGCGAGTGGCGCTTCGACCGCCTGGCGCTGGGCGGCTTCGCGGGCCTCGCCGCAGTCGTGGCGGTGACCGCCCTGTTCAGCAAGGAGCCGCTGTACATGCAGAACCCGTTCCAGGGGCAGCCATACGCATTCCCCCTCGTGGCGGGCTTCGCGGCGATGGCGCTCGTGGGGATGGCGCACTCGCGGGTGGTGGGCCGCGTGCTCGACAACCGCTTCTTCCGCTACACGGCGACCGTCTCGTTCGGGCTGTACATCTGGCACTACCTGCTGCTGCACCTCGTCTCGTACCTGACGCACGGCGAGTTCGAGTACGGCGGCATCCAGGACCCGGTCCGCTTCGCGTGGATCTCCGCGACGGTCCTGGTGCTCGCGTACGCCGTCGCGACGCTGAGCTGGCGCTTCATCGAGAAGCCCGTGCTCGACTCGCGCTGGGCGACGAGGCCGTAGCCGATGCCGGGGTCAGGAGACGAGGTCCAAGGTCACGAGACCCAGCCCGCGCGGATGGAGAACATCGGCCGGGTCTGATCGACCCCGCCGCCGCGCACGGTGATGTCGCCCACGGCGGTGACGGTGACCTCCCCGCTGTGGTCGACGCCAGGGCACCACGTCACTTCGGAGAAGTCGACGGTCGCCGCGGTCGGTCCCAGCGCGCGGCTCAGGGAGTACTCCTCGCGGTCGAACGTCACCCAGCCGGAGCCGATCACCTCGTTGAGCCACAGCCACCGGTCCAGCTCCTCGGAGTACACGTCGCTTTGGCGCGAGATGTAGACGCGGACGCGCTCGGGCACGGTGACGGTCGCGGTGCGGCCTTCGATGTGGCGCGGTCCGAACGCAGCCCACACCACGGCTTCCTGCCGTGGGTCCTCCCTGAGCGCCTTGGCCGACAAGGTGGGCGAGTGGAACTCCGCCCAGCTGACGACGTCGTCGGCGCTCCAGCCGAGGTCGGCGCCGCAGTAGGCGTCGGCGTCCGTGGGCGGCGCATCGCGGAAGGTCGGCTCGAACCCGGCCAGCAGGTCGTCGCTCGGCGGCTCGACCGTGAAGGGGATCGGCTCGGACACGAGGACCGACTGGAACACGCGGGTGACCTGTGTGCCCTTGTACGGGAGCACGATGCTGCGCGACTCCGCGTCCCACGTCGCGTGCGGGTTCTGGGCCGGCAGGCATGCGGCGCTGGCATTGGGGAGCTGCCGCGTCGCGCCCAGTGCCGTGAGACCGGGGCTGATGGCGTGCAGGCACTCCCAGTCGATGGGCTCGAGCCAGGTGTCGCCGTCGAAGTGCGGCGGGCTGCCATAGGAGCCCGAGATGCCGCTGAGCGCCGCGACCTCGGGCGAGTCCATCACGGTCGAGACGAGGTACACGTCGTAGTCGCCGGGCTCAAGGAGGCTCATGCTCGCGTCCTCCGCGCACGCCGCCCACGGCGTGACCTGGACGTAGGTGACGAGGTTGTCTCGCCCCGGGGTGAAGAACAGCCGGCTGGTGACTCCGGCGCTGGGCTGAAGGCCCGCCACGACGCCGTCGCGGACGAAGACGACGTGCGGGTCGGCCACATAGCCGGGGAAATGCTCCTCATTCTCGTTCCACACGGTGGCGGTGCCGCTGAGATATGCGAAGCTCGCCCCGGAGAAGTCCATGAGGCTCGCCTCGACCTCGAGCCGGAAGCCGTCGTTCACCGGCATCGGCTCCGGAGCGGGATCGCCGCACTGCAGGCCGACGTCGGGCGTCGTGGGACTGGGGCGGTCGACCGGGATGTGCGCTGCGCCGTCGCCGGGCGGCAGATAGTACGCAGCCGGCTGCGCGTCCTGGAGGCGGTGTGCGGTCGCTGTGCCGATGCCCGCCACCGCCGCGGCCGTCACGGCGGCGATGCCGGCGGTGGCCGCCTGACGGACGGCGCGCTTGCGCTTGATCAGGGCCATCGTGCCCCCGAGCGGCACTGCGCCCTCGCCCTCCAGCGAGCGCTGCGTCGCCCCGATGCGCAGGGCGAGCTCCTCACCGAGTGATCCCATCAGCGCCTCCTCTCCTTGTGCGTCACGACCGCGACGGCGTCGCCGCCGTTCGGGTCCGCCTCGACCGACAGCTCGTCGCGCAGGGATGCCGATGCCTCGTGCAGGTAGCGCTTCACGGTGCCGACCGCGAGGCCCAGGCGGTCCGCGATCTGCGGCGCGGTGAGGTCCTCGTAGTAGCGCAGCACGACGCACGCGCGCACCTGCGGGCTGAGCCTGGCAAGCGCCGCCTCGACCTCGTCGGCAGGCTCGGCCGGGGCGTCGGCGTGCGCCTCGCCTCCCCAGCCCATGCGTCGGGCCGTGCGGTCGAAGAGCGCGGCGCGGCGGGCATCGTCCACGTACAGGCTCGCGACCGTGCGGCGCACGTACGACTCCGCGTGCGCGGCCGACGCGAGCCGACGCGGCGAGCTGAACACCTTCACGAGCGCCTCCTGGACCAGGTCCTCGGCGGTGGCCCGCTGCCCCGTCAGGGCGATGGCGTAGGCGAGGATCGCGGCGTAGCGCGTCGTCGCGAGCTCCTCGTAGAAGCCTTGCCAGCGCGCCACGTCGCTCCCTCCACGGCCCGATGTTGCGGGCCACCTTCATGCCTACTACGAACTGGGAGCGCGCGGGGGTTGTGGCGAGTGCGGGAGGAGCCGCAGGTTGCTGGGCACGGGCGTGGGTGCGGGCTTGGGTGTGGGGCGAAGGGCGCCCGGGCGGACGCGGGGCGAAGGGCGCAGAGGCCGCCGTCGGGCGCAGGACGCGCGGGGCGTCGGCTACGCCGCGCCGTACCGGCGGCGCTGCAGCCTCTTGTAGATGACCACGCCGACGATGACGGCGACGGCGACGGTGGCGACCACCGCGATGGTCGGGCCGGCCTTGGTCGCCGCACGCAGGCCCACGGGGCGGCGGAAGTGCAGGATGCCCCATCCGTTCTCGTAGGCGGCGCGGCGCATGGCGCGGTCGGGGTTGATCGCGAAGCCGTGGCCCACGGCGTTGAGCATGGGAGCGTCCGTCACGGAGTCGCTGTACGCGTAGCTGTTGGCGAGGTCGTAGCCGCGCTGCCGCGCGAGCTCCTTGATGGCATCGGCCTTGGCCTGGCCGTACGCGTAGAAGGTGATCTCGCCGGTGTAGACGCCGTCCTTGACCTCGAGCTCGGTGGCGATCCAGTGCTCCGCGCCCAGCAGGTCCGCGATGGGCGCGACGACCTCCGCGCCGGAGGCGCTCACGATGACCACATCGCGGCCGTTGGCCTGGTGGCGGCGGATGAGGGCGATCGCCTCCTCGTAGACCACGGGGTCGATGTGCTCGTGGATGGTCTCGGCGACGATCTCCTTGACCTTCTCCACGTCCCAGCCGCGCACGAGCTGGCTCATCGCGTCGCGCAGACGGTTGGTCTGGCGCTCGTCGGCGCCGCCGATCTCGAACAGGAACTTGGAGTACGCGGTGCGCAGGGCGTCGGCGCGGGTGAGCAGGCCCTCGTTGTAGAACGAGCGCCCGAAAGCCGTCGACGAGGACGTCGCGATGATCGTCTTGTCGAGGTCGAAGAATGCGGCGGTGCGGGTGCTCATCTCTGTTCCGCCTACCAGGGTAGTCGGCGGGGGTGACGGCGTCGTCCCCAGGTCGTGTGGACTTGGTCTCTCCCCGGGCGGCGCGAGGCCCTGGGCGCGATCGGCATCGGACGCCGATGCTGGCGCCATGACTCCCGGCACTGCATGGCTCCCCCCGTGGCTCCAAGGCCCATGGGAGGTGCCGGGAGTCACCGACGTCTTGGTCAACGGGCCGGGAGAGGTGTGGATCGATCGGGGCCGCGGGCTGGAGCGATGGGAGGCCGCGCGCGACGTCACCGAGGCGCAGGTCAGAGAGGCGGCCGTGCGACTCGCCTCGCTCGCGGGGCGCCGGCTCGACGACGCGTCGCCCGTCACCGACGCCCGTCTCCCCGACGGATCGCGGCTCCACGCGGTCCTGCCTCCTGTCGCTGAGAGGGGGACCGCAATCTCGCTGCGCGCGGTGCGCTCCCGGGCCTTCACGCTGGAGGACCTGGCGCTCACCGGGATGATCGCGTCGAGCGATGCGCCCGCGCTGGAGGGTCTCGTGAGGGAGCGGGCATCGGTGCTCATCACGGGCGCGACCGGCTCGGGCAAGACCACCCTGCTGGCGAGTCTGCTGTCGCTCGTGGACGCGCGCGAGCGGATCGTGGTGATCGAGGAGGCGGGCGAGCTCGCTCCCGATCACCCGCATGTGGTGCGGCTCGTCGAGCGGCGAGCGAACGTGGACGGTGCAGGGTCCGTGGGCCTGGACCGGCTCGTGAAGGAGGCGCTGAGGATGCGTCCGGATCGCATCGTCCTGGGGGAGTGCCGCGGGCCGGAGGTGCGCGAGGTGCTGCTCGCCCTCAATACCGGGCATCGCGGCGGCTTCGCGACGCTGCACGCCAACGGCTTGGAGGAGGTCCCCGCCCGGCTGCTCGGGCTCGCCGCGCTCGCAGGACTGAGCGCCGAGGCCGCGGCGATGCACGCGGCTGCCGCGTTCGACGTGGTCTTGCACGTGGAACGCAGCGGAGGGGTGAGGCGCCTGACGGGGTGGGGCGCCCTGGTCCTGGACGACGCCGGGCTGCGAGCGGAGCCGCTCGCGCGCGATCGGCCAGGCGGGCGCGCGGAGGCGGCGTGAAGGCGCGATCGGCCGACGCTCCGGGCGTCGTGGCCGAGGCGCTCGTGTCCCTTCCTGGGGTCATCGCGGCGCTGCGCGCCGGTGCCCCGCCCGAGCTCGCATGGGAGGAGTGGCCGGGCGTGTCGCTCGCGGAGGACGGGACGGTTGAGGTCGCGGGCGCGCCCAGGCTCAGCGCGTCTGTCAGCGCGGCGACGCGACTTGCGCGTACCACAGGAGCGCCGCTCGCCGCGGTGCTGGAGTCGGTGGCCGCGGTCGTCGCGGACGATGCCGAGGCTCACGCCCGGCGCGCGGCTGCGCTCGCCGGACCCCGAGCATCGGCGCGGATCCTCACGTGGCTCCCTCTCGCGGGCGCGGGCTTGGGCGCGCTCCTCGAGCCGGGAAGCGTGAGGCTGCTGCTCGCGACGGCGCTGGGCTGGGCGCTGCTCGTCCTGGCGGCCGGGCTGTGGTGGGCAGGGCGGCGATGGACGGCGTCGCTCGTGGAGCGCGCGGTCGCGGCGGGGACGCCGAGGTGACCGCCCTGGGGAGGGACCGCGCGGACGAAGTGGGTGAGGACTCGAACCGAGGCGCGCGGCGGGTCGATGAGGGTGTTCAGGCGGCTTCCGGGCCTCCTCTGGCCGTGCTGCTCGCGCTCGTCGAGGCGGCGGTCGCGAGCGGACTCGACGTGCGCTCCGCGCTGGCGGGCGTGGCCCGGGCGCTCGCTCCCACGGATCCCGACGCCGCGGCGCTCGCGCTCATCGCGCAACGGCTGGGTGTGGGGCTCGCGTGGGAGGAGGCGTGGGCCGATGCCGGCGACAGGCTCGGCGTGCTCCGGCGCGCGCTCGCGAGCTCCTGGCGCACCGGGTCCTCGCCCGTCCTCGCCCTGCGGGCGGCGCGTCAGGCCGAGGCGCATCGTGCCCGGGCCGCCGCCGATGCCGCGGCTGCCCGCCTCGCCGTCCAGCTCACCGTGCCGCTCGCCATGTGCCTGCTCCCCGCCTTCGTCCTCGTGGGCGTGGTCCCCCTGCTGCTGAGCATCGCGGCGTCCGTGGTGGGGCAGGTGCGGGCGTGAGGCGCAGGGGCACCTGCGGGTTCCGGCCGAGCGCAGGTCGGGCGGAGGCAGGAACGGCCAGGCCCGGCGTCGTCCCCAGGCCGCACGTGGTGTCCGCGTCCGCCGGTCAGCCCGGCAGACCCGGCATCCGGCCGGGCGCGGCGCGAGCATCGAGACCCGACGACAAGGAGGAGACATGAACCGACTGCAGCGCCTCGCGCGCCACCCCGAGGACCGCGGCATGGCCACGGTCGAGTACGCGATGGTGACCATCGCAGCGGCGGCCTTCGCCGCCGTGCTCATCGCGATCATCCGCTCGCCGGAGGTGCGCGAGGCCATCCTCGGCATCGTCACGAGCGCGCTCTCCGGAGCGTGAGCCGCCCCAGAGGCGGC
>QGUM02000127.1:0-5065 GCA_003242455.2 Actinomycetes bacterium
GTCCGCTCGTCGATGGGACGGGCCACGCGCCTCGGGGTCAGAGGCCTGAGCAGGCCCCAGGCCAGGGGCACGAGCGCGGCGCACGCCGCCGCCACCGCGAGGCCGGCCGTCCACGACGTGGCGGCCGGTGCGCCGGACAGGTGAGCCGCCGTGTGGGTCAGCGCCCCGGCCACGACCGCCCACGGCAGCACGGCGGCGACGCGCGCCAGGCGGGCGCGGGCCCTCACGCGGGCGAGGAGGTCGAAGACGGGCGAACCGCTCACTGGGCCTCCCCGTCCTCTCTTCGTACCAGGGCCGTGTCACCGGCGCACAGCTGGCATGCCTCGATGTCACTCACCTCGTACTTCCCGAGGATCTCCGCCATGGTGCCGTCGCGGTCCACCTCTGCCATGGCCCGCTCCAACGCGCGCTTGAGCGTGAGGTCGCCCTTCCACAGCCCGAACGCCAAGGGGCTGCGCTCGAGGCCCGGCATCCAGGCCACGGCGTAGCCCGCGTCCCACGCGATCTGCCTGGCGAGGAGCGACTCGGTCACGGCGGCGTCCACCTCGCGCTGGGCCAGCATGCGCTCCAGGTCACGCGAAGAGGAGACGATGCGGACCTGGGCGCCGCTCGCCTGCAGGGCCCGGCTGAGCGATATGCGGTCTAGGCCGGAGGTGCCGGCGTGGAACGCCACGGTGGCGCCCTGGAGGCTGCGCTCGCCGTCAGGGAACACGACGGCCCATCCCGTCTCGAGGTGGGGCTGCGTCGTCTCGAGGAACGACCTCGTGGTCGCCGACGCCACCACGCCTCCGGCGATGACCTCGCACTGCGCCCGGGTGATGCGCCAGTTGCGCGGGTTGAAGTCCCTGCCGATGGCGGGGTTCTCGACGAACTGGACCCTCAGGCCCAGGCGTGCCGCGACCTCGTTGACCAGGTCGACGTCGATGCCCGGCGGTTGCGACCGGACACCGTAGACGAGAGGCGGGTATGAGCTCGGCACGCAGACCCGCAGCGAGCCGCGCTCCTGGACGAGCTGCAGGGAGGTGTCGGGCGGCAGGCGGCTCGCGCCGAGCAGCAGCGCTGCCACGACGGCCACGTTGACCGCGATGCGTCCGGGCTGAAGTGGTCGCACCTGGCGCGTGCTGGGGTCCTGCCTCATGGCGCCTCTGCCTCAAGCCTGCCTGAAGTCCCTCAGAGCGAGGGCGAAGAACACGACCACGGCCACGGCCAGCACGACCGGCCCGTAGCGCGGGTCGAACTGGTTGAACCCGATGAAGATCCCGCGCAGGGCGTCGACCGCGTAGGTGATGGGGTTCCACTCCACGACGGTGACGAGCCACTCAGGGTAGACGACCCTCGTCTGGGCCCTGGTGAGGGCCGGGTCCAGGGGGAAGATCGAGGCCGAGGTGAAGTAAAGCGGCAGGATGACCGCGTTCGAGAAGACCCCGAAGCCCTCGAACGAGCGCAGGCGGTTCGCGATCACGACGCCCACGCAGGTGAGGCTGAAGGCGAGGAGGAACATGACCCCGAGGCCTTGGACCAGCCGCGTCGGCGTTATGACGACGTTCGCGAACCTGGCCAGGGCCAGCACCAGCGCCCCATGGATCATCGCCACGGTGGTGCCGCCCAGCACCTTGCCCAGCAGCACCAGCCAGCGCGGCAGCGGGGAGACCAGCACCTCGCGCAGGAACCCGAACTCGCGGTCCCAGATCACCGAGACGGCCGACTGCACCGACGTGTACATGATGTTGAGCGCGATGACGGCGGGGAATATGTACTGCAGGTACGTATAGGGGACGACGAACCTGACCTCCCCGTAGACCTCGCCGCGGAAGTACGGGTTCAGGCCGACGCCGAGGATGATCACCCAGAGTATCGGCCTGCTGACGCCGCCTATGAACTGCCCGCGGTCCCGCAGGGCCCGCTTGAGCTCGCGGAGCCAGATCGCGCCGAGGCCGTCGAGCCAGGACGCGACGGTGGACCGGCCGGAGACCGTGGGCGCCTCGGGCAGGGAGGCGGCCGCGGTGGCGTTGGAGGCGGCGACCTCGCCGCGACTACGGGCGTCCACGTCCGCCCCTCCTCCCCGCGGCTTCGGTCTCCGCTCCCGGCTCGCGGATCGCGCGGCCCGTCAGCGCCAGGAACACGCTCTCCAGCGTCGGGCTCTGCACCGTGATCGTGTCGAGCTCGTGGCCGTGAGACCTGATGATCTCGGTCACGCTCGCCGTCGAGTCGACAGGCAGTATCACGGTGCCGTTGGCGAGGGACCCGCCGGGGTAGGCGCCCAGCAGCCTGCTCACGGCCGACTCGTCACGCGCGGTCACCTTCACCAGGGTCTTGCCGTGCGCGGCCTTGAGTTCCTCTGGCGTGTCGACCGCGAGGACCTTCCCGTGGTCGATGATGCATACGCGGTCGCAGTCGTCTACCTCCTCGATGTAGTGCGTGGTCACAAGCACCGTCAGCTCGTGGCGGCGCTGGACCTCGGCGATGTAGTCCCACATGCGCGCCCGCGTCTGGGCGTCGAGGCCCACCGTGGGCTCGTCGAGCACGAGCACCCGCGCGTCGTGGACGAGCGCCCTCGCGATCTCGAGCCTCCTCTGCATGCCCTTGGAGAGCGTCGAGACCAGCTTGTCGCGCCACGGCCCCAGCTCCACGAGCTCGAGCAGCTCGCCGATGCGGCGCCTGCGGAGACGGCCGGGCACCCCGAACACGCGCCCGTGGAACTCGAGGTTCTCGGCGACGGTGAGCCTGGTGTCGAGGCTCGGCTCCTGGAACACGACCCCGAGGGCCTGCCGCGCGCGCCGCGGCTGCTTGTGGACGTCCCAGCCGGCCACGGTCACCGTGCCGCTGTCGGCCGGGTGGATGGTGCAGATGATGTGGATGAGCGTGGTCTTCCCGGCGCCGTTGGGCCCCAGGAGGGCGTAGCGCTCGCCAGGCTCCACCTGCAGGCTCACGCCGTCGAGGGCCAGCGTGCGCCCGTAGCGCTTGCTGACCTCCCGCACGTCGACGATCGGGCCGCGGCCGTCAGGCACCTTGCAGCTCCTTCACCGCGCTGCGCGCCCCGTCCTGCCCCCTCAGAAGCCTCACGGCCTCCCGCGACACGTCCCACAGCGCGGGGTCGTCGGCGTCGCGCGGGCGCGGCAGCCGGCCGGTGACCTGCAGCTGCTCGACGATGCGTCCGGGACCGGGGCTCATGACGACGATCCTGTCGGCGAGGAAGGCGGCCTCGAGCGGGTTGTGGGTGACGAACACGACGGTGCAGCCGAGCTCGTGCCAGAGGTCGAGGAGCTCCTCGCGCATGCGGGTCGCGGTGAGCTCGTCGAGGGACGAGAACGGCTCGTCCATGAAGAGGACGTCCGGCTTCACGATCAGGGCCCTGGCGACGGCCACGCGCTGTCGCTGGCCGATCGAGAGCTGGCGCGGGTAGTCGTCGCCGCGGCCGGCGAGGCCCACGCGCTCGAGCCAGTAGTCCACCTTGTCGCGCGCTTCGCCGCCGCCTTCGTCGAGCACGAAGCGGAGGTTCCCGCGGACCGTGCGCCACGGCAGCAGGCGCGGCTCCTGGAACATGTAAGAGGTGACGGGCGGGTCGTTCGGGTCGCCCACGCTGACGCGACCCGTGTCGGCCGTGTCGAGGCCGGCGAGGATGTTGAGGAGCGTCGTCTTGCCGCAGCCCGAGGGGCCCAGCAGGCAGACGAACTCGCCCGACGCGACGTGCAGGTCGATGTCCCGCAGCGCCGGACGTAAGCCACCGTCCCGCAGCGCGTAGGACTTGCTCAGGCCGCTGACGTGGATCTCCGCCATCAGCCGACCGCGTTGACCCTGACCGGCGCGCGCCAGCGGAACGCGACGCGCTGCACCACGCCCATGACGCCGAGGTCGAGGATGGCCAGTAGGACCATCATCGTCACGCCGTAGGCGAGGATGCCCGTCATGTTGAAGAACTGGAAGTAGAAGGAGATCTGGTAGCCGACGCCGGAGGTGCGGCCCAGCAGCTCGCCGAGGACGACCATCTTCCAGGCGAGCGCGAGGGCGCCGCGCGCCGTGCCGACGATGTACGGGACGAGCTGCGGCAGCACGACGTGCAGCCAGGTCGCCGCCGGCGAGCGGCGGAACGCCCTGGCCATCTCGACCAGCGAGCCGTCGATGGCCCGCGCACCCTCGCGCACGGCCACCACGATCGTGGGGACGATGGTTATCACCAGCGCCACGACGAGCGCCTGGTCCGAGAGCCCTATCGTCAGGTAGGCGACGACGAAGAGCAGGATGCGCGGGATCGTCAGCAGCACGACGAGCCAGCCCTGCAGGAGGTCGTCGACGCGCTTCGACGCGCCCATCGCCGCTCCGGCGGCGACGCCGATGACCATGCCCACGGCGAAGGCGGAGAGCACCCTCTGGGTGGTGACCAAGAGGTGCTTGATCAGCACCCCGCGCTGGTACTCGCGGGCCACGAACTGCAGCGTCTCGACCGGACCCGGGATCAGGTTCGGCGCTGCTCGTGCGGCGAGTACCCAGACCAGGAGGAGGGAGAGGTAGGACGCCAGCGTCAGCCAGGGGCCGACGCCGGCGCCTCCCGACCTCCTCCGCGCCTCGCGCCGGACGACGGCAGGGGCCACGGTTTCAGCATCTACCGCCACCCGGCGTACCTACCTCAGCGCGGCAGGAACGCGGTCGTGTACGCGTCCGGGTCGATGCGCTCGACGCCCACGGCCTCGGGCCCGGCGAGCTCGACCAGGCGCTCGACCATCGCGACCAGGCCGTCGATCGACTCCTGGTCCCACTTGTCGGTCGTGCCGGCCTTCCAGCGCTCGACGACGGACGGGAACTGGCTCGGGTCGGGCAGCGAGTAGAGGCCCTCGTCGAGGATCGTCTGCCAGAACGGGTCGTCCGCCGGCGTGGCCAGCATCACCTCGAACGTGTCCTGCAGGGCCGCGATGAACCGCGTCTTCAGCTCGTCGTCCATGTCGTCGCGGGCGACGACGATCAGGTTCGGGAGGTCGCGCGGCAGGCCGAGCTGCTCGAGCATGTCGGCGACCGTCATGATCTCGCGGGACACGCCGGCGGCCTCCATGCGGGCCACCCAGTGCCACAG
>QGUM02000018.1:0-21834 GCA_003242455.2 Actinomycetes bacterium
AGGTAGTCATGAGGGCGCCGGCGCCTCGACGCTAGGTGGTCATGAGGGCGCCGGGGACGCGACCTGGTCGTGAGGGGCCGGGGCGCCGCGACCGGCACACGGGCCCCGCGGAACGGGGTCGGAAGCGGCTAGCCGCCGGAGACGCTCAGCTCCGCCTCGCGCAGCCTCTCCTCAAGGTCGGGAGTGATGTCGCGGGTGTCGAGCCAGCCCTCCGGGCATGCGGGGCGCTTGGGCGTCCCCTGACGGCCCCTCGCCCCTTCCGCAGCTGCGCCCGGATACGGAGCGTCGAGGTCGAGGGTGTCGAGGATCGAGCGCAGCTCGGCGAGCGTGGACACGAGCCCCAGCGCCCGCCGCGTCTCCCCTCCCACCGGGTATCCCTTGAAGTACCAGGCCATGTGCTTGCGGATCTCCTGCATGGCCTTGCGCTCGTCGCCCCCGAAGTGCGCGATCATCAGCTCCCCGTGGCGGTAGACCGTGTCCGCGACCACACGCAGCCCCGGCCGCACACGATCGGCCCGTCCCTCGAACGCCGCCTGAAGGTCCGCGAACAGCCACGGCCGACCCATGCACCCGCGACCCACCACGACCCCGTCGCAGCCGGTCTGCTCGACCATCGCCACCGCATCCTCCGCGGACCAGATGTCGCCGTTGCCCAGCACGGGAATGGTCCGCACCGCGTCCTTGAGGCGCGCGATCGCCTCCCAGTCCGCATGCCCCGAGTAGTAGTCCGCCGCCGTGCGCGCGTGCAGGGCCACGGCCGCCGCGCCCTCGTGCTCGGCCATCACACCGGCGTCGAGGTAGGTGAGGTGATCGTCGTCGATGCCCTTGCGCATCTTCACCGTCACCGGGATGTCGCGCTTGGAGGCCTCGCGCACCGCGGCGCGCACGATGTCGCGGAACAGGTCGCGCTTCCACGGCAGCACCGCTCCCCCGCCCCTGCGCGTCACCTTGGGCACCGGGCAGCCGAAGTTCATGTCGATGTGGTCGGCGCGATCCTCCTCGACGATCATCCGCACGGCGGCGCCGATGGTCGCGGGGTCCACCCCGTACACCTGCACCGAGCGCGGCGTCTCATCGGGGTCGTGCGCGATGATCCGCAGCGACTCCGGCGTCCGCTCCACGAGCGCCCGCGACGTCACCATCTCCGCCACGTACAGCCCGCCGCCGTGCTCACGGCACAGTCGTCGGAACGCCGCGTTGGTGATGCCCGCCATGGGCGCGAGCACCACGGGAGTGTCGACCGTCAACGGGCCGATGCTCAGCGGCGGCAGGAGCCGGGTGGCGGTGGTCATCTGACCATTGTCGCCGACGCGCGGGCCGGGCAGGGCCGATGGGCTCGCATCGGCGGCACGGGCCGCGCCGATGCCGGCCTGGCGCCGGTCAGACGACGGCAGGCATGGGCCGGGCTCAGGCCCCGACGAGCCTCTCGGCCAGGTACGCCTTGACCTGCGCCAGGGCCACGCGCTCCTGCTGCATGGTGTCGCGGTGGCGGATCGTCACGGCCTGGTCCTCGAGCGTGTCGAAGTCGACCGTGATGCAGAACGGCGTGCCGATCTCGTCCTGGCGGCGGTAGCGCTTGCCGATGGACTGCGTCTCGTCGTAGTCGACGGTCCAGGCACCGCGCAGCTCCTTGGCGAGGTCCTGGGCGACGGGCAGGAGCGCGTCCGTCTTGGACAGCGGCAGCACCGCCGCCTTGACCGGGGCCAGGCGGTGGTCAAGGCGCAGCACCATGCGCTTCTCGGTGCCGCCGTTGGCCGTGGGCGCCTCCTCCTCGGCGTACGCCTCGACGAGGAACGCCATGAGCGAGCGGGTCAGGCCCGCGGCGGGCTCGATGACGTAGGGGATGAAGCGCTCGTTCTTGACCGGGTCGAAGTAGCTGAGGTCCTTGCCCGAGTGCTCCGAGTGCGTCGTGAGGTCGAAGTCGGTGCGGTTGGCGATGCCCTCGAGCTCGCCCCACTCGCTGCCCTGGAAGCCGAAGCGGTACTCGATGTCGACCGTCCGCTTCGAGTAGTGCGACAGCTTCTCCTTGGGGTGCTCGTAGTGGCGCAGGTTCTCGCGGGAGATGCCGAGCTCGACGTACCAGTCCGTGCGGGTGTCGATCCAGTACTGGTGCCACTCCTCGTCCGTGCCGGGCACGACGAAGAACTCCATCTCCATCTGCTCGAACTCGCGCGTGCGGAAGATGAAGTTGCCGGGCGTGATCTCGTTGCGGAACGACTTGCCGATCTGCCCGATGCCGAACGGCACCTTCATGCGCGCGCTCGCCTGCACGTTCGCGAAGTTCACGAAGATGCCCTGGGCGGTCTCGGGGCGCAGGTAGTGCAGGCCGGACTCGTCCGAGGCGGCTCCCAGGTAGGTGCGCAGCAGGCCGTTGAACATCTTGGGCTCGGTCCACTGGCCGCGCGTGCCGCAGCTCTCGCACGCGACCTCGGCGAGGCCGCCCTCGGGCGCACGGCCCTTCTTCTCCTCGAAGGCCTCGAGGAGGTGGTCCTCGCGGTAGCGCTTGTGGCACGACAGGCACTCGACGAGCGGGTCGACGAACGCGGCGATGTGGCCGGAGGCCTCCCACACCTGCGGAGGCAGGATGACGGATGAGTCGAGGCCGACGATGTCGTCACGGCTCGTCACCATGGCGCGCCACCACTGCCGCTTGATGTTCTCCTTGAGCTCCACGCCGAGCGGTCCGTAGTCCCACGCGGAGCGGGTCCCCCCGTAGATCTCTCCACACGGGAAGACGAAGCCGCGTCGCTTGGCAAGGGAAATGACGTCATCGAGGCGCGAAGCCATGGGTAACTCTCCTGGGTTGAAGGTCGCCATGCACGACCGTGCGTCGCACAGTTCGGAACAGTCTAGTGGCGCTCGGAGGTCACTCCGAGGCCGCATCGGACGACGTGGCGTTGAGCTCGTCGGCGCGCTCCTGGCCGGTGAGCTCCGCGATGGCGTCCATGATGCGCTCGGTCGCGATGCGGCGCGCCACGCCGCCGGGCTTGCCCGCAAGGTCGCTCAGGTCCATGGGGGCCCCGAACCGCACCTCGGGACGCGGCGCACCCGGCCGGAGCCAGCGGAACGCCTTGAGCCCCGACGTCCCGACAAGCCCCACGGGCACCACGGTCGCCCCGGTCTCGAGCGCCATCCACGCTGCTCCTGCGCGACCCTTGTACAGGCGGCCGTCGCGCGAGCGCGTGCCCTCGGGGAAGACGGCGAACACGCTCCCGGCGCGCAGGATCGCGCTGCCTGCCTCGAGCGCGGCCTGCGCCTCCGATCCCGCGGCGCGCAGCACCGGCACGGCACCGATGTTGCGGAAGAACCAGCGCAGGAACGCTCCCCTGAGGCCGGGCTTGTCGAAGTACGCCGACTTGGTGAGGAACTGCACGGGGCGCGGAGCGGCGACGGGGATCAGCACCGTGTCCCAGCTGCTCAGGTGATTCGCGGCGAGGAGGACCGCGCCCTCGCGGGGCACGTCGCGGTGGCCGATGCGGCGGGTGCGGAACAGGAGCCAGAACAGCGGGCGCAGCACGGCGCGGCCGACGAAGAACACCCACCCGGGGCGGGACACGCGGATGCGGGCGGGCTCGTTCATGCGTCGATCGTAGGCGGGCCGCGGCGGGCGTTTCGCACGCGGTCTCGCGTGCATCCGAGGCTTATTGACAATGATTCTCAATTGCATTACTGTCGCGGGGTGCGCACGCTCCCCCTGCTGACCCTCGCCGCCGCCGCGAGCCTCCTCGCGGGATGCGCCTCCCCCTCCGACGCATCGGCGGACGGCCTCACCGTGGTCGCCGCGGTCTACCCGCTGCAGTTCGTCGCACAGGCCGTGGGCGGCGAGCACGTGAACGTCGATACGGCCGTGCCGCCGGGTGTGGAGCCTCACGAGCTCGAGCTCTCTCCTGCGGCCGTGCGGGCCCTGGGCGCCGCGGACCTGGTCCTGCGCATCGACGGCTTCCAGGCCGCGGTGGACGATGCCGTGGCCACGACCGGCGCACGCTCGCTCGACGTCGCGAGCGTCGTCGCGCTGCACGCGGGCGAGCACGAGCACGACGACCACGATGCGCACGGCGAGCCGGCCGACGGCCACGGCCACAACCACGGCGACCTCGACCCGCACTTCTGGCTCGACCCGCGCCTCCTGGCCGACTTCGCCTTCGCCCTCGCCGACGAGCTCACCGCCCTCGACCCGGACCACGCCGACGCCTTCGCCGCCAACGCGCAGCGCCTCGCCTCCGAGCTGACCGCGCTGCACGAGTCGTTCGCGGCCGGCCTCGCCTCGTGCGAGCGGCGCCAGATCGTCACGGGTCACGCGGCGTTCGGCTACCTCGCGGAGGCCTACGACCTGGAACAGCTCGGGATCACCGGACTCGACCCGGAGAGCGAGCCCTCCCCCGCCCGCATGCGGGAGATCGTCGCCCTCGTCGAGGACTCCGGCGCGACCACGGTGTTCGCGGAGGCCGCGTCCGCCTCGAGCGTCGTCGAGGCCGTCGCCGCCGACACGGGAGTGGCGATCGCAGTCCTCAGCCCTCTCGAGACCGTGGGCGACGGGGAGGACTACCTGAGCGTCATGCGGCGCAACCTGGACGCCTTGCGAGACGGGCTCGGCTGTGACTGAGACGCTGCTCGAGGCCCGCGACGTGCGGGTGTCCCTCGAAGGCACGGAGATCCTGCACGGCGTCGGAGCCGCCGTCGAGGCCGGCCAGGTCGTCGCGCTCATGGGCGGCAACGGCTCGGGCAAGTCCACGTTCGTGCGCGCCATCGTGGGCGCGATCCCGCACTCGTCCGGCGAGGTGCTCATCCAGGGCCGCCCAGCCGATGCCCGCGCCCTCGCCGCCGTGGGCTACGTCCCGCAGCGCCTCACGGCATCCGGCGGGGTGGCGGCCACCGTGCAGGAGGTCGTCGCCTCCGGGCTGCTGGGCCATCGCGCCCTGCGCCTGCCGGGCGATCGTGCCGCGCGGGTCCACGCGGCGCTCGATGAGCTCGGCGTCGCCGACCTGTCCCGCCGCGAGATCTCACGCCTGTCGGGAGGCCAGCAGCAGCGCGTGCTCATCGCCCGCGCCCTCGTGCGCGAGCCGCGCCTGCTCATCCTCGACGAGCCGCTCGCGGGCATGGACCTGGAGTCCCAGGTGCAGTTCGCCCACGCGCTCGGTCACCTCAAGGAGCACGGCGTGGGCGTCCTCATCGTGCTGCACGAGCTGGGCCCCATCGCACGTCACATCGACACGTCGGTGGTGCTGGAGCACGGCTGCGTGACCCATGTGGGCCCGCCCCCGCAGGACGCCGGCGTCCACGCGCTGCCCGGACACGACCACGAGCACCCGCACGAGGGCGCTCCCCTCGCCCATCCCGCCGCCATCCCGCTGGAGGGCCCGCAATGAGCCTCCTGAGCGATCCCCTGGTCCAGCGCATGCTCCTCGTAGGCGTGCTCGTGGGCGTCGCCACGCCCATCGTGGGCACCTACCTGGTGCAGCGGCGCATGGCCCTCCTCGGCGACGGGATCGGGCACGTGGCGCTCGCCGGCGTGGCCGCGGGCTGGCTCGCGGGCTCCGCGGCGGACCTCGTCCAGCGCGACGCCCTCGCCGTCCCCGGCGCGATCGTCTTCGCCGTCGCCGCGGCCGTCGTCATGGAGCGCATGCGCGCTCGAGGCGCGGCGGCCGACGTGGTCCTCGCGGTGCTCTTCTACGGCGGCATCGCGACCGGCGTCCTGCTCATCTCCGCCGCCGGAGGCTCGAGCGCGAACCTGCTCGGCTACCTCTTCGGCTCGATCTCCACCGTGACCTGGCCCGATGTGTGGGTCACCGTCGCGCTCGCCGGCCTCATCATCGCCGCGGGCCTGGGCCTGCGCCCCGCGTTGTTCGCGGTGACGCACGACGAGGAGTTCGCACGCGCATCGGGCCTTCCCGCGCGGCTGCTGACCACCCTCGTGGCGATCCTTGCCGCGGTGACCATCACCGTGGCGATGCGGGTCGTGGGAGTGCTGCTCGTCAGCGCGCTCATGATCCTGCCCGTGGCGATCGCCCAGCAGCTCACGCACTCGTTCGCGCGCACCATGGGACTGGCGATGGCCATCGGCGCGGCGCTCACCCTGACGGGCGTGGGCATCACGCTCGAGCACGACCTCCAGCCCGGCGCCCTCATTGTGGTCCTGGGCGTCCTCGCCTACATTGCGGTGAGCGCGACGACTCAGATCCGCGCCCATCGGAGGAAGCCATGAGCACCGGCCGCGCGCACGCCGCGGCAGCCGAGGCGGCGTTGCCGCGCATGACGCGCCAACGCGCCGCCGTGCTCGCGGCGCTTGCCGCGGGCGACTTCCGCTCTGCGCAGGGATGGCACGACCTCCTGCGCCAGGAGGGCTCGAGCATCGGCCTCGCGACGGTGTACCGCACCCTCCAGTCGCTCGCGGAGTCCGGCGGCGTGGACACCGTGGTGACGGAGTCGGGCGAGACGCTGTACCGGCTGTGCGAGGCGACGCCGACGCACCACCACCACCTGCGATGCCGCGCGTGCGGGGCTGCACAGGACGTGGAGATCCCTGGCTTCGAGGCGTGGACCGCGCGTGTGGCACGTGAGCACGGCTACGCGGACATCGACCACACCGTCGAGATCACCGGCGTGTGCGGCGACTGCCAGGAGAGCGGCGAGTGATGGCCGGAGTCCCGAGCTTCATCAGCGACGGCCCCTTCTGGGGCATCTTCCTGTTCTTGTGCATGGTGGTGTTCCTCCGCGCGCAAGGGACGTACTGGGCGGGCTGGTGGCTGCGCAAGGGAGCGACGCGCGGCGCGGCGGCCCAGGACATCGGCGCCGTCGCCCAGGAGTCCGATGCGACGCCCGAGCACAGGCCGACGCTGCGCGCGCGCATCGCCGCGCGGTTCTCCGGCCCGCGGTGGGACCGTGCCCAGGCGTTCCTCGAGCGCTGGGGCTTCATCGGCGTGCCGGCGTCGTTCCTCACGATCGGCTTCCAGACGCTCGTCAACGCGGGCGCGGGCTTCACGCGCATGCGCTGGGACCTCTACACGCTCGCGATGCTCCCCGGCTGCGTGGCGTGGGCCGCCGTGTACGCGACGCTCGGCATCGGCCTGCTGGAGGCCTGGCGTCAGTCGCCGTGGCTGTTCCTCGGCATCGTCGCGGCGCTCATCGGCGGCGCGTGGGTGTTGACGACCGCGTGGCGCCTCGTCACTCGGCGCCGAAGCGCCGGTTCCTCTTCGCGTACTCCTCGATAGCCGCCCACAGGTGGCGCCGGTCCACATCGGGCCACAGGACGTCGCTGAACACGTACTCCGCGTAGACGGCCTGCCACGGCAGGAAGTTGCTCGAGCGCTGCTCCCCGCTGGAGCGCCAGAAGAGGTCCACGTCCGGCATGTCGGGCTCGTCGAGGTAGCGCGCGAAGGTCCTCTCCGTCACCTTCGCGGGGTCCAGCCGCCCGTCCGCGACGTCCTGCGCGAGGGCGCGGGCGGCGTCGGCGATCTCCGCGCGTCCGCCGTAGTTCACGCACATGGTGAGCGTCAGGACGGTGTTGCGCGCCGTGAGGCGCTCCGCCGCCTCCAGCTCCTCGATGACCGACTTCCACAGCCGGGGGCGCCGACCCGCCCAGCGCACGCGCACGCCCCACTCGTGCATCTGGTCGCGGCGGCGACGGATGACGTCGCGGTTGAAGCCCATGAGGAAGCGCACCTCCTCAGGGCTGCGCTTCCAGTTCTCCGTGCTGAACGCATAGGCGGTGACGTGCCTGACGCCGATCTCGATCGCGCCGGCGACGACGTCCAGCAGGGCCGCCTCGCCGCGCGTGTGTCCCTCGGTGCGCGGCAGGCCGCGCTGCTTGGCCCAGCGGCCGTTGCCGTCCATGACGATCGCCACGTGGTGGGGGATCGCCGATGCGGGCAGGTCCGGGGGCGTGGCGCCCGACGGATGCGGGAAGGGCCGGGCGGGGGTCACGGGACCCAGGCTAGTGCGCCGAAGGGCGTCGCCGCGCGCAGGCTCACGGCTCGCCGCCCGCTCGCTCCACGAGGCCGAGCGAGCGCACCTTCCGCTCCAGGTGGTACTGGGTGTACGCGGCGATGAGCCCGGCGCTGTCGCGCCGCTCCCGCTCGCCCGAGTCGTCCGCCGTGCCCCAGTCCCCCTCGAGGAGGGCGCCGAGCAGGGCGAAGGTCTCCGGCGACGGCGCGGCGGACCCTGTGGGCCGGCAGCTCTCGCACACCGCCCCTCCCTCCGCGATCGCGAAGGCCCTGTGGGGTCCTGGAGCGCCGCACACCGCGCACGCGGTGAAGCTCGGCGCATATCCCGCGATCGCGAGCGAGCGCAGCAGGAAGGAGTCGAGTACGAGCCCCGGGTCGTGCTCGCGACGGCTCAGGGCCCCCAGGGCGCCGTGCAGCAGGCGGAACTGCGCGAGCGCGGGCTCGCGCTCGTGGTCGACGAGCTTGTCCGCCGTCTCCACCATGGCGGTCGCGGCGGTGAACAGCTGGTAGTCCTGCGCGATGCGCCGCGCGTACGGCTCGCGCGTCTCCACCTGGCTGACGATGTCGAGGCTGCGGCCCTCGTACAGCTGGACGTCGGCGAGCATGAACGGCTCCATGCGCGCGCCGATGCGGCTCGACGTGCGGCGCACCCCCTTGGCGACGGCGCGCACCTTGCCGTGGTGCTTGGTCAGGAGCGTGACGATGCGGTCCGCCTCACCCAGCTTGTGGGTGCGCAGGACGATGGCGTCGTCACGGTACAGGGGCACGCGTCCATTGTCCCGCGACCCGGTGACGGCGGCGTGGGGACGCGCTCAGCCGTCGAGGGCGGCGGCGAGCTGCCGCGCGATCACCGCATCGGTCACGCGGGCGCGCAACGCCTCCATGCGATCGCGCGCGTCGCGCCACTCGGGGCCGCCGTGCGCCTCCTGGAGGCGGTCGAGAGCCGCGAGGACCTCCGCTTCCGTGGGCTCCGCCGAGACGAAGAACGGATAGTCGTCGCCGAGCCAGTGCTCGGGCTCCGCGTGGCGGCCGATGAGGATGACGGCACCGGCCACGGCGGCGGTGAAGCCCTTGAGGAAGGGCTTGTGGACGTCGATGGGGCGCCAGGACCGCACGGCGTAGTGGACCGGGTACTGGCGCGGCCGCTCCCACCACGGGATCGACTGGTCGGTGCCCGTCTCGACGGAGTGGACGTCGATCCGCTCCTCGATGGCCGGCGTGGAGAAGATGTTGAGGAGCGAGCCGAAGTATCCGATGCGCAACGGCGCGTCCTCGGGACCGGGCCCCTGGGCCTGGACGCGCGGGTCCACATGGTGGTCGATGCGGACCACCCGGTGCTCGGGATGCTCGTCGAGATATGCCAGCTCTGCGGTGCGCGAGGCGGCGACGATGACGTCGGCGTGCTGCAGCATGCGGTCCGTGACCTCGCCGTCGAGCGGGTCCACGAGGAGGCGGTTGCCGCGCGCCTTGAGGGCCTCGTACTGCTCGGGCGTCGCGTGCGCGGCCGCGCCCTTGGTCATGAACACGTCGGCGTCCGAGACGCGCGCGCCCACCGCCGCCACGCTCACCCGAGAGCGCACGCCCTGCTCACGCGCGATGTCGGCGAGCTGCCAGCCGCGCATGAGGGTCGAGCCGAACCTCGCCGCCGACTCCGAGTACAGGAAGACCAGGCGTCGTTCGCGATGCCTCCAGGGCGCCCACATCCTCACGACTGCGACGCGGCTTCGGGGATCGGCTCGGTCCCGATGAGCACCTCGACATCGGCGCCGTAGAGCGCGTCCACGACGTCGTCGGGCGTGGGATCCTCGGGCACCTTGGCGATGACGGCGTCGATGTCGGGGAGGGTGACGATGACGCGCACGAGGACGTCGTCGCCCTCCGTGCCGACGTACACCGCGCGGCACGCGACGCCCGCCGTCTCGTTGAGCACGTCCTTGGGGCAGGCGACAGACGAGGCGTCGACGCCTCCCGTGGCCTGGACCAGGGCGGTGCGCAGGTCATCGGCGACCCACGTGAACGGGTCGTCCTTGGCTCCCCGCCAGCACTGGGCGCGGTACGGCTCCTCGGGTGCCTTGAAGAGCTCGCCGATGGTCACTCCCGTGCCGCACTCGAACTGCTCGTAGCCGTACTCAGCGAGGTCCGGCAGCTGGCCCCCCACGCGTTCTGCCACGGACTGCGACGTGCAGCCGGCCAGCGCGAGCATGCCTGCGCCGAGCGCTGCGACGACGCGAATGCGGCGTGCGCGCGCGACCGAGGTGCGCGTGGTGCCCATCCCGCGTTACCTCTGCGCCCGGTTGACGCCGGAGATGATGGCCTTGAGCGTCGCCGTGGTGATCGACGGGTCGATGCCCACGCCCCACAGCGTCTCCTCGCCGATGCGGCACTCGACGTAGGCCGCAGCGGTCGCGTCGCCGCCGGCCGTCATGGCGTGCTCGGCGTAGTCGAGCACGTCGACCTCCACGCCGCGTCCCTTGAGCGCCTCGACGAACGCGTTGACCGGGCCGTTTCCGGAGCCCGCGATCGTGACCTTCTCGCCGCCGTCGAGGATGTCGGCCTCGAGGGTGTCGGGGCCGGTGTCGCTCGAGGTGGTGCGCGTGCCCTGGAGCGCGAATCGGCCCCACACACGCGCCGGGTCGCTCGCGGGCAGGTACTCGTCCTCGAAGATCTCCCACAGGCGCTGCGCGGTCATCTCGGTCCCGGTGGCGTCGGCCTCGACCTGGACGACCTTGGAGAACTCGATCTGCAGGCGACGCGGCAGGTCGAGGTTGTACTCCGTCTTCATCAGGTACGCGATGCCGCCCTTGCCGGACTGCGCGTTGACGCGGATCACGGCCTCGTAGGTGCGGCCGACGTCGCGCGGGTCGATCGGCAGGTACGGGACCGCCCACACCAGGTCGTCGACCGTGACGCCCTGCTTCGCCGCATCGGCCTCCATGCGCTCCAGGCCCTTCTTGATGGCGTCCTGGTGGGAGCCGGAGAAAGCGGTGAAGACGAGGTCGCCGCCCCACGGGTGACGCGGGTGCACGTCGATCTGGTTGCAGTACTCGACGGTGCGACGGATCCCGTCCATGTCGCTGAAGTCGATCTGGGGGTCGATGCCCTGGCTGAACAGGTTCATGCCCAGCGTCACGAGGCACACGTTGCCGGTGCGCTCGCCGTTGCCGAACAGGCAGCCCTCGATGCGGTCGGCGCCGGCCATGTAGCCCAGCTCCGCGGCGGCGACGGCCGTGCCGCGGTCGTTGTGCGGGTGCAGGCTCAGGACGACGCTGTCGCGGTAGTCGAGGTGGCGGCTCATCCACTCCACGGCGTCGGCGTAGACGTTGGGGGTGGCCATCTCGACCGTGGCCGGCAGGTTGATGATGACCGGACGCTCCGGAGTGGGCTTCCACACGTCGAGCACCGCGTTGCACACGCGCGCGGCGTACTCGAGCTCCGTGCCCGTGAAGGACTCCGGGCTGTACTCGTAGAAGACGTTCGTCCCCTCCAGCGTCTCCTCGTACTTGAGGCACAGCATCGCGCCGTGGGTGGCGATGTCCATGACCTCGTCCTCGGTGGCGCGGAAGACGACGTCGCGCTGCAGGACGGATGTCGAGTTGTACAGGTGGACGATCGCGTTCTTGGCGCCCCTGAGCGACTCGTACGTGCGCTCGATGAGGTGCTCGCGCGCCTGGGTCAGCACCTGGATGGTGACGTCGTCCGGTATGCGCTCCTCCTCGATGAGGCGGCGCACGAAGTCGAAGTCGATCTGGCTGGCGCTGGGGAAGCCGACCTCGATCTCCTTGTAGCCCATGCGGACCAGGAGGTCGAACATGCGCATCTTGCGCTCGACGTCCATGGGCTCGATGAGCGCCTGGTTGCCGTCGCGCAGGTCCACCGCGCACCAGCGCGGCGCCGTGGTGATGCGCGTGTTCGGCCACGTGCGATCGGGCAGGTCGACCTGGATCTGCTCGTGGAACGGGCGGTACTTGTGCAGCGGCATGCTCGAGGGCTGCTGATCGCCGCCGGTGTAGTGCTGGCTCATTCGTGGAATCCTTCGCGTCTCACGTCGTGGTGGCTGTCTCTGGGCCGGCACACCAACCGCCGCGACGAGGATCCGGCCTGGTCTAGGCCTCGTCGCGGCAGCGAAGGAGCAGCGAGCGTGAGCTCATGCCCTCCAGGGTAGCGCACCGAGCGCCGCGAGCCGGAAACCGCGCTAGAACCCCAGCCGCCCCAGCTGCTTGGGATCGCGCTGCCAGTCCTTGGCGACCTTGACGTGCAGGTCCAGGTAGACGCGCCGCCCCAGCAGCCGCTCGATGCCCTGGCGGGCGGTCGCGCCCACCTCCTTGAGGCGGGAGCCGCCCTTGCCGATGATGATGCCCTTCTGCGAGTCGCGCTCCACGAACACGTGGGCGCGCACCTGCAGCACTCCCCCGTCCTCGGGCTCCACCATCTCCTCGACCACCACGGCGATCGAGTGCGGCAGCTCGTCGCGCACTCCCTCGAGCGCCGCCTCGCGGATGAGTTCCGCGACGCGCACGTCCTCGGGCTCGTCGGTGAGCTCGCCCTCGGGGTACAGCGGCGGGCCCACGGGCAGGTGCTTGACGAGCACGTCGGTCAGCACGTCCACCTGGACGCCCTTGATCGACGACACGGGCACCACGTCGGCCCAGTCTCCCAGCTCGCTGACGGCGAGCAGGTGCTCGGCGACGCGCTCGCGCGGGACGGTGTCGAGCTTGGTGACGATCGCGACCACGGGGGCACGGGCATCGGCCAGCTCACGGGCGATCCATCGGTCGCCGGGGCCGATGCGCTCGTTCGCGGGCAGGCAGAAGCCGATGACGTCCACCTCCGCGAAGGTCTCGCGCACGAGGTCGTTGAGTCGCTGGCCGAGCAGCGTTCGCGGCCGGTGCAGGCCGGGAGTGTCCACGATGACGAGCTGCGCGTCCTCGCGGCTGACGATGCCGCGGATGGCCCGGCGGGTGGTCTGAGGGCGCGAGGACATGATTGCGACCTTCTCCCCCACCAGCGCGTTCATGAGCGTGGACTTTCCTGCGTTCGGGCGCCCGACGAAGCAGGCGAATCCCGAGCGGAACTCACTCATCGGCGTCCTCCTCGCGTCGTGCCAGCACCCACGTGAGCCTACGTCGTCGCCCGGCCGTGCGCTCCGCCGTGAGGACCAGGCCGTGCGCCGATGCCGTCGCGCCCGGGATGGGCACGCGCCCGAGCGCCTTGGCGAGCAGCCCCGCGACCGTCTCCACGTCCTCGTCGTCGATCTCGACGCCGAACAGCTCGCCGAGCTCGCCGAGCGGCAGGCGTGCGGGGACGCGGTACGCGCCGTCGCCGAGCGGCTCGGGCTCGGGAGCGCTCTGGTCGTGCTCGTCGACCACCTCGCCCACGATCTCCTCGAGCGCGTCCTCGATGGTCACGAGGCCGGCCACGCCGCCGAACTCGTCGACGACGATCGCCATGTGGAACACCTCATCCTGCATGCGGCGCAGCAGGTCGTCGGCGGGGACGGACTCGGGGATGAAGACCGGCTCGCGCATGAGCTCCTCGACGCCCTTGTCGAGCGCCGCCGTGTCGTCCCAGGTCGCCTTGACCACGTCCTTGAGGTAGAGCACGCCGCGCACGTCGTCCGTGCCGTCGCCCACCACCGGCACGCGCGAGTAGCCGGAGCGCATGAACAGCACCATCGCCTTGCGCGCCGTGGCGCCGATGCTGATGGTCACCATGTCGGTGCGAGGCACCATCACCTCGCGCGTGAGCGTGTCGCCCAGGTTCACGACGCCGCGCAGCAGCTCCGCGTCCTCGCTCTCGAGCGTGTCCTGCGCCTGCTCGACGAGGTCCTCGGCCTCGGACAGCGCCGGACGCTGCAGGTCGGGGACGACACGGCGCAGCGGAGTCGTGAGGACCACGAGGCACCACGCCACGGGCGCGAGCGCGCGCAGCACGGGCTCGGGATGCGAGCGTCCGAGCCGGCGCGGCAGGGCGCGGACGAGCATGAGCGAGATGGCGACGGCGCCCGCAAGCGCGAGCAGCGCGCCCGCCCACCAGCGCAGCGTCATCGCGTGGGACAGCGCGAGCGCGAGACCCGTCCAGCACACGATCGCGACCGGCTCGGCGGCGGCGTAGACGACGGAGGCGGCGTTGACCGTCTCGCGCGGGTCGGCGGCGAGGCGCGCTACGGTGCGGGGCCTGCCGTCGGGCCGCACGGCCTGCGCGAGCTCGCGCTCGCGCGCATGCGGCACCTGCTCGAAGGCCCCCACCACGGCGTGCATCGCCGCCGCGCCGATGATGCTCACGACCGTCACCACGACGAGCCAGGCGACGGAGCTGGCGCTCAGGTCCACGGCGCCGCCCGATCAGCCTCGCTGGGCGAGGAACGTGAGCAGGAGGCGCCGTTGGAGGTCGAACATCTCCTTCTCCTCCTCCGGCTCCGCGTGGTCATAGCCCAGCAGGTGGAGGATGCCGTGCGTCGTGAGCAGGAGCATCTCCTCCTCGGCGCTGTGGCCGGCCTTGGCCGCCTGGCGCGCCGCGACCGTGGGGCACACCACGACGTCGCCCAGCAGCCCGGGAGGCGTGGGCTTGTCCGGAGTGCCGGGCCGCAGCTCGTCCATGGGGAAGCTCAGCACGTCCGTGGGGCCCGGCTCGTCCATCCACTGGATATGCAGCTGCTCCATCGCCTTCTCGTCCACGAAGAGGATCGCGAGCTCCGCGCCCTCGGCGATGTGCTGGTCCTTGAGCACGAACGCCGCGAGCTCCGCGAACTCGATCTCGTCGATGTCCGCGTCGGTCTCGTTGTTGACCTCGATCACTCCTGGTCCTCCTGAGGGGCGGTGTCGGGGAAGCGACGCTGCTGGCGGTCCGGTGCGCGGCGCTGGCTGCGGGCGTCGGCCTTCGCGTAGGCGGTGATGATGTCGCTCACGAGGCGGTGGCGCACCACGTCGTCCGCGGTGAGCTCGCAGAACGCGATGTCGTCCACGCCGCGCAGGATCTCGCGCGCTGCGCGCAGGCCGGACTCCATCCCGCCGGGAAGGTCCACCTGGGTGATGTCGCCCGTGACGACCATCGTCGAGCCGAAGCCCAGGCGGGTGAGGAACATCTTCATCTGCTCCCGCGTGGTGTTCTGCGCCTCGTCGAGGATGATGAACGCGTCGTTGAGGGTCCTGCCGCGCATGTACGCGAGCGGCGCGACCTCGATGGTGCCGGCCTCGATGAGCTTGGGGATCGACTCGGGGTCGACCATGTCGTGCAGGGCGTCGTACAGCGGGCGCAGGTAAGGGTCGATCTTCTCGCTGAGCGTGCCGGGCAGGAAGCCCAGGCGCTCCCCCGCCTCGACCGCAGGGCGGGTGAGCACGATGCGGTTGACGCGCTTGGCCTGCAGCGCCGCCACGGCCTGGGCCATGGCCAAGTACGTCTTTCCCGTTCCCGCGGGACCGATGCCGAACGTGATGGTGTGCTGCTCGATGGCCTGCACGTAGGCGGCCTGGCCCTGCGTGCGCGGGCGGATGGTGCGGCCGCGCGTAGACAGGATCGAGCGCGACAGCACCGCCACAGGCGCCTCGTCCGGCTTGCCGGAGCGCGCTCCCGCGCGCAGCATCCGGATGCTCTCGCGGGCCACGTCCGCGGTGAGCGGCACGCCCGCGGCGAGCATGGCGCGCAGCTCCTCGATCGCCGCCGCGCACTGGGCGACCGCGACGTCGTCGCCGGTCAGCGAGATGTGGTTGCCGCGCACCAGGATGTCGACGTCGGGGAAGGCCCGCTCCAGCTCGCGCAGGATCGAGTCGCCCGTGCCCATGAGCTCGGGCATGCTCGCCGCGTCGTCGACGATGACCACATGAGACGCGTTCACGCGGGCGACCATCCCAGCGTGCCGCCGCCGAGCACGTGTCCGTGGACGTGGAACACCGTCTGGCCGGCGTTCTCGCCCGTGTTGAAGATCCAGCGGAAGTGGCCGCCGGTCTCCGCGTCGGCGATGCGCTGGGCGGCATCGGCCATCGCCGCGAGGATGGCGGGCGAGGTGCGCGCCAGCTCGGACACGGAGGAGACGTGCATGCGCGGCACCACCAGCACGTGTACCGTCGCCTTGGGGTTGATGTCGCGGAAGGCGACCACGTCGTCCTCCTGCAGCACGAAGTCGCCGGGGATCTCGCCGGCGATGATGCGGCAGAACAGGCATGAATCCATGTCGCCAGCCTACGTCCTCGCAGGCCCGGTCACAGGGCCATCGCGGCGCTCACGCCCACGTGCCGCGTGCGATGGCGAGAGCCGCGATCGCGGCAGGCCCCGCGCTCGAGGTGCGCAGGACGTGCGGACCCAGGACGACCGCCTCGGCGCCCGCGGCGGCCAGCTGCGCCACCTCGTCGTCGGGGATGCCTCCCTCGGGACCCACGACGAGCCACACGCCCTGGCGCGGGTCGGGCCAAGCGAGCGCGCCGATCGGCGTCGCGGCCTCCTCGTGCAGGACGAGCACGCGCTCGCCTGCGGCGACGGCGTGCTCGACGAGGCGCAGAAGCTGGGCGGTCGTGACGAGCGGCTCCACCGCCGGAACGAGCGCGCGTCGGCTCTGCTTGGTGGCGGCGGTGACCAGGGAGCGCCACTGCTCGCGACCCTTGTCCGCCTTGGGCCCTTTCCATTGGGCGATGCTGCGACGAGCCTGCCATGGCACGATGCGGGTCGCGCCGAGCTCCGTCGCGGCCTCGATCGCCTGCTCGTCGCGCCCGCCCTTGGCGAGCGCCTGGACGAGCGTCACGGGAGGGTCCTCGTCCCGGCCGATGCCGTCCACGCGCACGTCGACCTCGCCCGGGCGGACCGCGACGATCGCGCCCGCCGCCCGCGCTCCCCCGCCGTCGACGAGCTCGATGGGCTCGCCCACGCCCAGGCGCTGCACCGTGGCGGCGTGGCGTCCTTCCGCCCCGGAGAGCGTCAGGATGTCTCCCACGGAGGCCGACCCTGAGCCGGGGTGGATGAAGACGGGTGCGCTCATCAGGGCTCAGCGGCCCTTGATGGCGTCACGCAGGCGGGCGAAGACCCCGCCGCCGAGCGGCGCCAGACGCGCCTGCGGCCTCTCCTCGCCGCGCAGCCTCGCGAGCTCGTCGAGCAGGCGGCGCTGCTCGTCGTCGAGGTCGGTGGGCGTGAGCACGTCGACGTGGACGTACAGGTCGCCGCGGCCCGTGCGCTGGAGCTTGCCCACGCCCAGCCCTTTGAGCTTGATGGTGGTTCCCGCGTGCGTGCCGGGACGGATGTCCACCTCCTGCGGGCCGTCAAAGGTGTCCACCACCGCGACGGTGCCGAGCGCCGCCGCCGTCATGGGCAGCTGGACGGTGCAGTGGAGGTCGTCGCCGCGGCGCTCGAACACGTCGTGCTGACGCTCGCGGATCTCCACGTAGATGTCCCCGCGCGGTCCGCCGGCGAGACCCGCGTCTCCCGCGCCGCGCAGCCGGATGCGGGTTCCGGTCTCCACGCCCGCGGGGATGTCGACCGTGACCTCGTGGCGCGAGTGCGTGCGCCCCTGGCCGCCGCACTCCGTGCACGGAGACGCGATGATCGTGCCATAGCCGCCGCACCCCGGGCACACGGTCTGGGTCATGATCTGACCCAGGAGCGAGCGCGCGACGCGCTGGACGGAGCCCTGGCCGCTGCACTGCGGGCACGTCGTGGGCGACGAGCCCGGCTCGCAGCATGAGCCCCCGCATCGGGAGCACACGTCGGCGAGGTCCACCGTCACCTCGCGCTGGACGCCGAACACCGCCTCCTCGAGCGTCACGTCCACGTGCACGAGCGTGTCGCCGCCGCGCTGCGTGCGCGACGCGGGCCCGCGACGCTGGGTCGCCCCGCCGAAGAAGGTCTCGAAGATGTCCTCGAAGCCGAAGCCTGCTCCCGCTCCGCCGCCGCTCGCGCGAGGGTCGATGCCGCGGTCGTACTGGGCGCGCTTCTCCGCGTTGCCCAGCACCTCGTACGCCGCGGCGACGTCCTTGAAGCGCTCCTCGCCCTCGGGGCCGGCGACGTCGGGGTGCAGCTCGCGGGCGAGCTTGCGGTAGGCCTTCTTGATCTCCGCCTCGGTGGCGGTGCGAGGCACGCCCAGGGTGGCGTAGTAGTCGTTCACGGGCTCACCGCCGTCGAGAGATAGCGGGCGACGGCACGCACGGCGGCCATGGTGCCCGGGTAGTCCATGCGCGTGGGACCGAGCGCGCCCAGGAGCGACACCTGGCCCTCGCGTCCGTAGCCCGCCGCGACGATCGAGGTGCGGTTGAGCGCGTCGTGCTGGTTCTCCGCGCCAATGCGCACGGACACCTCGCCGTCCTTGGACATCTCGTGCAGCAGGCGCAGCAGCACCACCTGCTCCTCGAGCGCGTCGAGCACCTGGGCGATCTGGTCCGACTCGAGATCGCCTGCCGAGCGCGTGAGGTTGCCCGTGCCCGCGAAGACGACCTTCTCGACCGTGCCGCCGCGCGCGGCGCCCACCACGGCATCGGCCAGGGCGCGACACCACGGCATGTCCACCTTGCGGGCCGCCCACTCGTGCAGCGCGAGCTCGAGCGGGGCCGGCGTGCGGCCCACAGACGCCTCGTTGACCTCGCGCGCGATGCGCTCGAACTCGTCGTCGGTGAGCGCCGCCGGGATGTCCACCGTCGCCTGCTCGACCCGCGCGTCGGCGGAGACCACGACCGCGAGCGCACGGTCCGTGCCGAGCCGCACGAGCTCCACGCGTCGCACCGCGCTCTCGCGCACCGAGGGGTACTGGACCACGGCCACCTGGCGCGTGAGCTGGCTCAGCAGGCGCACCGAGCGCTCGATGACGTCGTTGAGGTCGACGGCGTCGCTGAGGAACGTCTGGATCGCCCGCTTGTGGGGGTCGCCCAGCGCGGAGGACGCGAGGGCGTCCACGAAGGCGCGATAGCCCTTGTCCGTGGGGATGCGCCCGGCCGACGTGTGGGGCTGCATGATGAGCCCCTCCTCCTCGAGCGCGGCCATGTCGTTGCGGATGGTCGCGGGCGACACGCCGAGGTCGTGATGCGCCGCGAGCGCCTTGGAGCCCACCGGCTCCCGCGTGGAGACATAGTCCTCGACGATCGCGCGCAGCACCGCTACCCGTCGTTCGTCGCTCACTGTGCCTCCCGACTAGCACTCTCGTTGATCGAGTGCCAATTCTATCGCGCGAGCCTTCGCGCTAGCGTGGTCCACGGAGGACACCGATGTCTCAATCATCCCTGGAGTCGCGCGACACCGCCATGGCCGCCGCGGCACACTTCACGGCCGTCGTCGGCCCTCTCGTCCCGCTCCTCATCTGGCTCGCGCGACGCAAGGACGACCCGTTCGCCACGCGCGAGGCCGCGAAGGCCGTCAACTTCTCGCTTGTGGCACTCGTCCTGTTTGCGCTCGCCACTTTGGTGCGAATCCTCGTGCCATTGGTGGGGTTTGTCGGTACATTGGCGCAGTGGGTAGTCCCCATCGTCGCGGCCTACTTCTGCATTCAGGGGGGTCGGGTCGCACGGCGGGGAACGCCTGCGTCCTATCCATACCAATTCAAAGTGGTGAAAACGAATGACTGAGAACTCCGCCGCTCAGCTGAGCGACTCCGACGCCCGTCTCTGGGCCACGCTTGCCCACGTCGGCACGATCTTCTTCGGCTTCCTGCCTGCCCTCATCATCTGGCTGGTCCAGAAGGAGAAGAGCGCCTTCGTCGAGACCGAGTCGAAGGAGGCCCTGAACTTCGCCATCCTCATCACGGCGTCGTACATCGTGGGCTCGATCCTGAGCGTCATCCTGATCGGCGTCGTGCTGATCTTCGCCGCCTGGGTCCTGTCGCTGATCTTCTGCATCCAGGGCGCGATCAAGGCCAACAAGGGTCAGAACTACCGCTACCCGCTCAACGTCCGTCTCATCAAGTGACCCCCTGAGGGGTCGCCCCTGATGCGAATCAGGGCCCCGTATCCGTCTCCTGGCGGATGCGGGGCCCTGACGCTTTCTGGGAAGGTGGAGGCATGACCGAGACAACCCCCGCACCCAAGAAGCCGGCCGCCACGAGCGGCAAGGCATCGTCCGGCGGCGCGGCCAAGAAGCCCGCCGCCTCGAAGAAGCCCGCCACGAGCGCGGCTCCTGCAGAGCCCATCGGCAGCGCGACCCCGGTGACGGAGACGCCCGCATCGGCGTCGACTCCTCCGCCCCCGCCTCCCGTCCTCCCCGCCCCGCCCGTGGCGGTGCCGTCCGGCCCGCAGCCGATGCTCGAGCGCGACGCCCGCACGTGGGCGATGCTCGTGCACATCCTGGCCGTCGCCGCGATGCTGCTGTCGGCGGGAACGCTCGCGTTCCTCGCGCCGCTGGTCATCTGGCTCGTGTTCCGCGAGCGCTCGGCGCTCATCGACCACCACGGCAAGTCGAACCTCAACCTGCAGATCACGTCGCTCATCGTCATGGCCGCGGGCGTGCTCGTCGGGTTCCTCCTGTTCTTCGGCGTCGGCTTCCTGCTGACCGGCCCGATCATGCTCGCCTACTGGCTGTACAACGTGATCATCTCGATCGTCGCCGGAGTGAAGGCGAACAACGGCGAGTATTACCGCATCCCCCTGGTCATCCGCTTCTTCACGTGACCAGGAGCCGGGCGCTGTCCGGCCCGCTCAGTCGGCGAGCTCGCGGACCACGCGGTCCGCGAGCAGCCGACCGCGGCGAGTCAGCACGAGCACCCCGGCATGGGCCTTCCTCTCGTCCACGAGGCCGTCCGCGATCAGTCGCGCGACGGCCTCGGCGCTCCCCGGAGGCACGGGCATGCCGTCCGCGAGCCGCACGCGCAGCATGATCGACTCGAGCGCGAGGTCGGACTCCGACAGCTCCTCCCCGTCCTGCTCCGGGGACTCACCTCGCGCCAGGCGCTCCGCATACGCGCGCGGGTGCTTGACGTTCCACCATCGGCGCGCGCCGCACGGCTCGCCGTCGGGGCCCGTGCGCGGGCCCAGGTACGAGTGCGCCCCTGGCCCGATGCCCCACCAGTCCTGGCTGAGCCAGTATCCGATGTTGTGCCTGCAGCGGTGCTCGCGCGATCGCGACCAGTTGGACACCTCGTACCAGGAGTAGCCCGCGTCGGCGAGGACCGTGTCCGCGAGCTCGTACATGTCGGCCTGGAGGTCCGGGTCGGTGGGCGCGATCTCGCCGCGGCGCAGCTGCGCCCCCATGCGCGTGCCGGGCTCGATGACGAGCGCGTAGGCGCTCACGTGGTCCGGCTCGAGCGCGACGGCGGCGTCGAGGCTTCTGCGCCAGTCCTCGAGCGACTCGCCTGGCGTGCCGTAGATGAGGTCCAGGCTCGTGGCGAGCCCCGCCTCCTTGGCCCAGCCCACCGCCAGCGCGACGTTCTCGGGGTTGTGGGTGCGGTCGAGCGTCGCGAGGACGTGAGGCACCGCCGACTGCATGCCGAAGGACACGCGCGTGAAGCCCGCCTGGGCGAGCGTCGCGAGCGACTCGGGCGTCACGGAGTCCGGGTTGGCCTCCGTGGTGACCTCGGCATCGGGCGCGAGGCCCCAGGTCTGCCTCACGCCGGACAGCAGCCGCGCGAGCGCGGGAGCGTCGAGCATCGTGGGCGTGCCGCCGCCGAAGAACACGGTGGCCGCCGCACGCTCGTCGCCGCGCATCTCGCGCCGTGCGAGCTCCATCTCGCGCAGGGCCGCCTCGACGTACGACGCGGGGGTCGCGCCGTCTACCTCCCCCGGGGCGTAGGTGTTGAAGTCGCAGTAGCCGCAGCGCACCGAGCAGAACGGCACGTGGATGTAGACGCCGAAGTCGCGCATCGGCGTCGCGGCCGCGGCATCGGCCATGGCTACTTCTTCTTGCCCTTGTCCGAGCCGTCGTCGGAGGTGGACAGGGCGGCGATGAAGGCCTCCGGCGGCACCTCGACAGAGCCGATGCTCTTCATGCGCTTCTTGCC
>QGUM02000128.1:0-5003 GCA_003242455.2 Actinomycetes bacterium
CCGCGCCCACGACCGACATCTGGGCGCTCGGCGCGACGGTCTACACGCTCCTCGCCGGCCGCTCGCCGTTCGAGATCCCCGGCCAGAAGAACACCACGGCCGACATCATGGCGCGCATCCAGAGCGACCCTCTCCCGCGCATCGATCGCGCCGACGTCACGGACTCCCTCTACCGCGTGCTCGCCACGGCGATGGCCAAGCGTCGCGAGGACCGCTACCGCACGGCCCTCGAGTTCGCGCGGGCGCTCCAGAAGGTCGAGATCGAGCTCGCGATGTCGGTGACGACGATCGACGTGCTCGACGACTCCGTCGAGGTCGATGCCCATGAGGGGGAGGACGACAACCGCACGCGAGTGCGCTCTGTCGTCTCGATCGACCCGACGGGCCCCGCGCCCTCGGCGCACAGTCGCCCGGCTCCCACGATCCCGCCGCTCGCAGAGCCGCCGTTCAGCACCGCCGATGCGACCGTCATGCGGGACGCGACCGGTGCCCCCGTCACGGCGCCGGGTGCGCAGCCCGCGCCTGGCACGCCCGCGCCCTACGGATGGGGCCAGCAGCCGGCGCCTGGCGTGACGGAGCCGTACGACCACACCGTGCTGCGCGGCCTTCCCGAGGCCGGCCAGACCGTCGGCGTCACCCACGCCCGTCCTGTCGAACGTCCCGCTTCCGAGCAGCCCGTCGCCCCCGCGGCCGCGAAGCGGCGGTGGCCCCTGGTCGCGGGCATCGGCGCTGTGGTCGTCATCGGGGGAGGCATCGCCCTGGCGACCGTGCTGTCCGGCTCCGACCCCTCTGAGCCGATCGAGACGCCCACGAGCGTCCGGCCCGTCGACGTCGACGACGTCATCACCGAGCGCACGGTGCCCGCCCTCACCGGCGTCACCGGCCGCATCGAGGGCGACCAGGCCGTCTTCACCTGGACCAACCCGGCCCCCGAGGCCGGCGACGTCTACCTGTGGGGCGTGCAGGTGGGGGGCGAGGCGGTGGCGCTCGAGGCGACCTCGGAGACCACGGTGACCGTTGCTCCGAGCCCGGACGGGCAGACCTGCATCGAGGTGCTCCTGCGGCGCGCCGACGGGCGCGCGTCCGCAGAGCCGGCCGTGGGGTGTGCGTCATGACGGGCACCGACGAGCGCGAGCACTCCGACCGCATCACCGTCGAGTTCGCGGGGGAGTACCACCACGTCTTCCCCGGCGACGTGTTCACGGTGGGCCGCGAGGGATCGCTCGCCATCGACGACAACCCCTTCCTGCACCGCCACTTCCTGCGCATCAGCCGGTCGGAGCACCTGTGGTGGCTCATCAACGTCGGCACGCGCCTCACGGCGACCGTCACGGACGGCGCGGGGCGCGTCCAGGCGTGGCTCGCCCCCGGGGCGCGCCTGCCCATCGTCTTCCACGCGACATACGTGATCTTCACGGCCGGACCCACCACGTACGAGCTGCGCATCTACTCCGACGCCCCGACGTTCGAGGAGACCCAGGTCGCCACGAACGAGTCGGGCGCGACGACCATCGGCACCGTGACGCTCACGCCGTCGCAGCACCTCCTGCTGGTCGCGCTAGCGGAGCCGATGCTGCGACGTGAGGGCGCGGGCATGTCCTCCATCCCCACGTCCGCGCAGGCCGCGGCGCGCCTCGGATGGACCCTCACGCGCTTCAACCGCAAGCTCGACAACGTCTGCGAGAAGTTCGACCGCCTGGGTGTGGCGGGCCTGCGCGGCGGTCCGGGCTCCTACGCGACCAACCGCCGTGCGCGCCTCGTGGAGCACGCCCTCGCCGCGCGACTGGTGTCGCGCGTCGACCTCGCCCTGCTCGACAACCCCGCGGCCCACTCAGACGACAACGATCAGTAGGAAGGCTCCCACTCATGGCTCTCAAGGTCACCTACACGCGTGGCGACGGCGGCACGTCGATGATCGAGCTCAATGCCGCCGGCGACGCGAAGGTCGCCGACGTCGCGAGGCAGCTCTTCGCCGCCGATCCCACGCGCCGCGGCGCGACGCCGCCCGAGGACCTCACCGTCGTCGTCACGCCGCAGTCGGCGGGCGGCGGG
Source organism: Actinomycetes bacterium (assembly GCA_003242455.2). GTDB lineage: Bacteria > Actinomycetota > Actinomycetes > Actinomycetales > Demequinaceae > Demequina. The sequence continues at coordinate 2,053 of QGUM02000128.1, forward strand.
CCCCGCCGCGGCGTCGACCCCGAGCAGGAGCTGGCGAGCGCGGGCATCCGCTCCGGCGACCACATCGAGCTCACGCCGGCCGCGCAGGCGGCGGCGCTCGCCCAGGTGCAGCCGTCCATCGCCTCGGTGACCATCTTCGCGGGCCCGGACAAGGGAGCGGTCTTCCCCTTGCGCCCCGGCTCGAACGTCGTGGGCCGCGACCCCGATGTCGCCGTGCGCCTCACCGACCCCCTCGCGTCCAAGCGCCATGCGCGCATCGTCGTGGGCGACCACATCGAGGTCGTAGACATGGGCTCGACGAACGGCGTCATGGTGGGAGACGCGTTCGTCACCCGCGCCAAGGTGCTCCCGGGCGACAAGGTCGTCATCGGCGACACCGAGCTCGCGGTGCAGGTCATGGACCGCTCGCAGCTGGTGCCGCCCACGTCGGCGACGGTGCCGTTCACCCGCTCGCCGCGCGTCGTCCCGCCGATGCCGGAGGAGAAGGTCGAGCTGCCCGAGCCTCCCGCCAAGCCCACGCCGCGCCAGTTCCCGCGCACCGCGCTCGTCGCGCCGGTGCTCCTGGGCGTGACGATGTACTTCGTCACCGGCCGCCTGATGTCGCTCATCTTCGTGGCGATGACCCCGCTCATGCTGCTGGGCTCGTTCTTCGACTCGCGCCTGAACCAGAAGCGCGACACCCAGCAGAAGATGCAGCAGTTCGACGCCGACCTCGAGGTCGCGGAGCGGACGCTCGTGGAGAAGCAGTCCGTGGAGCGCCAGGTGCGCCTCGAGCGCTCGCCCGCGGTGCACGACGTCGTCGAGGCCAACCGCACGCACGCGCCGCTGCTGTGGACGCACCGGCCCGAGCACTCGAGCTTCCTCACGGTGCGCGTGGGCCTGGGCACGGCCCCGTCCGTCATCGAGATCGAGTCGCCCTCGCTGCGCGACGCGGTGGGCGACTCGTATGAGCGGGCTAGCGCCCTCAAGGAGCGCTTCGCCCACATCGCGGACGTGCCGATCACGGCCGACCTGCGCGTCGTGGGCGGCCTGGGCGTCGCCGGCCCGGACGAGGCGGCCGCAGGGCTGACTCGAGCGCTCATGGTTCAGGCCGCCGGGCTGCACTCGCCCATGGAGCTCGTCATCACGGGCTTCGTGGCGCCGTCGCGTGCGGCCCAGTGGCGCTGGCTCGAATGGCTGCCGCACACCTCCTCCCCCGTGTCTCCGGTCTCCGGCGACCACGTCGTCCAGACCCGCAGCGGAGCCCAGCGTCTGCTGACCGAGCTCGAGGGCATCGTCGCCGCACGCTCTGGCCGCGACATCGGCGAGCTCGTGCCCGAGCCGCGCGGGGCGCTCAAGGACCGCGCGGACGAGCTCGAGCGGCCCCTCACCCCGGCGATCCTCGTCATGGTCCACGACGACTCCCCGGCCGACCGTCCGCGCCTCATCCGCCTCGCGGAGAAGGGGGCCGACGTCAACGTCCACGTGCTGTGGACGTCCGAGTCCGTCCAGCACCTGCCCGCCGCGTGCCGCACGTTCGTCGAGGTCGGCGGCGACGGCGCGATCGTCGGCCACGTGCGGCGCGGCTCCGCCGACTCGCCCGTGCACCCCGAGACCCTCACGGTCGACGAGGCGACCGACTTCGCCCGCCGCCTCGCGTGCGTCGAGGACGTGGGCGTCGTGTCCGATGCCGCGGCCGACGTCCCGTCCGCCGTGTCCTACCTGGACCTCCACGGCTTCGAGGCGCTCGAGCCGGGCCACCACGAGCAGCAGTGGCGCTCGAGCAGCGCGTCCGTGGCCGGCAAGAAGCGTCAATTCACGCTGCGCGCACTCGTGGGCCACGCAGGAGCGGAGCCGTTCTACCTCGACCTCAAGTCGCAGGGCCCGCACGCGCTCGTCGGCGGCACCACGGGCGCCGGCAAGTCCGAGTTCCTCCAGGCGTGGATCCTGGGCATGGCGAGCGCCTACGGGCCGGACCGCGTGACGTTCCTCTTCGTCGACTACAAGGGCGGCTCGGCCTTCGCGGACTGCGTCGGCCTGCCCCACAGCGTGGGCCTCGTGACCGACCTCACACCGCACCTCGTGGACCGCGCGCTCACCTCGCTGCGCGCGGAGCTGCACTACCGCGAGCGTCTGCTCGAGGCCAAGGGCGCCAAGGACCTCGAGGCGCTCGACAAGATGGGCGACCCTGACACCCCGCCGAGCCTCGTCATCGTCATCGACGAGTTCGCCGCCCTGGTGCAGGAAGTCCCGGCCTTCGTCGACGGCGTGGTCGACATCGCCCAGCGCGGTCGTTCGCTCGGTCTGCACCTGATCATGGCGACGCAGCGCCCCGCGGGCGTCATCAAGGACAACCTGCGCGCCAACACCAACCTGCGCATCGCGCTGCGCATGGCCGACGAGGCGGACTCCTCCGACATCCTCGGCGTCCCGAGCGCGGCGCATGTGGACCCCTCGCTGCCGGGCCGCGCCATGGCGCGGATGGGCCCCGGCCGGCTGTCGACCTTCCAGTCCGCGTACGCCGGCGGCCACTCGGTCCCGGGCGGTGTCGCCAAGATCTCGGTGCGCGAGCTCGCGCTCGGCGCGGGCGAGGGCTGGGAGCCCGTCGACGAGGGTCGAGCGGCCAGCTCCGACGGCGAGCCCGACGCCGCGCGCGTGGTCAAGGCGATGGCCGCGGCAGCGCAGCTCATGGGCCTTCCGGAGCCGCGCCGGCCGTGGCTCGACGAGCTCAAGACGACGTACGAGCTGTCCGAGCTCAGCAAGCGCGCGAGCGGCGACGCGGCCTTCGGCCTCATCGACGACCCGGCGCATCAGGCGCAGCACGTCGCGACCTACGATCCGGACGCCGACCGCAACGTCCTCATCCTGGGCGGCGCCGGGGCGGGCAAGTCGACGGCGCTGCGCTCGATCGCGGTGGGCTCCACGCTCGCCAAGGAGATCGCGCCGGTGCACGTCTACGCGCTCGACGCGGC
>QGUM02000129.1:0-4942 GCA_003242455.2 Actinomycetes bacterium
AAATGGCTCCCCGTTCCGGCGGCCGGACCAACTGTTTCTATCGGAGAGCGTGCGGATGTTCAACGTGATCTCTGCCCGAAGGTGCTGGCGGGACGGTGGGTTGTAGTCGCATGGCTGCCGCTCCCGCCGAAATGGGGAGCCCACGTCGATGCGGTCCCCCGACGCCACCGCGCTCGCGCCCCGAGTTGACTTGGGCGCCGTCGTACGCGCTCGTGACCACCATGGCCATGCGCCCCGACCAGCCACTCGACAGCGCTCGGTTCGTGCGCGAGGAGGTCGTGGACGTCCTCGCCGAGGCGATGTGGGCGCTCCTCTGCGCCGGCCGGTGGCCGGGTGTCCGGCGTCACGGCGGTGGTCCGGACGCGGGATCGCCCGTGGCGCGGGAGGCCGCCCAGGCGCGCCCACGGGCGCCCTGTGGCGCGACGGCCGCGACGAGGCCGTGAGCGCGGGAACGCGGTACGGAGGCCGCGACGGGCCGCCCCCGGCCGCGCTCGCGATCAGTCATCGAGATCGCGGTGCCCGACCGCGTCCTCGTCGACCCAGTCCTCCTCCTCCCAGCTCATGCCCTTGCGGCCGGGCACCTTGCGGGTCGGCCCGGCCTTGTAGAGTCGGCACGAGAGCGGTCCGTAGCAGAAGGTCTCCGTCCGGTAGCGCTTCTGGCTCGCGTTCCAGTGGTCGACGATCATCTCCACCGCCATGAGCGCGCCCCAGATGCAGCTCCGGCACGAGGTGTCGTACGTGCGCGCCGCGAGCCGGCGGTGGCCGCGCTCGCGGTAGACCGGCAGCGCCGGCGCGAGGCCGTGCCACGGCGGAGGCGCGCTCGGCTCTCCGGCGGCGCGAGCCAGCACGCGCAGCTTGCTCGCCTTGTAGAGCTCGGAGGTCTCGAGCCGGGGATCGGCGACGGGCTCGCCCTCGCCGCTCACCGTGTCGCCAACCTGGAAGCCGTGCTTTGCCTGTGCGGCCTCGCCGATCGCGACCGAGACTTCGCGCGCCTCGTCGCCGACCGTCCCGCGAACGCGCAGGACGTAGCCCTGGTAGGTGTGGCTCCGCTGGTCGAACGATCGCGTGAGCCGGATGCGAGGCTGCACCGAGGTGACGACGCCGCTCCATGCGATCTTGCCGGGGCTCGTCATGAGCCTGCCTCCTCGCCTTTCCACGGGTCGCCCGGCAGGCGCGCCAGGAGCTCGTCGCGTGCGTAGCGGGCTGCGTCCTGGATGTCCCACGCCGCCCGCGGAGCGAGCAGCGGCTCGATGTCGCGCGTGAACATCCCGTCGGCGAGCTTGGCCGCAAGGTTGGCCTCGAACTCGGCCCGGCTTACGCGGTGGCCGCCTTCATCCAGGTAGCGCAGGAAGCACGAGACGACGCGCTGCGGATCAACCTCCGCCGATCGGTGCGCCGTCCAGAGATCGAAGAGGTCGCGGCTCTTCTTTCGCTGATAGAGCGCGCGAAGCTTCGTCCCGAGGATCTCGTCGAGGTGGTACGTCTTGATGGAAGCGCCGCCCGAGAACCACCGCGAGCGCACCTCATGCGTCCTCTCGACGAGGTCGAACACGGCGAAGTGCTCCCTCGAGTTGATCTCGATCTTGAGCCGCAGCGGTAGCGGCGTCGGTCCCTCGGACTGCATGCGATAGAGGAGCACGACGCGCCCCTCCTTCAGCGTGCGCCGCGGCGTACCCAGCCAGGGATCGAGGCGCGCGCGCATGGCGTCGAGCACGCTGCCGATCGGGCCGGCGGCGATCTGCACGAGGTCGATGTCCTCGGAGTACCGGGCTGGGGGCGTCAGGTGGAGCTTGTAGAGCGCGGTGCCGCCGCGGAAGGCGAGCGCCTCTCGTGCCTCGGGCACGGCGAAGATCTCCACCAGCGCGCGGCTGAGGATGAGGTCTTGCTCGACCTGCGAGTCCTGGATCCACGGCGCCGTCTGGCGCCACTCGGTGATGAAGTCGCGGGGGATCACAGGTCCGGCTCCACCGGGACGTTCGCCAGCAGGCGCCAACGCCCATCGTGCGGCGCTCCTTCGGCGGGTGCGCTGGGCACCAGAGCCGTAGACTCGTTCACCACGCCCGCGACGTAGTCCGCGAGCGGCTCCGTCTTGTCGCCGGCGCCCACCCGCTCGAGGAGATAGCCGAGCCGCTGTGCCCACGGAATCGGCGACAGGGGCGCCAGTGAGGCCAGGCGTTCCGGGTCCAGCTTCTCGGCAAGCTCCGAGAGAACCGTGGCGACGTTGTCGAGACCGCCCGCATGCTGCGGGTAGCCGGCGAGGTCGAACGCCGTCGCCTCGGCCGTCGAGACCGCGAGGTGTCCTCGCGGCGTGTTGAAGCGAGCCGTCGGCACTTCGGCGACGTTGCGTCGGGCGACGAACGAGACGCGGACGTCGCCGCAGGCGATCGGGGGGCGGTTCTTCGCCACGATCACCTGGAACACCTGCGGCTGCTGGTGCGCCGCGCCGTGGTAGCGACCGGCCGTGAGGAGCGCCGCGTAATAATCGAGGCCGAGGTGCTCCATGAGCTGGGGCACGAACTGGTCGGCGGGCAGGCAGCCGAGCCGCCGGTACTCGGGCGGGACGATCACGTGAAAGCCGCGGTGGGGCGTGGCGACGACGCCCTTCTTCTGGAGTCGGCGCAGCGCGGCGCGCGCCGCGATCACCGACGACCCGACGCGCGCGGCCATCTCGTCCGTCGTGAAGTGGTACTGTCCGCGGGACGCCAGGTCGTCGATGAGGTCCGCAGCCGGCATGGGTCGCACCTCTCCAGGAATCACGCTGGAAAGATAACGCCGGGCGTCGTCTTTGTCGAGTGATTCCTTCGGCATGTCCCGGGGCGCCCGCCCACCCGGGTGGCCTGAGAGAGACGCCAGGGGGCGCGCTTTCCTTGCATGAGCCGCCGGGCCGAGCCTTCATGGATCTGCGGAGCCCCCGATGCTCATCTGTGCCGCCGGCGACATCCATGGCGCCCTGGACCAACTCTACGCCGACGTGCTCGCCTTCGAGCGCGAGCTTGGCGTGCGCTTCGATCACGTCCTTCACGTCGGTGACTTCGGGATCTGGCCAGACCCCGAGCGCGTGGACAAGGCCACGCGCAAGCACGAGGGCGCCGTGGACTTCCCCGCCTGGCTGGCGGGAGGACGTGCGGCGCCCCGCTCCACGATCTTCATCAAGGGCAACCACGAGGACTTCGTGTGGCTCGACAACCGCCCCGACGATCGCGCGCTCCCTGGCCTTCGCTACCTCCGCAACGGGATGGCCATCGAGATCGAGGGGCCCGATGGCGCGGTGCGGGTGGGCGGGATCGGCGGCTGCTTCGGTCCTTCCGACTACGAGCGGCGTACGCCCAACCTCCAGGGTTATGCGCGACGCCACTACACCCGCGAGGATGTGGAGGCGCTGTGCGCCCGCGGCCGACTCGACGTCCTCCTCCTCCACGACGCACCAGCCGGCGTCGAGATCGTCAAGTACGACCGGCGCGGCGGCCTCCACAGCTACGTGAGCGAGGCGCCCGGGCTCGCGCAGGCCATCGAGTCGGCGCGCCCGCGCGTGTGCTTCTTCGGCCACCACCATCGGCGCGTCGACGCGGAGGTCGCCGGCGTCCGTTGCATCGGGCTGAACATCGTCGGCCGGCCCGGCAACCTCGTTGCCGTCGACATGCCCGCGCGAGGGAGAGAGTGGTCGATCATGGGCGAATGGCCGCCAGCAAGAGCACCCGGGAATTGAGGAAGACCGATGGCACCCCGCTCGACCGACGGCACCAAGGTCGCGCTTGATGGCGGCGGCGTCATACCTGGAGAAGCGTGGTGGCGGCCGGAAGATCGAACGGGCGCGGGCAGGAAGGCCGGGGCCCACCACGACCTCCCCGCGCGGAGATATCGGCGCCGCCGGCGGCGGCGCGTCGTCTCGGAGTGCATCGCAGGGGCTGACGAGCGCGCGTGGACGTGCATGATCCCCCCGTGAACGTCAGCACGCCCAAGCCGGACCTCTCGGTCCTGACGATCGGCCACAGCAACCACCCGATCGAGAGGTTCCTCGGGCTCCTGCGCCAGCACGGTGTCGAGGTGCTCGTCGACGCACGCAGCAAGCCCTTCAGCCGGTTCTCGCCCCAGTTCTCGCGCAAGGCGCTTGAGCGGGCGGTGACCGAGGCCTCGATCCGCTACCTCTTCATGGGCGACATCCTCGGCGGCCGTCCCGAAGCGCGCGAGTGCTACGGCGCCGACGGCAAGGTCGACTACGACCTCGTGGAGGCGCAGGAGTTCTACCAGCGCGGCATCGAGCGCCTCCTCGACGGCATCGCCCGCTTCCGCGTCTGCATCCTCTGCGCGGAGGAAGACCCCACGCGCTGCCATCGCCGGCTCCTCATCACGCGGACCCTGGTACGGCAGGGCGTCGACGTGGTGCACATCCGCGGAACCGGGGCGGTGGAGATCGAAGCCGAGATCGCGACGCGGTCGCGGAGCGGACAGCTCTCGCTCCTTGCCTATGGTGACGGGTCGCGCGAAGGAAGACCGAGATGAACGCTCGTCACGTGGAGCAGCAAGACGTTGCGCGACGCTGGCGCGAACAGGGCTTCTCGTGCGGGCTGTGGGTCGATCCGCCGGGCCAGGTCTGGGCCGACTACGTGCATGAGGTCGACGAGCTCGTCATGGTCGGCGAGGGAGACGTCGAGTTCGAGATCGAGGGCAAGCCGCATCGCCCCACGCCAGGCGAGGAGCTCGTCATCCCCGCACGCGCCCGGCACACGGTCCGGAACGTCGGGCTCGGCGAAGCGCGCTGGCTGCACCGCTATCGCCGATGACGAGCCCATCGCGCCGTCGATAGGTCCGGCGTCGCTCGGACGGGTTCCGGCAATCCCGGATTCCGGTTACAGTTCGCGCTCATGGCCGCTGCCGTCCCCGACTGGGAGCCCTCCACGGCGGAGGAGCATCACTTCGATGCACGGTTCCGTGCCCTTACAGG
>QGUM02000130.1:0-4854 GCA_003242455.2 Actinomycetes bacterium
CGTCGCCGCGGTGTTCGCCTTCGTCGTCATCGTCTTGCCGATGGGCGACAGCTGGGGCGAGATCTCGGCGCCGCTGCTGGGCTGGGTGGCGATGTTCGCGGGCTTCGCGGTCGTCGCCGTGGGCGTGTGGGCGTATTTCCGCTTCGTGCCGGAGAAGTCGCGCGAAGAGGTCGGCGCGGGCGCTCGGTGAGCGGCGCGCACGGAGTGGGCCAGGTGGGGCTTGAACCCACGACCGACGGATTATGAGTCCGCTGCTCTGACCGGCTGAGCTACTGGCCCGCGGCGGCTCGCGCCGCGCGCGCTCAAGACTAGTCGGCCTCGGGGTACGCGCTCTCCCCCAGCTGCGCGAGGTCGATGCCGCTCTCCTCCGCATCGGGCGTGACGCGCAGCCCCGTGACAGCCCTGACGACGGCCGCGATGACCCAGCTCCCGACGAACGAGAAGGAGCACACCGCGAGGATCGCGACGACCTGCTTGCCCAGGAGCGCCGGCTGTCCGGCCAGGATGGCGCCGATGGGCTCGGTGTCCGCGCCCACGATGAGGCGGCCGAACAGGCCCACGAAGAGCATGCCCATGGCGGCGGAGACGCCGTGGACCCGCATCGCGCCCATCGGGTCGTCGGCGCGCCGATGCGGCCACACGGCGGCCAGCAGCACGCCCACGACGCCCGCGACGAAGCCGAGGAACACCGATGCGAAGGGGTCCAGGTAGCCCGCCGCGGGAGTGATGGCCGCCAGGCCCGCGATCCCTCCCCACGCGGCCCCCGAGGCCGTCGCGGCTCCCGTGACGCGCTTCTCCACCAGCAGCCAGCCCATGACGCCGCCGATGGCCGCCGCATGCGTCGCCAGGGCGGCCGAGGCCGCCACGCCGCCCGCCTCGAGCGCAGAGCCCGCGGAGATGCCGATCCAGCCCGCCCAGACCAGGCCTGCGCCCGCGAGCGCGAGCGGGAGGCTGTGCGGGCGAGGCCTCTCCCCGTTGAGCACGGTGCGACGCGGGCCGAGCACGAGCGTGAGCGCGAGCGCGGACGAGCCCGCCGTGAGGCCCACGAGCGTGCCGGAGCCGAAGTCGAGCACGCCCCAGTTCACGAGCCAGCCGTCCTGTCCCAGCGCCCAGTGCGCGACCGTGGGGTACACGAGGACCGACCATGCCGCGACGAACGCGAGCATCGCGCCCACCTTCATGCGATCCGCGGCGACGCCGGTGAGGATCGCGGCCGCCACGAGGGCGACCATGAGGTGGAACAGCGCCAGGCCGATGGGCGGGATGGACAGGCGGGAGAACTCCGGGCTGTTCGCGATGCCCACGAGACCCGCGTGGTCGAGGCTTCCCACCAGGCCGGACCAGGAGTCGGGTCCGTAGGCGAGGCTGAAGCCCACGAAGACCCACGCCACGGACACCGCGATGCCGGCGGCGACGACGTGCATGATCGCGCTCAGCGCGGCGCGCGAGCGGCCCATGCCCGCGTGGAAGAGCCCGAGCCCGACCACGAGCAGCATGACCAGGGCCGTGCAGGCGAACACCCAGGCGGTGTCACCCGAGTCGTACAGCATGGATCCCCCTCACTGTGCGGTCGACATGCGTCCTGAGACGCCTGTCAGATCGTGTAAAGTGCTCTAGCGCGATCCCCCGTAGCTCAATTGGCAGAGCGTCCGACTGTTAATCGGCAGGTTACTGGTTCGAGTCCAGTCGGGGGAGCTTCCCTCCCTCACTCCTCCCGCAGCGCACGGCGCCGGGTCTCGAGCTCCACGATCCTCGCGAAGGCCTGTTGGGCCTCGTCCGTGCCCTCTCCCGCGCGCTGCATGTGACCGCGCAGCTCCGCGATCTCCCGCGTGAGACTCAGGTCCAGCACCTTCGCCAGCACCGAGCGCGCGTAGCGCCCCATCGTCTCCGGCTTGTCGTGCGGCAGCGGCGTCACCGCCAGCTCCGTCACCGTGCGCGCGAGCGTCTCGCCCGCCTGCTCCACGACGCGGTCCACCCAGTCGGGGCCCGCCGACGCGGGCCCGCCGGCGGCCGCGACCGCCTCGAACACCGCGCGGTACTGCGGCACGCTGTACGCCGCAGGCGTGAGCTCCGCCGCGATCGCGAGCGCGCCGGGGTCGCGCTGGATGTCGGCGACGGCCTGGAGCAGGACGCCGAGCGACAGCGCCTCTGCGCGCACCACTGGATCCTTGCGCGAGGGCCTCTCGACCGGCTGCGTCGGCACGGCGCCCGTCGCGGCATCGGCCGATGCCGGGGCCTGGCGCCCCGCCGCGCCGCCCCCCGGAGCGCCCTGGCCTGGCTGACGCTTGCCTGCCTCGATCACTGCGGCGAGGACGGCATCGGGCTCCATGCCGAGCCAGCCGGCGAGCTGGCGCGCATACTCGGGGCGCAGCGCCTTGTCCCGGATCCCCGCCACCACCGGCGCCGCCGTGCGCAGTGCCGCGACGCGCCCCTCGGGCGTGTTGAGGTCATGGCTCGCGAGCGCGGTGCGGATCACGAACTCGTACAGCGGCACGCGCCGCTCCAGGAGCTGCGCGACCGCCGCATCGCCGCCCGCCTGGCGCAGCTCGCACGGGTCGCGCCCGTCGGGGTCCACCGCCACGAAGGTCTGGGCGAGGAAGGACTGGTCGAGGGCGAAGGACTTGAGCGCTGCGTTCTGCCCTGCCTCGTCGCCGTCGAAGGTGAAGATGACGCGCGCCCCGGTGCCGCCCACGCGCACCTGCGTCTGGCCGGTGTCGCCCATGAGGCGCCGCACCACCTTGACGTGCTCCTCGCCGAACGCCGTGCCGCACGTGGCGACCGCCGTCGTGACGCCCGCGAGATGGCACGCCATGACGTCGGTGTACCCCTCCACGACGACCACCTCCCGGCGCTGGCGGATCGCCCTCTTGGCCAGGTCCAGGCCGTACAGGACCTGAGCCTTCCGGTAGATGGGCGTCTCGGGGGTGTTGAGGTACTTGGGGCCCTGGTCGTCGTCGTACAGGCGGCGGGCGCCGAAGCCGATGACCTCGCCCGTGACGTCGCGGATGGGCCACACGAGGCGGCCGCGGAAGCGGTCGTAGACCTTGCCTCCCTGCCCCTCCGAGGCGAGGCCCGACGCCTTGAGCTCGGGCTCCGTGAAGCCCTTGGTCCGCAGGTGGTCGACGAGGTTCGACCACCCCTTGGGCGCGTACCCCACGCCGAACTGCGCGGCCGCCTCGCGACCGAAACCGCGCTCGAGCAGGAAGTCGCGAGCGGTCTTGGCCTCGGGCGAGGCGAGCTGCTCCTCGTAGAACGCGGCGGCGATGCGGTGGGCGTCCAGCAGGCGCTTGCGCTGGCCCGCCGTGCCCTCCGCGCGCGGGCCGGCGCCGGACTCGTAGCGCAGGGTCACCCCCGCACGCGGCGCAAGGTACTCGACGGCCTCCTGGAAGCTCATGCCGTCGATCTTCATGACGAAGGAGATGACGTCGCCGCCCTCGCCGCAGCCGAAGCAGTGATAGCGGCCCACGGCGGGGCGGACATGGAACGACGGGGTCCGCTCGTCATGGAAGGGGCACAGGCCCTTGAGCGTTCCCACTCCCGCCGGCTTGAGCGCGACGTGCGCCCCGATGATCTCGTCGATGGGAGCGCGTTCGCGCACGGCGGATATGTCTTCTCTGTTGATCGTGCCCGCCACAGTCTCACTCTAGAGGCGCGGTGTGGAAGAGTAGATCGAAGATGGCGGCTCGGGCCGCACGGGAAGGAATGGTTGTGAGGGTCCACGCTTTTCTGGCCGACTCGGCCGAGGTCGTGCAGAACAAGATCTACGCGCTCGGCGCCGGCTGGAACACGATCTACGTGCGCGGCTTCCCGGCGATGCACCGCCGGCTCGCCGTCGCGGCCACGGTCCACGTGCCGTTCACCGCGACCAACACGGCGCACAAGTTCGAGCTCAAGCTCCTGACCGAGGACGGCCAGATGCACCCCATCGGCCTGCGGCCCGACCCGGAGGGCAAGCCGGTCCCGGTGCACGCGATGGGCGGCGAGTTCACGCTGGGCCGTCCGCCCACGCTCGTGGACGGCGACGAGCAGGTCGCCTGCTTCGCGTTCACCATCGACGGCATGCGCTTCGGCGAGCCGGGCAAGTTCGAGTGGGTCATCTCGATCGACGACGAGGAGCTCGTCCGCCTGCCGATGCGCGTCCAGGCCGCCCAGCAGTAAGGCGCGCCCATGTCGGTGTTCGTCGACGCTGTCTACCCGTTCGTGCTCGTCGCCTGCGCGGTCCTGGTCGTCACGGGCGTCGCGGCGATCGTCCTGCCGCGCATCCAGCCCGGGCTGCGCGTGGTCGACAAGATCTTCATGGCCGTCGTCGCCGTCCAGGCGGTCGCGGTGGTCTGGGCCGTCATCTCCTCCGATGCGGACACGTTCATGGCCCTCGCCTACACCATCGCGGCGCTCGCGATGCTGCCGCTGCTGGGCATCTCCCGGCTCGCGACGCCCGAGGCCGCCCAGAAGGACCCGGAGCGGCCCGTGCTGACTCCCGCCCAGGCCGCGAAGGTTGACGGCGGCGCTGCCATCCTCGTGGGCATCGCCTCGGCCGTCGTGTCATGGCGCCTGTACGAGATCGTGGCGGCCGCGGCATGAGCGCACGTCCCATGAACCCGGTGGTGCGCATCGTCATCACCGTCGCGTACGCGATCCTGTGCATCGCCGCGACGGGCCGCTCGGTCTACCAGGTCGGCACCAAGTTCGCCGAGGCGCCCGTCCCCTACTCCATCTCCGCCGCATCGGCGCTCCTGTACGGCGTCATCGCGTTCGCGCTGTGGAAGCGGCGCACGGGCCTCGCGCTCGTGGGCACGGTCATCGAGCTCGCGGGCGTGCTCATCGTGGGCACGCTCGGCTGGGCCAAGCCCGAGC
>QGUM02000131.1:0-4844 GCA_003242455.2 Actinomycetes bacterium
GCCCTCGGCTCCGCCCTGCACCTGCTCGCGGGAGGCATCGCGCTCATCGGCGGCATCGGCTTCGGCGTCGCCGCGGCCCAGGCGGGCGAGCTGTCCCCCATGGGCGCCGCCGTCGTGTCGCTCCTGCCGCTCGCGGCCTTCGAGGCCGTGGGGGCCGTGCCGGGCGCCGTGGTGAACGCCTTCCGCGCGCGGTCGTCCGCGTTGCGCATCGCGGAGCTCGTGGGCGAGGACGCCGCGCCCGGGCTCGGTCGCGAGCGCGGCGCCGCTCCCGAGACTCAGCCCTCGTCTCGCGCGACTCCCGTGGTCGAGCTGCGCGGCGTGTCCGTCTCCTGGCCCGGAGTGGCGCCCACCGTGCCGGTCGATGCGCGACTCGAGCCGGGAGGCGCGCTCGGCATCGTGGGCCGTTCCGGCGTCGGCAAGACGACGCTCCTGCTCACCATGGCCGGAGCGCACGAGCCCACGACCGGAGAGGTCCTCATCGACGGCCGACCCGTGACGCCCGCGGACACGGGCACCACGGTCGCGCTCACTCTCGAGGACGCTCACCTGTTCGGCACGACCGTCCTCGAGAACCTGCGCGTCGCCCGCGGAGACGTGACCGAGGAGGAGGCGCGCGACGCGCTCGACGCCGTGGGACTCGGGCCGTGGCTCGCCTCGCTGCCCGAGGGCCTCGAGACGCTCGTCGGCACGGGCGGAGGCACGGTGTCGGGCGGCGAGAGGCGGCGCCTGCTGCTCGCCCGCGCGCTCCTGTCACGCGCCCCCGTGCACCTCATCGACGAGCCTGCGGAGCATCTGGACGCGGACGGCGTCGACGCGCTGCGCTCGGCCGTGCGCGCGATGCGCGCGCGAGGCCATAGCGTGGTCATCGTGACGCACGACCTCGCCATCCTCGACATCGTCGATGCCGTGATCAGCCTGGACAGGGAGGGAGCACATGACTGAGCACACCGACGCGAGCTCCTCGCTCATCGACGCGATCATCGCGCTCGGTCGCGAGCTCGAGCTTCCCGCGGTGCTCGACAAGATGCTCGCCGCCGCCATCGACAACACGGGCGCGCCGTTCGCGGCGATCAACGTCGTGGACGACGACGGCGTGAGCGTCGACTTCCACTTCCGCGGCATGGACCAGAGCGTGTGGGAGAAGATCGGCCGAGGCCCCAACTCGGTGGGCGTCCTCGCACAGATCCCCGCCACGGGAACGCTCGTGATCGACGAGGTCACCCAGCATCCCGCGTTCCGCGGACTGCCCAAGGCCCACCCTCCCCTCGGCTCGTTCCTGGGCACCGCGCTGCGCATGCGCGACGACGTCTTCGGCTACCTGTACCTCGCGTCCAAGCCCGGCGGCTTCACGGCCGACGACGAGGCGATCGTCGCGGCCCTGGCGGCCGCCGCATCGGTCGCGATCGAGAACGCGGAGCTCTACAAGGAGGCGCTCGATCGCGAGCAGTGGCTCAGCGCGTCCCAGGCCATCACGACGACGCTCCTGGCGAACCCCGGGGACGAGGAGGCGATCGCGGGGATCATCGCGACGGCCCGACGCCTGGGCAGGGCGGCCTCGGCGGCGCTCGTGCTCCCGGGGCTGGGCGACGAGTGGGTCATGGAGTTCACGGACGGCGCCAGGGCGGACGAGCTGCTGGGCCAGGTGCTTCCCGAGGACGGCTTCGCGATGTCCGTCATCCGCTCGGGCAAGGGCACCGTGGCACCCGCTCCCCCTGGGCCGACGATCCTGGAGCCGGTCAAGGATTTCGGCCCCACGCTCTACGCGCCGCTCATCGCGCAGAGCCGCACCGAAGGGCTGCTGATGCTGTGGCGCGAGCCGGGCGACGCGCAGTTCGACGAGCACGACCTGGCCATCGCCCAGCGCTTCTCCAACCAGGCCGCGGTAGCGCTCCAGCTCGCGGAGCTCGCGCATGTGAAGAACGTGGAGAGCCTGCTGGCGGAGCGCGAGCGCATCGCTGACGACCTGCACGACTTCGTCTCGCAGGAGCTGTTCGCCACCGCGATGCAGCTCGAGGCCGTGTCGGAGATCGCGCCGCCGGAGATCGCGGAGCGCCTCAAGGCCACGCTCACGCACGTCAAGCGCGCCCAGCACGAGGTGCGAGGCGTCATGAGCCAGCTGCAGGGCGAGCGCACGTCGGAGCCGCTCGCGGAGCGCGTGCGACGCGAGATCCTGCTCGCACAGGACTCCCTGGGCTTCTCCCCCGCCCTGTCAGTGGACGACTGGGGCGCGGCATCGGCGGCCGTCGAGAAGGACCCCACGCTGTCCGACGACATCTGCGCGGTGCTGCGCGAGCTGCTGTCGAACGTGGCGCGCCACGCGCACGCGAGCTCGGTGTCGGTGGCGCTGACGGCGAGCGACGGGCGCCTTGCCGTGGTCATCGTGGACGACGGCATCGGCCCTGCCGGAGCGACGACGCGCCACTCGGGAACGTCGAACCTCGCCAACCGCGCGCTGCGACGCAACGGCACGTTCCGGCTCGTGCCGGCGACCGATGCGGCGGAGCGGCCGGGCACGCGCGCGGAGTGGAACGTCTCGGTCGAGATCGACTAGCGCGAGGGGCGTGGCGCGGCCAGCGCGCCGCGGCGCGATCAGCCGAGCGGGACGCGGACGGGGCAAGCCGGCCCCGGCGGAGCGGAGCTAGCCGCGGAAGGACGATGCCGTGCGGCGCGTGGCCCAGGCGACCACCTGGGTGCGGCGCTGCAGCCCCATCTTGGCCAGGACGCTCGTCACGTGGTTCTTGACGGTCTTCTCGGCGATGCCGAGCTCCTCGCCGATCTCGCGGTTCGCCATGCCGCGGCCCACGAGCTCGACCACGCGACGCTCCATCGGGGTCAGCCGCTCGAGCACCTCGTCGTCGCGGACGCGGATGTGCTGGCCGTGCTCGCGTCCGGCGGCGGCGCGACGCACCGCCTCGACCACCTCGGCAGAACCGGCGGTCTTGGCGAGGAACATGTCGGCGCCTGCCGCACGCGCGGCGGAGCGGGCCTCGTCGTCGTCGTAGGACGTGAGGACCACGATGTGCGCCTCGGGAAGGGTGCGGCGCACGTGCGCGATGACCTCGAGGCCCGTGCCGTCGGGCAGGCGCAGGTCAGAGAGCACCACGTCGGGGCGGACGGCGTCGACACGGCGCACGGCCTGCGCGACGGTGCCGGCCTCGGCGACCACCTCGATGCCCTCGGCGCGGTCGAGGATGTCGCAGATGCCGCGACGGACGACCTCGTGGTCATCCAGGACCATGACTCTGACGTTGCTCATGTCTCGATGCTATGGGCGGGTCACGGCTTTGCACGGGTCGAAGGTCCCGGGTCCCGTCTGGGACCGCATCGCCGTGGCCGGCTGCGTCCCTGCTAGGAGGCGGCTGAGTCCGTGCTGGGAGCCTGTCCTCCCTGGCGGACGGCGGCCTCGGCCTCGCACCTGCGCCCACGAGCCGCCGCGCGGTGGAGACGCCCCGCGACCACCGAAGCGTAAACTAGTTTCATCATGAAAGCAGTTCTCGGCGATGAGGGCCCGCTGCTCAGCCTGATGCGGCTCCTGTCCGCGCTCAGCCCGGCATCCCTGCAGCGGCGCTTCGTCGACGACGCCGCCCTCCCCCCGGACCCGAACGCGCTGCCCGTGCTCATCGAGCTCGCGATGAACGGCGCCCAGCGCCCCAGCGCGATCGCGGACAAGCTCCACGTCTCCCCTCCCACGGCGACCCGCCTGGTCCAGCGCCTGGAAGGCGCCGGGCTCGTCGCGCGCCAGGCCGATGCATCGGACGGCCGGGCGCACCTCGTGACCCTCTCCCCCGCCGGACGCGAGCTCGTCACGGGCGTGCTCGCCCAGGGAGAGCGGCTCATGACCCAGGCCCTCGAGACGTGGACGCCCGCCGAGCGGGACGCTCTCGCGCCCACGCTCGCGCGCCTCACCGACGACTTCCTGCGCCAGGTGGACGGCTCCACCGACGACACCACCCCCATCACGAAAGAAGGCCCGCGATGAGCACCTACGCCATCACCGGTTCCGCGTCAGGCATGGGCCTGGCCACCGCCAACCTCCTGCGCGAGCAGGGGCACACCGTCATCGGCATCGACCTGCGCGACGCCGACGTGGTCGCCGACCTGTCCACCCCGGAGGGCCGCGCGTTCGCCGCCGAGGAGACGCTGCGCCTCGCGGGCGGCACGCTCGACGGCGCGGTCCTCGCCGCCGGCTTGGGCCCGGTGCACGGCCGCGAGCGGCTCATCGCCGAGGTGAACTACTTCGGCGTGGTCGACCTGCTCACGGCGTGGCAGCCCACGTTCGCCAAGAACGACGCGACCCACGTGGTCATCGTGTCCTCCAACTCGACCACCACTGTGCCCGCCGTGCCCAAGGCGACCGTCAAGGCCTTCCTCAGGGCCAACCGCCCGCGCATCTACTCGAGCGTCAGGGTCTTCGGCAAGAACGGAGCCGCGATGGTGTACGCGGGCTCCAAGATCGCCGTCACGCGCTGGATGCGCCGCACGGCCGTCACCGCGGACTGGGCTGGCCAGGGCATCCGCATGAACGCGATCGCCCCGGGAGCGATCCTCACGCCGCTGCTGCAGCAGCAGCTGGACGACCCGGAGCTCGCGGGCGCCATCGAGAGCTTCCCGGTGCCGATCGGCGGCTTCGGAGACCCCCAGGACATCGCCAAGGTCATCGAGTTCATGCTCAGCCCGGCCGCGAGGTTCATGGTGGGCGCCACGGTGTTCGTCGACGGCGGCACCGACGCGCTGTACCGCAGCGACGACTGGCCGGTGGCAGTGCCGTTGCGCAAGATCAGCCGCTACCTCAAGGTCACCAAGGCGTTCAACGCCGCCAAGGCCGCTGCCGAGTAGCCCAGGGG
>QGUM02000019.1:0-20899 GCA_003242455.2 Actinomycetes bacterium
GCGGCTCGAAGGTCTCCGACAAGCTCGGCGTCATCGCGAACCTGCTCACCAAGGCCGACCGGCTGCTCATCGGCGGCGGCATGGTGTTCACGTTCCTCAAGGCCAAGGGCTTCGAGGTGGGCGCGTCCCTTCTCGAGGAGGAGCAGCTGGAGACCGTCAAGGGCTACCTGGACACGGCCGAGGCCAACGGCGTGGAGATCGTCCTGCCGACCGACATCGTCGCCGCCACGTCCTTCGCCGCGGACGCCGACCACGTGACCGTCCCGGCGGACGCGATCCCGGCCGACCGCATGGGCCTGGACATCGGCCCCGAGTCCCAGGCGCTGTTCGCCTCGAAGATCGCCGACGCCAAGACGATCGTGTGGAACGGCCCCATGGGCGTGTTCGAGTTCGAGGCCTTCGCCGCCGGCACCCGTGCCGTCGCGCAGGCGATGGTGGACGCGGAGGGCTTCTCCGTCGTCGGCGGCGGCGACTCCGCGGCGGCCGTGCGTCGCCTCGGCTTCGACGAGGCCGGCTTCGGCCACATCTCGACGGGCGGCGGCGCGTCGCTCGAGCTGCTCGAGGGCAAGGTCCTGCCGGGCCTGTCCGTGCTGGAGGGATAGGGACACATGACGCGCACTCCGCTCATCGCAGGCAACTGGAAGCTCAACCTCGACCACCTCGAGGCGACGCACGCCGTGCAGAAGCTCGCATGGCTGCTCCACGACGCCAAGCACGACTTCTCCCAGGTGGAGGTCGCCGTGCTGCCGTCGTTCACCTCGATCCGCTCGGTCCAGACCCTCATCGACGCCGACAAGCTCGAGATCGGCCTGGGCGCGCAGGACCTGTCTGCGCACACGTCCGGCGCGTACACCGGCGAGGTCTCCGGCGCGCAGCTCGCCAAGCTCAACGTGAGGTACGTCGCGGTGGGCCACTCGGAGCGACGTGAGTACCACGGCGAGGACGACGCGCTCGTCAACGCCAAGGTCAAGGCGGCGTTCGAGCACGGCCTCACGCCGATCCTGTGCGTGGGCGAGGGGCTCGACATCCGCAAGGCCGGCACCCACGTCGCCTACACGCTCGCCCAGGTGGACGGCGCGCTCGCCGACGTCCCGGCCAAGCAGGCCGCGACCATCGTCATCGCGTACGAGCCCGTGTGGGCCATCGGCACCGGCGAGGTCGCGACGCCCGAGGACGCGCAGGAGGTCTGCGGCGCGATCCGCCAGCGCCTCGCCGAGCTCTACGACGAGTCCGCGGCCGATGCGGTCCGCGTCCTGTACGGCGGCTCCGTCAAGTCGGGCAACATCGCCGCGATCATGGCGCAGCCCGATGTGGACGGCGCGCTGGTCGGCGGCGCGAGCCTCGACCCGGAGGAGTTCTCCAAGATCGCGCGCTACCAGTCGCACATCACGGCCTGACGTCCGCCCAGCCGTCCGTCCCCGCCTGGCCAGGGGTCTGGACGGCTGGGCGCCGTCGCGTATTCTGTAGTCCACGTCTGAACGTCAAGGAGAGTCGTGCAAGCACTCGAGACCATCCTGTGGGTCCTTCTGGTCATCACCAGCCTGGTGCTGATCGGCCTGGTGCTCATCCACCGCGGTCGCGGCGGCGGCATCACTGACGTCTTCGGCGGAGGAATCGCTTCGGGCATTCAGTCCTCAGCGGTCGGCGAGCGCAACCTGAGTCGCATCACGTGGGCGGTCGCCGTGCTGTGGGGGATGATCATCATCCTCCTGGGGCTGATCGCCCGTTTCAGCGGCTAGCCCATCAACGAAGAGAGGCTGGGGGATAGCTATGGCAGGTGGCAACGCGATTCGGGGCTCGCGCGTAGGGGCCGGGCCCATGGGCGAGGCTGAGCGCGGAGAGAGCGCGCCTCGCGAGGTCTTCTCGTACTACTGCATCAAGGGGCACGTCACGAAGCCGGCCTTCGCCGTCGGCGAGGACCGCGAGATCCCCATGGAGTGGGACTGCCCGCGCTGCGGGCTTCCCGCGGGACTGGACCCGGACAACCCGCCGGAGCCCATCCGCAACGAGCCGTACAAGACGCACCTCGCGTACGTGAAGGAACGCCGCACCGACAAGGAGGGCGAGGCTCTCCTGGAGGAGGCGCTCGCCGCCCTGCGCGCCCGTCGCAACTACGTCGCCGCGGAATAGCGGCCGTTCCCGTCGGGTTGCCTCGGATGCGGGGCCGACGCCCCGCATCCGTCATCTGACAACGGAGGTTTCCCGTGAAGATCGAGATCGAGTATTGCGTGCCGTGCGGCTACCTGCCGCGCGCCACCGAGGCCCAGACGCGCCTCCTGGAGGAGTTCGGCAACCGGCTCGAGGCCGTGGCCCTCAAGACCGGCCGCAAGGGCGTGTTCACGTTCCGCGCGGACGGCGAGGTCATCTACGAGAAGCCGGACGTGTTCGACATCGAGAAGATCGTGGCCGAGGTGCGCTCGCGCCTTCCCGAGGAGCCGGGCGTGCAGCCCGAGGGCCGCGACCTGCTCATGGGGAAGAAGCACTAGCGCCCGTCAGATGCGCGTGGCGGCCGCCGCGTCGAGCAGCCACAGGGTGCGCTGAGAGCCGCGCACGTGGGCCGCGGGCAGCTCCTGGTCGCCGTGAAGGGCACGGGCGGCCACGGGCGCCTTCTCGGCCCCCGCGGCGACGATCCACACCTCCCGCGCACGGTTGATCGCGTCGAGCGAAAGCGTCACGCGCGTGGACGGCGGCTTGGGGGAGTCGTGCACGGCCGCCGCGTCTGCGAGCGCGCCGGAGCGCGCGGCCGCGAAGACCTCGTGGCCCGGGAACAGGCTCGCGACGTGTCCGTCGGGGCCCATGCCGAACAGCGCCGCATCCCAGTGAGGCATGCCGTGCTCGGCGATGAGCGCCGCATAGGCCTCGGCGGCCTGCTCCGCGGTCTCGAACGCGTCGGACGCGCCCATGCGGTGGATGTTGTCCTCCGGAAGCGGCAGGGACGCCAGCAGCGCGGCCTGCGCCTGGCCCTCATTGCGGTCCGCATGCCCTGTGGGCGCGAAGCGCTCGTCTCCCCACCACACGTGCACGGACGTCCAGTCGACGGTTCCGGCCAGCGGCGAGGCCGCGGCGCGGCGCAGCAGCTCGATGCCGACCGTCCCGCCCGTCAGGACGATGTCCGCGCGACCGCGCAGCGCCACCGCATCGGCGGCAGCGAGCAGCAGGCGGGCGCCCGTCGTCTCGGCGACGGCATCGGCGTCCGCGTAGACCAGGACGCGCGGCGTGGCGCTCATGCTGCGCCTCAGCCCTGGGCGGCGTAGGCCGCGAGGACCTCGCCGTACACCGGGTCGTCGTCCATGCGGCGCAGCTCCTCCGCGAGGCACTCGTTGAGGGTGCGCGCCGGAAGGGCGATCGTGTGCGACGGCTGGCCGGGCTGGCGGATGATCGCGTTGTGCCCGTCGGGACGGGAGATGGAGATCTCGCCCTTGGGGGTCTCGAGGATCACGTGCAGCAGGCCCTTGGCCTTCTCGTCGTAGCTCGCCTCGAACTCGCAGCCGAGCGCGTGCTTGAGCCACGCGCCGAACAGCAGGATCGACGGGCTGTTGACGTCTCCGTGGACGCGAGCCACCGTGACGGTCTTGTCCTCGACCTGCTCCAGCGCGGAGGCGAGAAGCGCGCGCCAGCGGGTCAGGCGGGTCCAGGCGAGGTCCGTGTCGCCGGGGCGGTAGCTCGCCGCGAGGCGCTTGAGCACCTCGGACGGGTTCGCCTCGCCCTTGGTGTCGGTGATGCGGCGCTGCGCCATGGGGCCGATGCTGTTCTCGCCGAGCTCCATGGGCACCGCGGCCGGCCACCATGCCACGATGGGCGTGTCGGGCAGGAGCAGGGGAGTGACGAGCGTGTCGTGGTGCTCGGCCATCTCGCCTGCGGGGCGCAGGACGATCACCTCGGACGCGCCCGCGTCGCCGCCCACACGGATCTCCGCGTCGAGGCGCGCCTCGGCGGCGTCGCTCGGAGCAATCACGATGATGCGGCACGGGTGCTCGCGCGAGGCGACGTTGGCGGTCGCGATCGCGTGCTCCGCGTCGGCGCCCGTCGCGTCGATGACGAGCGTCATGACGCGGCCGAGGGTGACGACGCCGCCCTCCTTGCGCGTCTCGACGAGCTGGCGGTTGATCTCGACCGTGGTGGTCTGGGGGAGCGTGATGATCACGGGCGCCTCCACGCGCGTCCGTCGCGGGCCATCATGGCGTCCGCGCTCGCCGGGCCCCAGGTGCCGGAGCGGTACTGCTCGGGCTTGCCGTTGCGGGCCCAGAACTCGGTGACCGGATCGAGGATCTTCCACGAGAGGGCGACCTCCTCGTGGGTGGGGAACAGCGGCGGGTCGCCCAGGAGCACGTCCAGGATGAGGCGCTCGTAGGCCTCCGGCGAGCTCTCGGTGAAGGCGTTGCCGTACGCGAAGTCCATGGTGACGTCGCGCACCTCCATGGCGGTGCCGGGCACCTTGGAGCCGAACTTGAGCGTCACGCCCTCGTCCGGCTGCACGCGGATGACCAGGGCGTTCGCGCCCACGTCCGAGCCCTCGATCTGCTGGAAGTAGGGCATCGGGACCTTCTTGAACACCAGCGCGATCTCGGTCACGCGACGGCCCAGGCGCTTGCCCGCGCGCAGGTAGAACGGGGTGCCCGCCCAGCGGCGGTTGGGCACGTCGAGGCGGATCGCGGCGTAGGTCTCGGTGGTCGAGTCGGGCGAGATGCCCTCCTCGTCCAGGAAGCCCCCCACCCGCTCGCCGCCGCGCCAGCCGGCCGCGTACTGGCCGCGGGCGGTGCCGGTGGCGAGGTCGGCCGGGAGCTGCGCGGCGCGCAGCACCTTGATCTTCTCGGCGCGCAGGTCCGCGGCGTCGAAGCTCGCGGGCTCCTCCATCGCGGTGAGCGCGAAGAGCTGGAGCAGGTGGTTCTGGATGACGTCGCGCGCGGTGCCGATGCCGTCGAAGTACCCGGCGCGCGAGCCGATGCCGATGTCCTCGGCCATCGTGATCTGAACGTGGTCGATGTACTGGGAGTTCCAGATGGGCTCGAAGAACTGGTTGGCGAAGCGCAGCGCCAGCAGGTTCTGGACGGTCTCCTTGCCAAGGTAGTGGTCGATGCGGAACACCGAGTCGGGCGGGAAGACCTCGCTCACCACGGCGTCGAGCTCGTTGGCGGACTCGAGGTCGTGGCCGAAGGGCTTCTCGATGACGACGCGGCGCCACGTGCCTTCCTTGGGGTCCGACAGCCCGCTGTCGCGCAGCTGGCGGATGACCTGGGGGAACGCGTCCGGCGGGATCGACAGGTAGAAGGCGTGGTTGCCGCCCGTGCCGCGCTGCTCGTCGAGCTCCTCGACCGTGCGGCGCAGCTCCTGGAACGCGGCCGGGTCGTCGAAGGTGCCCTGGACGAAGCGGATGCCTTCGGCGAGCTGCTCCCACGTCTCCTCGCGGAACGGCGTGCGCGCGTACTGGCGCACGGAGTCGTGCACGACCTTGGTGAAGTCCTCCCGGCCCCATTCGCGCCGCGCGAAGCCCGTGAGGGCGAAGGCGGGCGGCAGGAGGCCGCGGTTGGCAAGGTCGTAGACCGCGGGCATGAGCTTCTTGCGCGCGAGGTCGCCGGTCACGCCGAACATCACCAGGCCGCAGGAGCCGGCGATGAGCGGCAGACGACGATCACGCGGATCGCGCAGTGGATTGGGCACGCGATCAGCCTGCCAGGAGTGCGGCGACGCGCGCCACCTGCTCCGCGGAGGTCAGGTTGAGGCGCAGCACCGGACGGTCATGGTCGGCCAGCACGCTCGCGTCACCGGCGGCCTGCGCAGAGATGAGCTGGCCGAAGGTGAACGGACGTCCCGGGATGTCCAGGTCCTCGGCGAAGGAGCCGGTGATCTGGAGGAAGACCCCGACGGGCTCGCCGCCCTTGTGAAGCTGGCCCGTCGAGTGCAGGAAGCGCGGACCCCAGCCGAACGTCGTCGGGCGGCCCGTGCGGGCTGCCACGGCGCGACGGACCGACGCGAGGGAGGCGTGCTCGATGCGGTCGAGGTAGGCCATGATCGCCACGTAGCCGTTATCGCCCACCTGGGACTCGAGCGCGGCGATCGCGCCGGCCACGGTGTCGACGCCGTCGAGCAGGCCGGGGGTCGCGCGGACCTCGATCCCGGCCTCGATGAAGGCCGGGGCCTCCGGCTCGGGCAGCGCGTCGAGGAGCGCGCGCGCGGCGACCTTGGCGGACTCGACGTTGGGCTGGTCGAACGGGTTGATGCCCAGGATGCGGCCGGCGATCGCGGTGGCGAACTCCCACAGGAGGAACATCGCGCCGAGCGTGCCGCCCGACGTGATGCCGTCGCCGGACGCCTCCGCGTCGCCGTCGAGCGACACGAGGCGCACGTCGATGCAGCCGGGGGCCGTGGCATCGGGCGCGCCCGCCTCGGCGACGACGGGCAGCACGCCCACGCCGTCCTTGCCGGTCGACTCGGCGATGAGCTGCTCGACCCAGTCGGCGAAGCCCACGAGGCCCGAGCCATGGTCGGAGAACACGAGCGTGCGACGTGCGGAGCCCGCCATGGCGATGCCCAGCACGATCGCGGGGTTCGCCGCGTGGTCCTCGCCCAGCGAGTCGGCGACGGACGCGGCCTCGTCGAGCAGCTCCGCCACGGGCACACCCGCGAAGGCGGACGGCACGAGGCCGAAGGCCGACAGCACGGAGAAGCGGCCGCCCACATGGGGGTCGGCGAGGAAGACGTGACGGTAGCCAGCCTCGACCGCGGCCTTGTGCAGCGGCGAGTCGGGATCGGTCACGACGACGATGTGGCGGCGCGGGTCGAGGCCGGCCGCCTCGAACGCCGCCTCGAAGGCACGACGCTGAGAGTCGGTCTCCACCGTGCCGCCGGACTTGGACGACACGACAAGGAGCGTCGAGGCGAGGTCGCCCGCGAGAGCGGCGCGCACCTGGCCCGGGTCGGTCGAGTCGAGGGTCACGAGCGGGACGCCGTACGTCGCGCAGATGACCTCCGGGCCCAGGGAGGAGCCGCCCATGCCCGCGAGCACGACGTTCGTCAGGCCCTCGGCGCGGGCGGCCTCCACGGCGGCCTGGAGCTCGTCCAGGAGCGCGCGGGAGCTCTCGTGGAGGTTCACCCAGCCCAGGCGGATCGAGGCCTCGGGCTCCGCGTCAGGACCCCAGAGCGTCGCGTCTCCTGCGGCGATGCGCGAGGCGACGGAGTCGGCCACGAGGGCGTCCGTCTGGGCGGCCACGGCCTCGGCCGGGTCGCCCGCGACGGTCACCGCGAGATGGGCCTCGTCCTCGACTCCCACCCAGGTGGAGAGGAAGCGGCTCACTTCGAGGCCTCGACGCTCTCACGGGCCTTGGCGGCCACGTTCTCCGGGGTGAAGCCGTACTTCTTGAGAAGCAGGGCGCCGTCCGCGCTCTCGCCGAAGTGGTCGACGGAGACGATGCGTCCCGTGGGGCCGACGAGCTCGAGCCATCCCAGGCGCGAGCCGGCCTCGACGGAGACGCGGGCCTTGACCGACGAGGGCAGCACCGACTCGCGGTAGGCCTCGTCCTGGCGGTCGAAGCGCTCGCGCGACGGCATCGACACGACACGCGCCTTGATGCCCTCGGCGGCGAGCAGGGCGCGAGCGCCGAGCGCGACGGCGACCTCCGAGCCCGTGGCGATGATGATCACGTCCGGCGTGCCGTCGGCGTCCGCGATGACGTAGGCGCCGCGGGCGACGCCCTCGGCCGAGGTCCCCTCGAGCACGGGGAGGTTCTGACGCGACAGGATGAGCGCCGAGGGGCGGTCCGTCGTCTCGAGGATGGCCTTCCACGCGGCGGCCGTCTCGTTGGCGTCCGCCGGGCGGATGACGTCAAGGTTCGGGATCGCGCGCAGCGAGGCGATGTGCTCGATCGGCTGGTGCGTCGGGCCGTCCTCGCCCAGGCCGACCGAGTCGTGCGACCACACGAACGTCACGGGGATGCCCATGAGCGCCGCGAGGCGGACGGACGGGCGCATGTAGTCGGAGAACACGAGGAACGTGCCGCCGTAGGGGCGCGTGAGGCCGTGGAGGGCGATGCCGTTGAGGATCGCTCCCATGCCGTGCTCACGGATGCCGAAGTGCAGCGTGCGGCCGTACCACGTGCCGGTCCACGACTTGGTGGAGCGGTGCGGCGGGAGGAACGAGGGCTCGCCGTCCATGGTCGTGTTGTTGGAGCCGGCGAGGTCGGCGGAGCCGCCCCACAGCTCGGGCAGCACGGGGGCGAGGGCGGTGAGCACCTTGCCGGACGCCGCGCGCGTGGCGACCGAGGTGCCAGTCTCGAACGTCGGCAGGGCCGACTCCCACCCGGCGGGCAGCTCGCGCTTGCGCAGGCGCTCGAGGAGCTGGGCGCGCTCCGGGTTGGCCGCGGCCCAGGCGTCGAAGGCCTGCTGCCACTCGGCGCGCGCGGCGGCGCCGCGCTCCTTCACCTTGCGTGCGTGCGCGAGCACCTCGTCCTCGACCTGGAAGGACTGCTCGGGGTCGAAGCCGAGGGCCTCCTTGAGAGCCGCGACCTCGGCGGCGCCGAGCGCCGATCCGTGCACGCCGCCCGTGTTCTGCTTGGTCGGCGAGGGCCAGCCGATGATCGTGGTGAGGCGGATGATCGACGGGCGGCCGGTCTCGGCCTTGGCGGCGAGGATGGCGTCGTGCAGCGCGTCGACGTCCTCGACGTAGCCGCCGTCCTTGCGCCAGCTCACGTGCTGGGTGTGCCAGCCGTAGGCCTCGTAGCGCTTGAGCACGTCCTCGGTGAACGCGATGTCCGTCTCATGCTCGATGGAGATCTCGTTGTCGTCCCAGATGACGATGAGGTTGCCGAGCTCCTGCGTGCCTGCGAGCGACGAGGCCTCGGCGGAGACGCCCTCCTGCAGGTCGCCGTCGGAGGCGATGACGTAGATGAAGTGATCGAAGGGCGACTCGCCGGCCGGGGCGTCGGGGTCCAGGAGGCCGCGCTCACGGCGCGCCGCCATCGCCATGCCCACGGAGGACGCGATGCCGGAGCCGAGCGGGCCGGTCGTGATCTCCACGCCGGGCGTGTGGCCGTACTCGGGGTGGCCGGGGGTCTGCGAGCCCTCGGTGCGCAGCGCCTTGAGGTCGTCGAGGCTCAGCGGGTACCCGGAGGCGAACAGCTGCAGGTAGAGCGTGAGGGAGGAGTGACCGGCCGACAGGACGAAGCGGTCACGGCCGACCCACTGCGGGTCCGACGGGTCGTGACGCATGACGTTCTGGAACAGCAGGTACGCGGCGGGCGCGAGCGAGATCGCGGTGCCAGGGTGGCCGTTGCCCACCTTCTCCACGGCATCGGCGGCGAGCACGCGCAGGGTGTCGACCGCGCGGCGGTCAGTGTCGTTCCATGAAACGGTCACAGGGGTCTCCCAAGGGAATGTGCGGATTTACGCGCCTAGCCTAGCGGCGCGCGAGGGTGTGTGAGGCCTCCCACAGGTCCCGGCTGTGAACCGGGTCGACAGTCACGGGCGTGCGCCGGCGCGCTTAGGATGGGTTCATGCCCACCCCCGCGGCCCCGGCCGATGTCGCCACGCCCTCTGTGCCTCGCGTCATCGCCGCGACGCGGACCCTCAAGGCGTACGTCGCGCTGACCAAGCCGCGCATCATCGAGCTCCTGCTCATCACGACGCTGCCCACGATGGTCCTGGCCGCCGATGGCTGGCCCAGCCCGTGGCTCATGGTGGCGACGCTCATCGGCGGCACCCTGTCGTCCGGCTCCGCCAACGCGTTCAACATGTACTGGGACCGTGACATCGACGCGGTCATGAAGCGCACGCAGAACCGGCCCATCGTGACGGGAGCCGTGTCGCCGCGTGCCGCGCTCGTCTTCGCGTGGGCCCTCGCCGTGGCCTCGACCGCGTGGTTCTACTGGGTCGTGGGATCGCCGCTCGCGACGCTCCTGTCGGTGCTCGCGATCCTCGCCTACGTCGTGGGCTACACGATGATCCTCAAGCGCCGCACGCCGCAGAACATCGTCTGGGGAGGGGCCGCGGGTTGCATGCCCGTGCTCATCGGCTGGGCGGCGGTGACCGAGAGCCTGTCGTGGGCGCCCGTGCTGCTGTTCCTCATCGTGTTCTTCTGGACGCCGCCGCACTACTGGCCGCTGTCGATGAAGTTCCGCGGCGACTACGCCAACGCCCAGGTGCCGATGCTCCCCGTGGTGGCCACGCGGCGTCGGGTCGCGGTCGAGATGGTCTTCCACGCGGTCGCCATGGTCGTCGTGTCGCTCGCGCTCGTGCCCGTCGCGCACATGACGTGGATCTACGCGGGCCTCGCGCTCGGCGGCGGCGTGTGGTTCGTCGGCGGCTGCGTCGCGCTCCTGCGCCGTGTCACCGAGGGCCGCACCAAGCTCGGCGAGATGCGTCTGTTCCGCGACTCGATCCTCTACCTGACGGTCGTGTTCGCCGCCGTCCTCGCCGACCCGTTCTGGCCCGATGCGCTGACGGTCTGGTGACCGCAGTGCTGTCGCGGCAGCGCGGCGCCTACCTCTCCCACCTGAGGGTGGAGAGGGGACTCAGCGAGAACACCCTCGCCGCCTACCGGCGGGACCTGGAGCGCTACAGCGCCTTCCTGTCCGCGCGCGGCCTCTCCAGCCTCGCCGATGTCACCCCGGCCGATGTCGCGGCCTTCTCCGAGGGCGTGGGCACCGGGGCGGACGGCGGCAGGGCGCTCGCCCCGGCATCGGCGGCGCGCGTCGTGGTCGCGGTGCGCGGCTGGCACCGCTTCGCCCTCGCCGAGGGCTGGACCGCGGACGACCCCGCTGCCCGCGTGAAGCCGCGCGCCACGCCCCAGCGCCTGCCCAAAGCCATCCCGATCCATGAGGTCGAGGCGATCCTCGAGGCCGCGTCGGCGAGCGACGGGACCGATGCGGGCGAGGTCGTCGCCGTGCGCGACCGGGCGCTCCTCGAGCTGCTCTACGCCACGGGAGCGCGCGTGTCCGAGGCCGTGGGCTGCGACGTCGACGACCTGCTGCGCGACGACGACGGCCGGATCGGCGCCATCAGGCTGCGCGGCAAGGGATCCAAGGAGCGCATCGTGCCCGTGGGCTCCATCGCCGCCGCGGCTCTCGACGCGTACCTCGTGCGCGCGCGCCCGGCGCTGGCGTCCAAGGGCCGGGGCACCGCGCGGGTGTTCCTCAACACGCGAGGCGCGCCGCTGACGCGCCAGAGCGCCTGGGCGGCGCTTCAGCAGGCCGCCGAGCGAGCGGGCGTGGGGCACGTGTCGCCGCACACGCTGCGCCACTCCTTCGCGACGCATCTGCTCGCCGGCGGCGCGGACGTGCGCGTGGTGCAGGAGCTGCTCGGCCACGCCTCGGTCACGACGACGCAGGTGTACACGCGCGTCACGCCGGACGCCCTGCGCGAGGTGTACCTGACATTCCACCCGCGCGCACGCTCGGACGAGCCGACGGCGGGGTAGGGTTGGCATCGTGACGGACTTCCCCGAGCCCAAGCCCCTCACGGGACACGGCCCGGCCCGCGTCATTGCCTTGTGCAACCAGAAGGGCGGGGTCGGCAAGACCACCACCACCGTGAACCTCGCCGCCGCGCTGGCCGAGTACGGCCGTCGGGTGCTCGTCGTCGACTTCGACCCGCAGGGGGCGGCCTCCGCGAGCCTCGGCATCCACTCCGAGGAGCTCGACACCACGGTCTACAACGTGCTCATGAACGCGGTGAAGGCGCGCGACGCGATCCTGTCGACCTCGATCGCCGATCTCGACCTCCTGCCCGCCAACATCGACCTCAGCGCGGCCGAGGTCCAGCTCGTCAACGAGGTGGCGCGCGAGAGCGTGCTCGCCCGGGCGCTGCGCGACGTGGCAGACGACTACGACGTCATCCTCATCGACTGTCAGCCGAGCCTGGGCCTGCTCACCGTCAACGCGCTCGTCGCGGCGCACGGCGTGATCATCCCGCTCGCATGCGAGTACTTCGCGATGCGCGGCGTGGCCCTCCTCGTCGACACGATCGCCAAGGTGCAGGACCGCCTCAACCCCAAGCTCACGATGGACGCGATCGTGCCCACGATGTACGACGCGCGGACCCTGCACTCCCAAGAGGTGGTGGACCGCGTGCGCGAGGCCTTCGGAGACCGCGTCACGGAGACGATGATCGGGCGCACCGTGAAGTTCCCCGACGCCACCGTCGCCGCCGAGCCGATCCTCACCCACGCGCCGCAGCACGCGGGCTCGCTGGCCTACCGTCAGCTCGCCCGCGAGCTCATCGCCCGCTCCGTCGCCGCCTGACATGAGCGTCGAGGCGGACGCGCAGCCGGGAGCGCGCAGCGGCTTCGAGGTTCACCTCGACAACTTCGAGGGCCCCTTCGACCTTCTCCTGTCGCTCATCTCCAAGCACGAGCTGGAGATCACCGAGGTCGCGCTCGCCAAGGTCACCGACGAGTTCCTCGCCATCGTGCGCGAGCGGGAGGAGTGGGACCTGTCCCAGGCATCCGAGTTCCTCGTCGTCGCCGCGACGCTGCTGGACCTCAAGGCCGCCCGGCTGCTGCCGCAGGGCGAGGTGGAGGACATCGAGGACCTGGAGCTGCTCGAGGCCCGCGACCTGCTCTTCGCCCGCCTGCTGCAGTACCGCGCGTTCAAGGAGGTCGCCGCCACGCTCGCCGAGCGCCTGGACGGCCCGCAGGCCATCCCGCGCGACGTGACGCTTGAGCCGCATTTCGCGATGCTCCTGCCCGAGCTCGTGTGGACGGCCACGCCGGAGCAGCTCGCCCGCCTGGCGGCCCACGCGCTCCAGCCCAAGCCCGCCGAGACGGGCGTGTCCCTCAGCCACCTGCACAACCCCGTGGTGAGCGTGCGCGAGCAGGCCGCGATCATCTCGTCGCGCCTGCAGCGGGCGGGCGCGGCGACGTTCCGCGCCCTCGTGGCCGATGCCGGGGCGCTCAACGTCGTCGTCGCGCGCTTCCTCGCGCTCCTGGAGCTGTATCGCGAGTCGCTCGTCGCCTTCGATCAGATGCGCTCGCTCGGCGAGCTCACGGTGCGCTGGACGGGTCCGGACGACCCGGTGGACATCGGCGCGAGCATCGACGAGTTCGAGGGCGTCGCCGACGAGCAGGGCGCGGAGGGCGACCGGGCGCAGCCGGGCGTCGCCGAGCGGGCCGATTTGGACTCTCCTCAGGAGCCGACGCATCCTGAGGCCATGACGCAGGAGGACGGCGCATGAGCGTCAAGGCAGGCATCGAGGCGATCCTCATGGTGGTCGACGAGCCCGTCGCGCCGGCCGACCTGGCCGCGGCGCTCGAGGTCCCCGAGCAGGAGGTGCTGGCCGCGCTGCACGAGCTGCGCGACGAGTTCGCCGACCCCGACAGGCCGCGCGGCTTCGAGGTGCGCGAGGTGGACGGCCGGTGGCGGTTCTACTCGTCGCGGCTGTACGCCGACGTCGTGGGGCGCTTCCTCGTGGAGGGACAGTCCGCGCGGCTGTCCCAGGCGGCCCTCGAGACGCTCGCCGTGGTCGCCTATCGCCAGCCGATCTCCCGCGGTCAGGTGTCCCAGATCCGCGGCGTCAACGTGGACTCCGTCATGAAGACCCTCAGCGCGCGCGGACTCGTCACCGAGGTGGGGGAGGCCGGGGGAGCGGTGCTCTACGGCACGACGACCGAGTTCCTCGAGCGCATGGGCATGTCCTCGCTCGACGAGCTGCCGCCTCTCGCGCCATACCTGCCCGAGCTCTCCGAGGTGGACACGGAGGCCGTGCGCTGATGGCGGAGCTCGAGATCCACCGCCCCGAGGGCATCCGCCTGCAGAAGGTGCTCGCGCAGGCCGGCCTGGGCTCGCGCAGGCACTGCGAGGAGCTCATCGAGGCCGGTCGCGTGGCCGTGGACGGCAAGATCGTCGACCAGCTCGGCGTGCGCATCGACCCCGCGACCGCAGCCGTGGAGGTCGACGGCAAGCGCATCAACGTCGACGACCGCATCATCACCGTCGTGCTCAACAAGCCCAAGGGCGTGGTGAGCACGATGAGCGACCCGGAGGGCCGTCCCGCGCTCGACCACTACGTGAAGGACTACCCGCAGCGCCTGTTCCACGTGGGCCGCCTGGACGCGGAGACGACGGGCGTGCTCCTGCTGACGAACGACGGCGAGCTCGCCAACCGCCTCGCGCACCCGCGTCACGGCGTGGAGAAGATCTATGTCGCGAAGGTGCGCGGCAAGGTGGCCAGATCGCTGTGCACGACGCTGCGCGCCGGCATCGAGCTCGACGACGGTCCCGTGCGCGCGACCGACTGCCAGATCCTCGACTCGAACGAGCGCCACTCGCTCGTCCAGGTGGAGCTCCACGAGGGCCGCAACCGCATCGTGCGCCGCATGTTCGACGCCGTGGGCCACCCGGTCGAGGAGCTCGTGCGCACCCAGTTCGGGCCCGTGCGCCTGGGCACGCTCCGCCCGGGCGAGGTGCGGGAGCTCGGCAAGGCCGACGTCGGCGCTCTCATGGCGGCGGCGGGCCTGTAGGGCCGCGCGCGCCGCCGCGACGCACCCAGCAGATACGATGGGGCCCGTGATGGTACGGGCGATTCGAGGCGCGACGACGCTCGATCACGACGACAAACGGCACCTCTACGAGCGCACGCAGGAGCTCGTCCAGGCGATGCTCCGCGAGAACTCCCTCGAGATCGACGACCTCATCTCCGTGTTCTTCACGTGCACGCCGGACATCGTGAGCGACTTCCCGGCGGCCGCGGCCCGCGAGCTGGGCCTGGGCGCCGTCCCGCTCATGTGCGCGCAGGAGATGGCTGTCCCTGGCGCGCTCGCCAAGGTCGTGCGCGTCATGGCCCACGCCCACATGGACGTGCCTCGCGAGAACGTGGTCCACGTGTACCTCCACGAGGCGGTCTCCCTGCGGCGGGATCTGGCGCAGTGAACGCCGCCGCCGCCCCGCAGTCTGCCGTCGCGGGCCTGCGGACCCGCATCATGGGCGCCGGGCTGATCGGCGCGAGCATCGGCCTGGGCCTGCGCGCCGCCGGCTGGAGCGTGACGATCTCCGACGTCGACCCCAAGGCCGAGGGCCTCGCGCGCTCGATCGGCGCGGGCGACGCCCCGGACGGCTCCGAGCCTGAGCTCGTCATCGTGGCCGCGCCTCCCGCCGCCGCCGCCGACGTCGTCGTCGCGGCGCTGGAGCAGTGGCCGAGCGCGATCGTCACCGACGTCGCCTCGGTCAAGGGGCCTGTCGCACGCGCCGCGCAGGCGTCGGGCCACGGCGCGCGCTATGTCGGCTCGCACCCGATGGCCGGTCGCGAGGTCTCCGGATCGCTCGCCGCCCAGGGCGACCTGTTCCGCGCCCGCCCGTGGGTCATCTGCGCCGGCGAGGCTCCCGAGAGCGCTGTCGCGGCCGTGCGCAGCGTGGCCGAGGCGCTCCAGGGAGACGTCGTCGAGATGGACGCTCAGGCGCACGATGCCGCTGTGGCCCGCGTCTCCCACGCGCCGCAGCTCGCGGCATCGGCCGTCGCGGCGGCGCTGGGCACGCTCACCGCCGAGGATGTGGCGCTCGCGGGGCAGGGCCTGCGCGACGTCACGCGCATCGCCGCGTCCCAGCCGGGGATGTGGGCCGAGATCGCGACGCTCAACCGCCAGGCGCTCGTCGAGACGCTCGACCACATCATCGCCGACCTCGAGGACGTGCGGGAGGCGGATGACATCGGCGCTGCCGTCACAGACCTCATCGAGCGCGGCCGCATGGAGGTCGCGCGCATCCCCGGCAAGCACGGCGGCGTCAAGCGGGAGTGGACCCCCGTGACGGTGATCGTCCCCGACGAGCCCGGCAGGCTGCTCGCGCTCCTCACGGACGTGGCCGCGCACGACGTCAACATCGAAGACCTCACGATCGAGCACTCGCCGCGCCAGCCCGTGGGCCTCACGACCCTGTGGGTGCTCCCGGGAAGCGCCGAGGCACTGCAGGAGGCGCTCGAGGCCAACGGATGGCAGGTGGCTGCACCATGACCGGAATCGTCATCGCCGTGGACGGGCCCGCGGGCACCGGCAAGTCGACCGTCTCGCGCGAGGTGGCGCGCCGCCTCCGGCTCGCCTACCTCGACACGGGCGCCACCTACCGCGTGGGCACCTTGGCGTGTCTGCGCGAGGGGGTGAGCCTGGAGGACCAGTCGGATGTGGCGTCGATGGTCGCGACCATGAACGCCGAGCTGCGGCTCGACCCCGACGCGCCGCGCGTGCTGCTGGACGGCGAGGATGTGTCCTCGCTCATCCGCACGGACACCGTCGCCCTCATGGTGTCGCACGTCGCGACCAACCTCGAGGCCCGCGCCGTGCTGGGCGCATGGCAGAAGGAGATCGTCGCCGCCGAGCGCGAGGGCGGCTTCAGCGCCGGCCGCGGCATCGTGCTGGAGGGCCGCGACGTGACGACGGTCATCGCCCCCGATGCCGACGTGCGCATCCTCATGACCGCTGACGAGGAGACGCGCGTGGCCCGCAGGGCGGGGGAGGGCGCCGATGTCGGACTGGTGCGTCAGGCCGTCCTGGGCCGCGATGCCAAGGACTCGACCGTGGTGAACTTCACCACGGCCGCCGACGGCGTGGTGACGCTCGACACGACACACCTGACGATCGACGAGGCGGTGCAGGCGGTCCTCGACCTCGCCGCCGCGGCACGGAGCGAGCCATGACCGAGAGCGAGATCCCGGCGCCGCGCCCGTCGGACCCCGAAGAGTCGATCGAGGACAAGCGCGAGGCCGCGCTGCGTGCCGGGCTCGAGGACTACGACCTCACGGACGAGGACTTCGCCGACCTCGAGGGGCGCGAGGTCGAGCAGCAGGAGCTGCTGCCCACGATCGCGGTCGTCGGCCGCCCCAACGTGGGCAAGTCCACGCTCGTGAACCGCATCCTCGGCAAGCGCCTGGCCGTGGTGGAGGACACCCCGGGCGTCACGCGCGACCGCGTGACCTATCGCGCCGAATGGTCCGGCGTCGACTTCTGGCTCATGGACACGGGCGGCTGGGAGAAGAACGTCACCGGCATCGACCTGTCCGTCGCCCAGGCCGCCGAGGCCGCGCTCGAGCTCGCCGACGCGATCATCTTCGTCGTCGACGCCACCGTGGGCGCCACGGCCACCGACGAGCACGTCGTCCGCCTGCTGCGCGCTGCGAAGAAGCCGGTCATCCTCGCCGCGAACAAGGTCGACGGTCCGCAGGGCGAGCTCGAGGCTGCCGCGCTGTGGAGTCTCGGCCTGGGCGAGCCGCATCCCGTCTCCGCGCTGCACGGACGCGGCATGGGAGAGCTGCTCGACGCCGCCGTGGCGGCGCTTCCCGACGAGATGCCGATGGTCGAGGCCCCTGAGGGGCAGCCGCGTCGCGTCGCGCTGGTGGGCCGGCCCAACGTGGGCAAGTCCTCGCTCCTGAACCGTCTCGCGGGCACGCAGCGCGTCGTCGTGGACGACACGGCGGGGACCACGCGCGACCCGGTGGACGAGCTCGTCGAGATCGGCGGCAAGCCGTGGACGCTCGTCGACACGGCCGGCATCCGCCGTCGCGTGCACCAGACAAAGGGGGCGGACTTCTACGCCTCGCTGCGCACGCAGGCCGCGATCGAGCGCGCTGAGCTCGCCCTGGTGCTCCTGGACGCCTCCGTTCCGCTGAGCGAGCAGGACACGCGCGTCATCTCGCAGGTCATCGACGCCGGTCGCGCGCTCGTGCTCGTGTTCAACAAGTGGGACCTCGTGGGCGAGGACGAGCGTCGCCTGCTGGAGCGCTCGATCGAGCAGGACCTGGTCCAGCTGACGTGGGCCCCGCGCGTGAACCTGTCCGCGAAGACGGGCTGGCACACCAACCGCCTGCTGTCGGCGATGGAGCTCGCGCTGTCCAGCTGGGACCAGCGCATCTCCACCGGTCGGCTCAACACCTTCCTGGGCGAGCTCGTCGCCGAACATCCGCACCCCGTGCGCGGCGGGCGCCAGCCCAAGATCCTCTTCGCCACTCAGGCGGCCACGCGACCGCCGCGCTTCGTGATCTTCACCTCGGGCTTCCTGGACCCCCAGTACCGGCGCTTCATCGAGCGTCGCCTGCGGGAGGCCTTCGGCTTCGAGGGGACGCCCATCCAGATCTCCGTGCGCGTGCGGGAGAAGCGCGGCGACAGGCGCAGGCGCTAGCCGCGACGAGTCGGGCCCGGACGCGAGCGAGAGCGCGACGTCGCCACGGCGCGCCGAGGCCGGACGTGACGCGGAAGCGAGACAGCACGTGGAGGCGAGACAGCACGAGGCGCCCGGATCCCCCACGGATCCGAGCGCCTCGCGTCGCCGATGCGCATCGAGCGCTCAGGCGGGGTTGTTGCGGGTGCGCGAGCCGGGCAGAAAGCCCTCGCCCGGCAGGATGGCGCCGTCACGCGACGTCGGGGGCATCTGGGTCATGTCCGGCTGCTGCGGCTCGCCGTCGACCACTTCGCCGCGCCATGCGCCCTCCTCGAAGCCGCGGCTCTCCATGAACTCCTTGAACATGCTGAGGTTCCGGGAGACGAGGGCGTCGTCCACCATGAACGCGCTGCCGAGCTTCTCGACGGCGCCGGTGGGCTCCCAGTCGAGCGACAGCGTCACCTCGGTGGCGTCGGGGCCCTTGGGTATGAAGTCCACGCGGCCGCGCTGCTCGAGCTCGCCGTGGCTGGCCCACGCGATCGTGCGGTCGGGGACCTGGTCGGTGATCTCCACGTCGAAGTCCCGCTCGACTCCGGCGACGTTCATGTGCCAGCGCAGGTGCGTGTCGTCGAGCTGCTCGACAGACTGCACCCCCGCCATGAACTTGGGATAGGACTCCATCTGAGTCCATTGGTTGTAGGCCGTGCTGAGCGGGACGTCAACGGTGATCGTGTCGGTTGCTGTCGACATGTCGTGCTCCTTTCCGGCACCCGGTTGGGCACACCCCGTCACCGTAAGCACAGGTCATCGGATCCCGCTGGGGGAAGCGGCGGCGGCGCCCCGTACAGGACGTGGACCTGCCTGGGGCTTCAGCCCAGAGGGAACGCCCCGGCGACGCGCGCGAGTGACGCGCGTCACGCGCGTGCCGCCCCGGCGCGTCGGCCCAACTACGCTCGAACCATGCTGGACGTCGACACGCTGAGGGTGGCTCAGGCCGTCGTCGCCGGCACTGCGTTCCTGCTCATCATGTTCGGCTCGTACCGTGCCACCCGCGCGCCGTATCCGCTGTGGTGGGCCTTCGTGGTGGTGGCGACCGGGCTGGGCTCGTTCGCCTACCTGCTCGCGCACACCCGTCTCGATGGGATCGCCGCGCCTTTGGGCAACGCCTTGGGACTCATGAGCGCGGCGTGCATCATCGGCGGCGCGCGGTCCCTGCGCGGCGAGAGGTCGCGCTGGTGGGCCGTGCTCACAGCCGGTGCGGTGGGCGCGCTCGCCACCGTCGTCGAGGACCCGCAGGGCGCTGACTGGCCCTCGGGCGGGGCGATGCCGATCCTCCTGGCGATCCTGATGGGCTACGCGGCGATCCTGTACTGGCGGATCGCGCACGACGGTCGCGTGCGTGCAAGGCAGGAGCAGCCGGGCTTCGGCTCTGAGGCGACCACGGCCGTGATCGCCCTGGGCATCGCGCTCAGCCTCGTCGCCACCTTCTTCGTCGCGCGAGCTGTCACGTTCTTCACGGCGGGCTCCGAGTCGTCGTTCTACGAGACGCTCGTCGGCCCGATGTCGACGACCCTGGGCGCGAGCGCGTCGGTGGTCGTCATCACGTATGCCGTGGCCCATCTGAGCCGCTACGAGCTGACCGACCGCTGGAAGCTGCGCGCGATCCGCGACGACCTCACGGGCCTGCTCACGCGCGACGCCTTCCGCGAGTGGGCGCTCAAGGAGCTCAACCGCACCCAGGGAGAGGGCTCGGCGCTCATCCTCGCCGACTTCGACCACTTCAAGGAGATCAACGACCAGTACGGCCACGCGATGGGGGATCGCGCGCTGCGCGCCTTCGGCGAGGCGTGCAGGGACCACTTGACCCCGGGCGAGGCGGCCGCCAGGTGGGGCGGCGAGGAGTTCGTGATCCTCGTCAGCGCGGGCGGTCTGGAGCGCGCACACGAGGTGACCGGGCTGCTGTCCGCGGCCGTCGCAGGAGTGAGCCGCAAGGGGGAGCGGCCCCTGAGCCTCAGCTACGGGCTCGTCGAGGCCAAGCATGCTGACACCTTCGAGGAGCTCGTCGCCTGTGCCGACGACGCGCTCTACCGAGCCAAGAACTCCGGCCGCAACCGCATCGTCGTGTACGACGAGGGCGCGGGCGCTCGCTGAGAGGGGCCCACACGGGCGGAATCGGTGCGAAACGCCTGCCCGATGCGTGCGGAACGCCCCTCACGGTCGGGTAGCATTGTCTGGCTGTCACGGGCTGTGGCGCAGTTTGGTAGCGCACTTGACTGGGGGTCAAGGGGTCGCAGGTTCAAATCCTGTCAGCCCGACCAATACCGTCTTATTCAAACCTTTGGACTGAGTAGGACGATCTTGGGAGTCAGAGCAGCTCCCCGCAATACCGCGGGGGGCTGCTTGCTTTGTTGGGACGTGGCTGGCGCTGGCGAGACGGTGGTGCGTCTGCCACTCGTGGAACGCTTTGTTGATCTCCGTGCGCTCGCTGGTGAGATGGAGGCCGTCCTCGGTGACGAGGACGTTGAGGCGTTTGAAGAACGCGCCGAGGAGGCTGCGTCGGGCGCTGTCGGGCAGGCCCTCGTACAGCTCGCGGGGCTTCTCGAGCAGGTCGACGGAGGCGTAGACGCGGTCGACGCCGCGCTGGATGCGGGCGCCGGTGCGGGCGAGCTTCTCGGCCACGGCACCCTTCTGCATAGTTACGGCTTCGAGCCGTTCCCGGAGCTTGCTGCTGGGGAGCTTGCCATCGGCGGCGAGATCGATCAGCCGATCCTCCTGCGCTTCAAGCTTGGCGAGCTGCTTGCGGAGCGCGTCTTTTTCTTCCTGTTCGTGGG
>QGUM02000020.1:0-20847 GCA_003242455.2 Actinomycetes bacterium
GCTCCCAGGGCTGGGCGCTCGTGGACCAGGAGCTCGAGGAGGGCCTGCGCTCCCTTGCGGCGCCCGTGCGCAACGCGCGCGGCGAGGTCGTCGCGGCCGTCAACATCTCCGCTCCCGTGCGCCGCGGCAAGCTCGAGGACATCGTCCGCGAGCTCCTGCCGCCCGTGCTCGCCGCCGCCAAGGCGATCGAGGAGGACATGCGTCACGTCGAGACCGAGTCTCGCTGACACGCACCCGTCTCACCTGGGACCAGGCGGTGTTCACCGCCCTTCCGGCGTGCTAGCGTGGCCGTACGCACTATGAACCAGTGTGCGCTTTGCGAACATTCTTCACGGAGGCAGACGAAGACGATGGCGCGGGCCTTCCTGTACGACGCGGTCAGGACGCCGTTCGGTCGCTATGGCGGCGCGCTCTCCGGCACCCGCCCCGATGACCTCGCGGCCTTCGTCGTCGGCGCCCAGGTCCACCGGGCCCCGGCCCTCGACCCGGAGCGCATCGACGACGTCATCCTGGGCAACGCGAACGGCGCCGGCGAGGACAACCGCGACGTGGCGCGGATGGCGGTGCTCCTCGCGGGTCTGCCCCTGTCCGTCCCGGGCGTGACCGTCAACCGCCTGTGCGGCTCGAGCCTCGAGGCCGCCATCCAGGCTGCGCGTGCGATCGAGACCGGCGACGCGTCCGTGGTCATCGCGGGCGGCGTCGAGTCCATGTCACGCGCGCCCTGGGTCATGCTCAAGCCGGACAAGCCCTTCCCCACCGGTGACGCCGCGCTCGTGTCCACCACGCTCGGGTGGCGCCTGGTCAACCCGCGCATGCAGCCCGAATGGACCGTGAGCCTGGGCGAGGCGACAGAGCGCCTCGCGGAGCGCTACCAGGTGGACCGCGAACGCCAGGACGAGTTCGCCCTGGCGAGCCACGCCAAGGCCGATGCCGCGTGGCGGGAGGGCCGCTATGCCTCCTTGGTCGCGCCCTACCCCGGCGTCGACCTCGACCGCGACGAGGGCATCCGCGCCGACTCGAGCCTCGACAAGCTCGCGAGCCTCAAGCCCGTGTTCCGCCCCGACGGCACGGTCACGGCCGGCAACGCCTCCCCGCTCAACGACGGCGCGAGCGCGCTCCTGCTGGGCAGCGAGGAGGCCTCCGACGTCATCGGCCTGGCTCCCCTGGCCCGCATCGCCGGGCGCGCGGCCGTGGCCGACGAGCCCCAGTTCTTCGGCTACGCCCCGGTCGAGGCCGCGAACCGCGCGCTCGCCGCGGCGGGCATCGGCTGGAAGGACGTGGGCGCCGTCGAGCTCAACGAGGCCTTCGCGGCCCAGGCCCTCGCATGCATCGACGCATGGGACGTCGACCCCCAGATCGTCAACGGGTGGGGCGGGGCCATCGCCATCGGCCACCCGCTCGGCGCGTCCGGCGGCCGCATCCTGGGCACGCTCGCCCGGCGCATGGAGGCCGAGGACGCGCGCTGGGGCGTCGCCGCCATCTGCATCGGCGTGGGCCAGGGCCTCGCCGTCGTCTTGGAGCGTGCCTGATGACTCTCACCCGCTTTGTCGAGACCACCCGCGAGGCCGTCGCCCCCATCACGGACGGCGCGACGGTGATGATCTCCGGCTTCGGCACCGCCGGCCAGCCCATCGCGCTCATCGACGCGCTCATCGACCACGGGGCGACGGACCTGACGATCGTCAACAACAATGCCGGCAATGGCGACGAGGGCCTCGCGCGCCTGATCCAGCTGGGCCGGGTGCGCAAGATCCTGTGCTCCTTCCCTCGCCAGAGCGACTCGTGGCACTTCGACGCCGCCTACCGCGCGGGCCAGATCGAGCTCGAGCTCGTGCCCCAGGGCAACCTCGCCGAGCGCATCCGCGCGGCCGGCGCGGGCATCGGCGCCTTCTACACCCCCACGGGCTACGGCACTCCGCTCGCGGCAGGCAAGGAGACGCGCCGCATCGACGGGCGCGACTACGTGCTCGAGTACCCCATCCACGCCGACGTCGCGCTCGTCAAGGCGCACAAGGCCGACGGCGTGGGCAACCTCGTCTACCGCAAGACCGCCCGCAACTTCGGCCCCATGATGGCCGCGGCCGCCAGGCACACGATCGTCGAGGTCGCGGAGATCGTGCCCACGGGAGCGATCGACCCCGAGGCCGTGGTCACCCCCGGCATCTACGTCGACACCGTGGTCCAGGTCGATCCGTCGTACTACGAGGGGAGGCTGTGATGGCTGACGCCCCGCTGAGCAAGGACGAGCTCGCCGCGCGCGTCGCGCGCGACATCCCGCACGGCTCCTACGTCAACCTCGGCATCGGCCTGCCGACGCTCGTGTCCGACCACCTGCCCGAAGGCTCAGGCGTGACGCTCCACACGGAGAACGGCATGCTCGGCATGGGCCCTGCGGCGGTGGGCGACCAGATCGACACGGACCTCGTGAACGCGGGCAAGATCGCCGTGACCGAGCTGCCGGGCGCGAGCTACTTCAGCCAGGCCGACTCCTTCGCGATGATGCGCGGCGGCCACATCGACGTGTGCGTCCTGGGCGCCTTTGAGGTGTCCGTCGGCGGCGACCTCGCCAACTGGTCCACCGGCGCGCCCGATGCCATCCCGGCCGTGGGCGGCGCGATGGACCTGGCCGTGGGGGCCAAGGCCTCGTGGGTGATGATGAACCTCTTCACCAAGGACGGATCGCCCAAGCTCGTCCGCGAGTGCACGCTCCCCCTCACCGGCGTGGGATGCGTGTCGCGCGTGTACAGCGAGCTCGCCGTCATCGACGTGGGCCGCGACGACAGCGGCGAGCCCATCACCCCGCGCGTGCTGGAGACCTTCGGCGTCTCCGTGGCCGAGCTGCAGGACCGGCTCGGCCTGACCCTCATCGATGCGACTCGGGAGGTGCAGTCGTGACGGTCGAGACCACCCGCATCCTCATCGTCGGCGCCGGACCCGCGGGACTGCTCCTGTCCCGCCTGCTGCACCTGGACGGCGTGGACCACATCAACCTCGAATCGCGCAGCTACGACGAGATCGCGACGACGCACCGCGCCGGCATCCTCGAGGCCGGCGCCGTCGACGCGCTCGTGGAGGCGGGAGTGGACGGCGCGCTCAGCCACGGCGACCGCCACGACGGCATCGACCTGCGCTTCGAGGGACAGATGCACCGCATCGACTTCCCGGCGCTCGTGGGCCGCTCGGTGTACCTGTACCCGCAGACGCAGGTCTTCAAGGACCTCGCCGCCCTGCGCATGGCCGACGGCGCGGACATCCGCTGGGAGTGCACGGTCACCGAGATCCTCGACGGCGACTCCGAGCGGCCCGGCGTGAGGTACGTGGACAAGGACGGCGCCGAGCACGAGGTGCGCGCCGAACTCATCGTGGGCGCGGACGGCTCGCGCTCCGTGGTGCGCCACTCCTTCCCCGAGGAGGTGCGCCGCACCTACGCGCTCGAGTATCCGTACGCGTGGTTCGGCTTCATCTGCGAGGCGCCGCGCAGCGCCCCCGAGCTCGTCTATGCGGAGTCGGAGCGCGGCTTCGCACTCGTCAGCCAGCGCACCCCGACGCACCAGCGCATGTACTTCCAGTGCGACCCCGAGGAGGACGCCGACGCCTGGGACGACGCCCGCATCTGGGAGGAGATGCAGGCTCGCGTCGCCGGCGAGGACGGCTTCCGGCTCATCGAGGGGCCCATCGTCGAGAAGTCGGTGCTGCGCTTCCGCTCGTCCGTCGTGACGCCCATGCGCCTGGGTCGCGTCGTCCTCGCGGGCGATGCCGCGCACACCGTGCCGCCCACGGGCGCCAAGGGGCTCAACCTGGCCATCGGCGACGTGGTGCTGCTGCACCGCGTCCTGGGGACGTGGCTCAAGACCGGAGACGATGCCGTGCTCGACACCTACGGCGCGCAGTCCTCGCGCCGCGTGTGGCGGGCCCAGCACTTCTCCGCGTGGATGAGCCGCATGATGCACACGACACCGGAGGAGACCGTGTTCGACAGGCAGCGCCGCCTGGCCGAACTGCGCACGCTCACCGACTCCGAGGCGGGGCGCACCTACCTCGCCGAGGGGTATACAGGGTGGGGAGGGATCTAGTGACCGAGCACAAGCTGGACCAGGCGGCGGAGCCGCAGGAGAAGATCTCCGCCGAGATCGAGGCGATCCACGCCGAGTACCGGGCCGCGGGCGCGGAGGAGCTGGGGCCGCGCCTCGACTTCCCGCCGTACCGCTCCTCGATCCTGCGCCACCCCACCAAGGAGCTCGTCCACGCCGATCCCGAGGGCATCGAGCTGTTCTCCCCCGTCTTCGGCGAGCGGGACATCAGCCCGCTCGAGGCGGACCTGACCATCCAGAAGGGCGGCGAGCCCATCGGCGAGCGGATCATCGTGCGCGGGCGCGTGGTGGACGGCGACGGCCGCCCGGTGCGCGGCCAGCTCGTGGAGATCTGGCAGGCCAACGCGGCCGGGCGGTACATCCACAAGCGCGACCAGCACCCCGCCCCCATCGACCCGAACTTCACCGGCGTGGGCCGCACCCTCACGGACAAGGACGGCTGGTACCAGTTCACGACGATCAAGCCCGGCCCGTACCCGTGGCGCAACCACTTCAACGCGTGGCGTCCGGCGCACATCCACTTCTCCCTGTTCGGGACCGACTTCACGCAGCGCATCGTCACCCAGATGTACTTCCCCGGCGACCCGCTGTTC
The DNA here is from genome assembly GCA_003242455.2 of Actinomycetes bacterium. Lineage (GTDB taxonomy): Bacteria > Actinomycetota > Actinomycetes > Actinomycetales > Demequinaceae > Demequina. The sequence continues at coordinate 4,685 of QGUM02000020.1, forward strand.
TCGCTCGACCCCATCTACCAGTCGATCCCCGACGAGGCCGCGCGCAAGCGCCTCATCGCGAGCTACGACCACTCCATCACCCAACACGAGTGGGCGACGGGCTACCGCTGGGACATCGTCCTGAGCGGGTCCCAGCGCACCGTGTTCGAGCACGACCGCGAGGAGGGCGCCGACCATGAGCACTGAGTCGTCTGAGAACACCGCGTCGTCCGAGCTCCGTCCCACGCCGGGCCAGACCGTGGGGCCGTTCTTCCACTTCGGCCTCATGTACGAGCGCGCGCACGAGATCGTCGAGCCGGGCACCCCCGGGGCTGTGCGTCTGCACGGTCGGGTGTTGGATGGTGCCATGCAGCCGCTTCCCGACGCGATGGTCGAGCTGTGGCACGCCACGCCCGACGGCGCCGTGCCCGATGCGCGCGGCAGCTTCAAGCGTGAGGGCTCCTTCACGGGATGGGGCCGTTCCGCGACCGACCTCGAGGGCCGCTGGTGGTTCCGCACGCTCGAGCCCGGCGCCACCCAGGGAGCGCCGTTCTTCGCGGCGGCGGTCTTCGCACGCGGCCTCATGGACCGCCTGTACACCCGCATCTACCTGCCCGGACCTGCCACGGAGACCGACCCGTTCCTCCAGTCGCTCCCGGCGGAGCGCCGCGCGACGCTCATCGCCACGCGCGAGCCCGACGGCTCGCTGAGCCACGACATCGTGCTGCAAGGCGAGGGCGAGACGGTGTTCCTCGACTTCGCCCAGGGAGGCCGCGCACGTGCCTGACTACGGCCTGCTCGTTCCGGGCATCGGCGACGGCGACCCCGATGACGTCGTGGTCGTCAAGAACCTCATCCGTGCCGAGGTGGCGTGGGTGGAGGCGACGGCCGATGCCGCGACGGCGCAGACGGTCTCGCGCCACGCGTCCCGGCTCCTGGCCGACGAGCTGCGGCTGGACACGCTCACGCGCGCGATCGCGATCGACGCCGTCACCACGGGCAACCCGGTGTTCGGCATCATCAACGCGCTGCGCGAGGGCCTGCCGGCCGAGGCCGCCGCGGCCGTGCACCGCAACCTCACGTCGCAGGACATCGTCGACACCGCGATGATGCTCACGATGCGCGACGCCGCGCGCCGCACGCTCGCCTCGCTCGACCTCGTGTGCGCCTCGTTCGCGCACCTCGCGCGCACGCACCGCGACACCCCCGTCCTCGCCCATACGCTCGGCCAGGCCGCGCTGCCCACCACCTTCGGCGCGCGCGTGGCGGGCTGGCTTCACGGCATCGACGAGGCGCGTCGCGCGCTCGACGAGCAGGCGGCGCGCATCCCCGTCGCCATGGGCGGCGCCGTGGGCGCGATGCACGGCGTGGGCTACGACGACGTGAAGCGCTGGGCCGAGGCGCTGGGCCTGCGCGCTCCCGTCGCGCCGTGGCACGTCCACCGTCACCCGGTCACGCGCATCGCCGCCGCCTTCGCGGAGGTGTGCGCCGAGCTGGGCGCCACCGCGGGCGACGTGCTCGCCGGGGCCCGCCCGGAGGTCGGCGAGCTCAAGGAGCCCACCGCCAAGGGTCGCGGCGCCTCGACGGCGATGCCGTTCAAGGAGAACCCCATCCTGTCGATCCTCATGCGCCGCTCCGCGCTCGTGGCTCCGCACCTGCTGTCGCAGACGACGGCCGCGGCCGCGCTCGCCGTGGACGAGCGTCCCGACGGCGCGTGGCACACCGAGTGGGACGCGGCGCGCGCGCTGGCTCGCCACGCGGTCATCGCGTCGCGCTGCGCGGCCCAGCTCGCGGAAGGGCTGACCTTCGACGAGGAGGCCGCCGCACGCAACCTCGCGGCCTACGGTCCGCAGGGCGCCACCGTCGGCAACGCCCCCGTGGTCGTGGACGCGATCCTGGCGCGCTACGAGGGCAAGGAGAGCTGACATGGCTCACGCGCAGGAGCCTTCGCTGGTCACGGGCGTCGACTTCGCGGTGCGAGACGCGTCGCGTCCGCTGCTCATCGTGGGACCGTCGCTCGGCACCTCGACCGCTTCGCTGTGGGAGCGCGCCGTCGCGCTCCTGACCGACGCGTTCGACGTGGTGGGCTTCGACCTTCCCGGTCACGGCGTCTCGCCCCAGGCCGCCGAGCCGTGGGCCGAGGGCGTCGTGACCATGGAGTCGCTCGCGCGAGACGTGCTCGAGGTGGCTGCCGCCGCCCAGCGCACGCGCGGCGACGAGGGCGCGCCGTTCTGGTACGCGGGCGTGTCGGTGGGCGGCGCCGTGGGCATCCAGCTGCTCGTGGATGCGCCGCAGCGCCTGGCGGGAGCGTTCCTGCTGGGCACGGGCGCCAAGCTGGGCGACGCGCAATTCTGGAACGACCGCGCGGACCTCGTGGAGAAGGCGGGCACGCCCACGCAGGTCGCGGGCTCGGCGGAGCGCTGGTTCGGACGGGGCTTCATGGACCGTGAGCCCCGCGTCGCCGGCCTGCTGCTGGGCGCCCTGCAGACCACGGACCGCTTCGGCTACGCCGCCGTGTGCCGCGCGCTCGCCGCGTTCGACCTGCGCGAGCGCATCGCGGGCATCGACCGTCCCGTGACGGTCGTGGCCGGGGGCGACGACACGGCAGTGCCGGTCGAGACGAGCGCCCACCTCGCCAACGAGATCCCGGGCGCCGAGTTCGTCCTCCTCTCCCACGTCGCGCACCAGGCCCCGGCGGAGAGCCCGCAGGCCGTGGCCGACGTCATCCGGGCCCGAGTGCTCGACGACGCGGCAGGGGCCAGGGCGACCGCCGCATCGGGAGGGCTGGAGGCCGCGATGAAGGTGCGTCGCGAGGTCCTGGGCGACGCGCATGTGGACCGCGCCATCGCGAACACGACGGACTTCACCCGCGACTTCCAGGAGTACATCACCCGCGCCGCGTGGGGGGAGATCTGGACTCGCCCGGGACTGGACCGCCGCATGCGCTCGGCGATCACCATCTCCGTGCTCGTGGCTCGGGGCCACTGGGACGAGCTCGCCATGCACATCCGCGCCGCCCGCCGCAACGGTCTGAGCGAGGCGGAGATCTCCGAGATCCTGCTCCAGCTCGCCGTCTACGCCTCTGTTCCCAGCGCCAACCAGGCATTCCATGTGGCGCAGGAGGCCCTCAAGGACTATGCCGAGGGCGAGTGATCCGCGGCCCTGAGGCCCCTCGCCCGTAGCATGACGACATGACCTCACCGCGGGCGGAGCAGCTCGCCGCCGATGCCGAAGCCGAACTCGAGCGCCTGCTCGCCGTCACCGACGCGCATCCCGATGCGAGCGTCGGCGAGGCGTGGAAGGGACGCCGGGTCGCCGATGTCCTTGGTCACCTTCACGACTGGCACGTCCTGTTCTGCGGCTGGGTCGCACAGGCGCGCGCCGGGGCCACGCCGGCGTATCCCGCCGAGGGCTACACGTGGGAGCAGCTCGACGAGCTCAACGACCACCTCTACGCGAGCCACAGGGACGCCGACTACGCGACGCTGCGCGGCGCTCTCGTGACGTCCCACGCCGAGGTCCTCGAGACGCTGCGCGATGCGACCGAGGAGGAGCTGACGGATCCGGCCGCGTTCCCCTGGCTGGGAGGCAACGCGCTCGGCGAGGTCGTGGAGCACTGCCTGGCGATCCACTACCGGTGGGCGCTGGACATCCTCGAGCGCGCCTCGCTCAGGTGACCGCGAGGCGCCCGTGAGCGCGAGCCTGGCCCGCATCGTCGGCCTGGACGTCGCGCGCGCGATCGCGCTGCTGGGCATGTTCGCCAGCCATGTGGGCAACGAGCATCCTCCGGACGGCTGGCCCTGGCTCGAGGTCTTCCACGGCCGATCCGCGGCGATCTTCGCGGTGCTCGCAGGCGTGTCGATGGCGCTCATGCTGACGCGTCGGGCCGCTCGCGACTACGCAGCGGCCGCCACCGCGTCGCCGGCGCCCGCGGACCGCGCGGGCCGCCCCGAAGCGCACGCCTCGGATCGCGAGGCGCTGCGCCACACGCGCATCCGCATCGCCGTGCGCGCGAGCCTGCTCATCCCGCTGGGCTGGGTGCTGAGCGCGCTCGGCACCCCGGTGGACGTCATCCTCGACAACCTGGGCGTGATGATGCTCCTCGCGCTCGTGGGACTGGGCCTGCCCGCGCGCGTCCTGGGCGCGGCGGGCGTGCTCGTGCTCGTGGCGGGGACGGCCGTCGTGGACGGGCTGCGAGTGATCGTGCCTGCCTGGCTCGCGGATGCGCCCGTGGTCCATGAGCTGTGGTCCCAGCACTACCCGGCGCTGTCCTGGCTCGGCCATGTCCTGATCGGGATGGCGATCGGGACGTGGCGCCCGTGGCGTGGCTGGAGGCTCGCGGCGCTCGGCATCGGCGGTGCCGTGGTGGGCGCGGGGATGTGGCTCGGCGGACGCCTCACGGGCGGCGATCCGGCGTGGACGGAGGTGGAGCCGCACTCCTACACGCCCGTGGAGATGCTCTCCAACACGGGCGTCGCGGCGGCGGTCGTCGCGGCATGCCTCGCCGCGGCCGCCCTGTCGCGCCGGACGCTGTGGCCGCTCGCCGCCGCGGGATCCATGACGCTCACGCTCTACGCGGCCCACATCGTGGTCATCGCGATCGTGGGCGACGCCCTGGTGTGGAGGTCCACGAACACCGCGATGCTCGTCCTGTGCGCGGCGGCGGTCGCGTTCGCGAGCGCGTGGCGAGCGCTGCTGGGCCAGGGCCCGCTCGAGCGCGTCGTGAGCTGGGCGTCGTCGCGGGCCGCGGACGCCGACGCCCGTCGCCGCATCGGCCCGCCGGACGCGACAATGTCTGCGTGACCCTCAACTCCACCGTGCTCTCCCGCGCCCAGTGGGAGCCGCTCGCGCGCGCTCACGCCGAGCGGGCCGACGCGGTGACGGCCGGGCATCGGGCGCGGGCCGAGCGGGGCGCGAAGCACGCGATCGAGGACTTCCTCTACGAGTACTACTCGACGCGGCCGTCGCTGCTGCGCCGGTGGCACCCGGGCGTGGGCGTGACGCTCGAGGACGCCCCCGATCATGCGACGTGGCGCTGGTACACGGCCGATGCGGCGGGCGTGAGGGTGGACGCGCGCGCCTTCTGGGAGGCTCGCGGCGAGACGGTGGCGTTCGTGGAGGAGCTGCTGAGGCGCACGGCCGCGAGACCGCTGGGCCTGGGCTGCTTCGGCATGCACGAGTGGGCGATGGTGTACCGCGCGCGCGAGCGCCGGCATCCGCTGCCGCTGCGCCTGGGCCAGGACGGCACGGACGCCGTGGTGGAGGCGAATCCCCTGGTGTGCACGCATTTCGACGCGTTCCGCTTCTTCACGCCGCAGGCCGCGCCGCGCAACGCGATCCAGCTCACGCGCGCCGACCAGATGGAGCGCGAGCAGCCCGGCTGCCTCCACGCGACCATGGACCTGTACAAGTGGTGCGCCAAGCTCGCGCCCGCCGTGCCGAGCGAGCTGCAGCTCGAGTGCTTCGAGCTCGCGCTCGAGGTGCGGCGCGTGGACATGCAGGCCTCGCCCTACGACGTGAGCTCCTTCGGGCTCGAGGCGATCCCCGTCGAGACTCCCGAGGGCAAGTCGCAGTACGCCGCGCTCCAGCGGGACGTCGCCGCCCGCGGCGCCGTGCTGCGCGAGCGGCTCATCGCCGCGTGCGAGGCGATCCGAGCGGCCGCGTAGTCCGGCCACAATAGGACCATGGCGAAGCACGCTCCTGCGCACGGCGGCACCCCTGCCGTGGTGGCCCTCACCGAGGCGGGCATCCCCCACACCCTCCACCCCTACGAGCACGACCCCTCCACGGACCTCGGCTATGGGCTGGAGGCCGCCGCGGCCATCGGCGTCGATCCGGAGCGGGTCTTCAAGACGCTGTGCGCCTACGTGGACGGCAAGCTCTGCGTGGGGATCGTGCCGGTGAGCGGCAAGCTCGACCTCAAGGGCCTCGCGGCGGCGTTCGGCGGCAAGAAGGCGGAGATGGCTCCTCCGGCCGATGCGGAGCGCGTCACGGGATACGTCGTGGGCGGCATCTCCCCCATCGGCCAGAAGAAGGCGCTGCCCACCGCTCTCGACGAGACGGCCGAGCTCTTCGACGTCGTCTACGTCAGCGGCGGACGGCGCGGACTCGACATCGGCCTGGCGCCGGCGGACCTGGCGAGGATCACGAACGCCGTGGTCGCCCCCATCGCGAAGGACGCCTGATGGCACAGGATCTCGCCTCGACCCCGCCCGGCTGGGACTACGCCGAGCGCATCCAGGAGGTCGTCGCGCGCATCCGCGCCGCGGAGATCGCGTGCGGCCGCCAGGGCGCGGGCGTGCGCCTGCTCGTGGCGACCAAGTCCTGGGACGCCGATGCCGCGACGGCCGTGGTGCGCGCGGGCGGCGTGCTCGTGGGCGAGTCGCGCATGCAGGAGCTCGAGGCCAAGGGCGAGGCGCTCGCCCAGGCGGGCGCGGAGATCCACGTCATCGGGCAGGTGCAGCGCAACAAGGCGGCGATCGCGGCGCGCTGGGCGCGCTGCATCCAGAGCCTCGACTCGTGGGAGCTCGCCCAGAAGCTGTCGCGCCTGGCGCTCGAGGCGGAGCGCGATCTCGAGGTGATGGTCCAGGTCAACGTGTCCGGCGAGGACACCAAGGCGGGCGTGTCCCCCGACGACGCGCTGTCCTTCGCCCACCGGGTCCAGTCGCTGCCCGGGCTGACCGTCACCGGCTGGATGACCGTCGGGCTCAACTCCCGCGACGAGGAGGCGGTGCGCCAGGGATACCGCCGCCTGCGCCGCATCCGCGACAAGGCGCTCATCGACTCCGAGCGGGGCCTGTACGACCTGCGCGATGCGTGGGAGCTGTCCATGGGCATGTCGAACGACCTCGAGTGGGCGATCGCCGAGGGCGCGAGCATCGTGCGCGTCGGCACCGCCGTCATGGGGCGCCGCACGGGCTGAGCGGCCGTCTCCTCGCGCCCCTGTCGATTTCGCGCCGGCCGCGAAGGTGGTGCGGGCGGGCTCTCCGCCGCTCGTGAGCGACGGCCCGTACCTGGAGTCCAAGGAGCACCTGGGCGGGTTCTGGGTCATCGACACGGATGACGCCGATGCGGCCGTCGCCTGGGCGGCCAAGGCGAGCGAGGCCGTCGGCCTGCCGATCGAGGTGCGCGCGGTCGCCGCCGATGACTGAGGGCATAACCCCTGGTATTCGCGCCATCTGCCGGATCAATGTCAAGGTGGCTTGACAAGCGCCGTCATGTCAAGCATCCTTGACATGTCAAGGTCGCTTGTCATAGAAGGAATGCCCCGATCATGGCCGAGAACAGCTCCGATAAGACCCCCGCGGTCAACCCCGCCGCGGTCTATTCGCCCATCCTCCTGGGCATGAGCGCGCTCATGCTCACGCTCAACCGCTCGCACGAGGACGGCCCCGTGTTCACCGCCGCCACCTGGTGGGGCGCCGCCACCGGCGCGATCGTCGCGCTCAGCGTCGCGTACGTCGCCTATCGGAGGGGACGCCGCCGTGCGCAATGACGTCCGCGAGCGACGCGAGGCGAGAGGGCTGTCGCAGGCCGCGCTCGGCGAAGCGCTCGGCGTCTCGCGCCAGACCGTCAACTCCATCGAGACCGGGAAGTACGACCCGTCGCTCCCCCTCGCCATCGCCATCGCCCGGTTCTTCGAGTCCACCGTTGAGGAGATCTTCCATGTCGACTAAGCCCGTTCCCGTCGCCGTCCGCATCGTCTCGCTCCTGTGCGCCGCGCTCGCCGCCGGCGTGCTGGCCTTCGTCGCCCACCTGGCCGGCAACGCCTCCATGGCCAAGGGCATCGTCGTGGGCGCGGGCGCGACCATCGTCATCGCGATCGCCCTGTGGGCGCTCGGCCGCCGTGCCGGCGCCCCCGGCCGCATCGCCTCCGGCATCGCCGACGAGCGCGAGAGCCGCATCCTCACCGCGGCGGGCAGCGATGCCGCCTTCGTGATGCTCATCGCGGGAGTCGTGGGCGTCATCGGCAGCCTCTACGGCTGGCACGGCGCGCTCGTGGGAGCGATCGTCATGTGGTCGGGGCTGCTCACCCTGATCACGTCGTTCTTCATCCGCCTGCGTCGCAGCTGACGCGCCCCTATACCGGGGCGCGTCGCACCAGGTGCGCCGCCGGGCGCACGCCGCCACGGTGTTCGGCCCGTCGAAGACAGGCAAGCCTTCCTAGCGAGGTCCTAGGACCTTGCCTAGCCTTGTGGCGTGACTGACGACAAGCCCTGGGACGGACCCGACGAGGATCGCGTCTCCTCCCGCCTCAACTGGCTGCGCGCGGGCGTCCTGGGCGCCAACGACGGCATCGTGTCGATGGCGGCGCTCCTGGTGGGCGTCGCGGCCGCCTCCCCCGGGCCGGGCGCGATCCTCACGGCCGGCATCGCGGGAATCGCGGCCGGCGCGCTGTCGATGGGCATCGGAGAGTACGTGTCGGTCTCGAGCCAGCGCGACGCCGAGCGGGCGCAGCTCGCGCGCGAGGCCAAGTGGCAGCGCGACCGCCCCGAATGGGAGCTCGAGCAGCTGGTCCGCCTCAACATGGAGACCGGCATGTCCGAGCAGACCGCCCGCACGGCCGCCGTGGAGCAGCACGCCAAGGACCCGGTCGCCATCCACGCCAAGATGCACCTGGGCATCGACCCGGACGACCTCGTGAGCCCCACGCACGCGGGCATCGCCTCGCTCGTCGCGTTCACGGCGGGCGGCGTCCCGCCGCTGCTCACCACTCTCCTGCTGCCGTCGGCGCTCGCGATCCCCGCGACGTTCGTGACGGTGCTCATCGCGCTCGCCATCACCGGCTGGGCGGGAGCACGCCTCGGCCACGCCGCGCGCGGCAAGGCGATCGCGCGCAACATGGTGGGCGGCGCGCTCGCCATGGCCATCACCTACGGCATCGGCCTGGCCGTGGGCACGACGCTGTAGCCGGACGTCGCATCCGGCCGCCGGCCCCTTGCCTCACGGCTTGGGTGTGACGCCCGCCTTGATGAGGCCGTAGAACAGCGCGTCCGTGAGGGCCTCCCACGAGGCCTCGATGATGTTGGGTCCCACGCCCACCGTCACCCACGACAGGCCCGTCTCCGAGTCCAGCGTGGTGATGAGCACGCGCGTCACGGCGTCCGTGCCGTGCGCGGCGTCGGTGATGCGGACCTTGAAGTCCACGAGGTCGAAGCGCTCGATCTCCGGGTAGACGGCCGCAAGCGCGGAACGCAGCGCGTGGTCGAGCGCGTTGACGGGACCGTTGCCCTCGCCCACCTGGACGATGCGCTGGTTGCCGGCGGTGAGCTTGACGACGGCCTCGGCGTCGGCGTCGGGCTCGCCGGGGACGCGCGTCTCGACGTTGACGCTCCACCGCTCCACCTGCCAGTAGCGCGGCAGGTCGCCCAGCTCGGAGCGCAGCAGCAGCTCGAAGGACGCGTCGGCGGCGTCGAAGGTGTAGCCGGCGGCCTCGGCGTTCTTGAGGCGCTCCGTCACGCGGCCGAGCAGCTCGCTCTGGCCCGCGAGGTCGAAGCCCAGCTCCTTGCCCTTGAGCTCCACGGACGCACGGCCGGCCATCTCCGACACGAGCATGCGCATGTCGTTGCCCACGAGCTCCGGCTGCGTGTGCTGGTACAGGTCGGGGTCCACCTTGATGGCCGATGCGTGCAGGCCCGCCTTGTGCGCGAAGGCCGAGGCGCCCACGTAGGGCTGGCGGGCGAACGGCGCGATGTTGGTGATCTCGGAGATCGCGTGCGCGATGCGCGTGGCCTCGCGCAGCGCGCCGGGCGCCAGGGCGCGCGCGCCGCGCTTGATCTCCAGGTTGGCCGCCACGGCGATGAGATCCGCGTTGCCCGTGCGCTCGCCGTAGCCGTTGACGCAGCCCTGCACGTGGGTGGCGCCCGCGGCGACCGCGGCCATGGAGTTCGCGACCGCGCAGCCGGAGTCGTTGTGCGCGTGCATGCCCAGCGGGGCGCTCACGCGCGCCGCGACCTCGGTCACGATGCGGGTCACGTCGTCGGGCAGCATGCCGCCGTTCGTGTCGCACAGGACGAGCGTGGACGCGCCGCCCGCCTCGGCGGCCAGGAGCGCCTTGACGGCGTACTCGGGGTCGTAGCGGTAGCCGTCGAAGAAGTGCTCGGCGTCGAGGATGACGCGGCGACCCTCTCCCACCAGGAACGCGACGGTCTCCTCGATCATGGCGAGGTTCTGGTCGCCCGTGACGCGCAGCGCCTTCTCCGCGTGGCGCAGGTCGGACTTGGCCACGAGCGTGATGATCGGCGCCTCGGAGTCGAGCAGGGCCCGCACCTGCGGGTCCGAGCCGGCCGAGGTGTCGGCGCGGCGCGTCATGCCGAACGCGGCGAACGTGGCGTTGGCGAAGCTCAGCTCCTTGGCGACGAGGCCGAAGAACTCGGTGTCCTTGGGCACGGCACCGGGCCAGCCTCCCTCGATGACGCCCACGCCGAGCTCGTCGAGCAGGGCGGCAATGGCGAGCTTGTCCGAGACGGACAGGTTCATGCCCTCCTGCTGCGCTCCGTCACGCAGCGTGGTGTCGTAGATCTCGACGGAGAGATCCGCCATCGCGTGCTCCTTTGCTCTTCGTGTCGTCGAGCCCGACGGCCACCATCCCAACAAAAAAGCCCCCCAGGGTGCGGGAGGCTGCGCGTCGGGGGTGGACCGACGCGCTACAGAATGATGATCGCGGCGTGCATCGGGACCATTGTGACACATCGATGTCGCCGGCGACATCCGCCGGCATCGGCACGTTTGTCCCGTTTGGCTGCCGCCAGAGATGGGGTAACCGCTCTCAGCGTGTGCGACGCTTGTGTTCGAGCGCCAAGACGGCCCGTGCGCTGTGATGGTCCGGCTCCGATGACGGCCGGTCCTCACGGGGAGAGGACCGGCTTGGCGGGCCCGCGCAGGCGCGGGCACCCTCGCAGCGAGAAAGGCGCGGCGGATGGCTGAGGGCGAGTACGGGACGCGCGGCGAAGCGCGGGTCGCATCGCCCAGCCCGCGCGCCCAGAAGCGGCCGTTCCCCTTCCACGTGTGCATCGGCGTCGCCGGTCTCACGATCGCGATGGCCGCCGTGCTCGCGCTCGACGTCAGCCTTCCCATCGGTTTCAACGCGGCCTATCTGTATTCGATTGCGGTGATCGGCGCTGGCCTGTGGCGCAAGCGATGGATCGTGATCGCGGCCGCGAGCCTCGGCATCGTGCTGGCCGGACTCGCGTACTTCTTCAAGCAGGAGTCTTCGGAGAGCATCCCCTCGTCGCTCGTCCTGTACAACCGCATCGGCTCCGCCGTGGTGATCGGCCTCACCGCCCTCATGGTCGTGGTGTTCATCGGGCGCGGCGAGCGGCTCATGACCCTCGCGCGCGAGCTCGCGGAGGCGGCGGAAGAACGCGAGGCGAGCGAGCAGCTTGTGACCGCTGTGAAGCGCATCGCGGACATCGGCATGTGGAGCTTCGACTACACGCAGAACGACGCCATCGACTGGTCGGACGAGGTGGCCCTCATCCACGGCCGCCCGCCCGGCACCAAGCCGTCGCCGGCCGAGGCGTTCGAGCACTACGCGCCCGACGACCGCCGCAGGCTCGCGGAGGCGATCGAGCTCGCGGCCGCCACGGGCGACCCGTTCATGGAGGAGGCGCGCCTCGAGCTGCCCGACGGCACGAGCAAGGTCATCCTCGTCCTGGGCAAGGTCATCCTGGACGCCGAGGGCAGGCGTCAGCGCATCAACGGCGTCGTCCAGGACGTCACGCTGTGGCGCGACGCCGAGTCCGCGCTGTCCGCTCAGCGCCGCCAGTACGTGCAGCTCGTCTCCGCGATGCCGTTCATCATCTGGACCGCCAACGCCGACGGCGTGGTCGACTTCCTCAACGAGGCGATGGTGCGCTACACCGGCGTGCCGCTCGAGGGCCTCGTGGGCGAGGGCTGGGCGCGCCGCGTGCACCCCGACGACATCGAGCGCGTGTGGGCGGACTGGGGCGAGGCGATCCAGCAGCGCAAGAACTACGACACCGAGTTCCGGCTGCAGAACTGGGCAGGCGAGTTCCGCTGGCACCGCGTGAGCGCGCAGCCCGAGTTCGCCGCCGACGGCAGCGTGCTGCGCTGGTGGGGATGCGCGATCGACATCCATGCCGTCCACGTCCTGCGCCAGAAGGCCGACGAGGTGGCTCGCGAACGCGACATGGTGCTCGAGTCCATCGCGGACGGCGTGTACACCGTGGACCGCGAGTGGCGCTTCCGCTACCTCAACCCGGCGGCGGAGACGATGCTGCAGCGCTCCGCCGCGGACCTCATCGGCAAGGTGGTGTGGGACGAGTTCCCGGCGGAGGTGGGCACGGAGTTCTACCGCGTGTTCCATCGGGCGATGGAGAACCACACGGTCGAGTTCATCACCATGCACTCCCCCACCCTGGGGCGCGAGTTCGACGTGGTCATGAGCCCGTCCGACGGCGGCCTCACCGTGTTCTTCCGCGACACCACGGAGCTGCGTCGCCTCCACGAGCAGCTCGCCCACGCGCAGCGCCTCGAGTCCATCGGCCGCCTCACGGGAGGCATCGCCCACGACTTCAACAACCTGCTGACCGTCGTCATCGGCGGCGCGGAGGCGATCGCGGCGGACGCCGCGCTCACCGACGACGCCCGGGAGATGGCCGAGCTCGTGCTCGAGGCCTCGCTGCGCGGCGCCGAGCTCACGCGCCGCCTGCTCGCCTTCGCGCGTCGTCAGCCGCTCGAGCCCAGGCCCGTGGACGTCGGCAGCCAGCTCATGTCGATCCTGCCCATCATCAAACGCACGCTGGGCGAGGCGGTCACGGTGGAGACGTCCCTGCAGCCGGACCTCCCGCTCGTCACGATCGACCCCGGCCAGCTCGAGAACGCGCTGCTCAACCTCGCCATCAACGCCCGCGATGCGATGCCGGACGGCGGCGTCATCACGCTCGCGGCGGAGAAGGCGGTCATCGACGAGGACCACGCCGCGACCTTCGGCGACGTCTTCCCCGGCACGTACGTGGTGGTGTCCGTCACGGACACCGGCACGGGCATCGACGCCGACCTCATCCCGCGCCTGTTCGACCCGTTCTTCACCACCAAGCGCCTGGGCGAGGGATCCGGGCTGGGCCTGCCGATGGTGTGGGGCTTCGCCAAGCAGTCCGGCGGCCACGTCACCGTGTCCTCCGAGGTGGGCAAGGGCTCCACGTTCCGGCTCTACCTCCCGCTCGCCGCGTCCGACGCCACGGCCGCGGGCGACGCGGACGACCAGCCCGCGCTCATGACCGCGAGGTCGGGCACCATCCTCCTGGTCGAGGACGACCCCCTCGTGCAGCGCTTCGCGATGGAGCACCTGAAGGCGACGGGCTTCCAGGTGGTCGCGGCATCGTCCGGCCCGGCGGCGCTGACCGCGCTCGAGGCCATGGACCGCATCGACCTGCTGTTCACCGATGTGATCATGCCGGGAGGCATGTCCGGCAAGGACCTCGCGGAGGCGGTCCTCGCCGCACGTCCGGGGACCCCGGTCCTGTACACATCGGGCTACACCGAGAACGTCATCCTGCACAACGGGCGCATCGACGACGACGTCTCCCTGCTGCAGAAGCCCTACACGGGAGCGCAGCTGGTCCGGCGCGTCACCGAGGTGCTCGCGAGCGCGAGGGAGGTGGGTGATGACTGAGACGGCTGGGGAGACTCAGCCCCTGGGGCGGGTCCTCATCATCGACGACGACCACATGGTGGGGCGCATGCTCGCGTCGCACATCCGCGCATCGGGCTACGAGGCGAAGCTCACCGACGACGCGGACGAGTTCATCGCGCTCGCCAAGGAATGGCAGCCCACGCACGTGTTCGTGGACCTCGTCATGGGCACCACCGACGGCCTCGCGGTGCTCGGCCTCCTGGCGGAGGCAGGCATCGAGGCGGCGGTGGTGATCCAGTCCGGCATGGGCGGTCGCGTGCTCGATGCCGCGCGCCAGGTCGCCCAGGCCAACGGCCTGCCCTACGCGGGCGTGCTCAACAAGCCCTTCACCCGCTCCGACGTGGCGGCCGTGCTCGCCAAGGCCGTGGTGACGCCGCGCAAGGCCGAGCCCACGCAGGATGCGCTCCACGAATGGGATGCGGCGCGGTTCGAGGAGGAGCTGCGCTCCGCGGCGTCATCCGGCTCGCTGACGGTCGTCTACCAGCCCAAGGTGACGTGCCACGAGCAGCGCCTCGTCGGCTTCGAGGCGCTCGCGCGCTGGGAGCACCCGGACGTGGGCCTCATCTCCCCTGTGCTGTTCGTGCCGCGCGCGGAGAGCGCCGGCCTGGTCCACGTGATCACCGACGCCGTGGCGCGCGCCGCGCTCGCCTGGTTCGCCGGGCGCGCCGAGTCGACGCGCGAGCGGTTGAGCATCAACGTGTCCGCGAGCGAGCTCGCCACCACCGACCTGCACGGTCGTCTGCACCGCGTGTGCGCGGAGTTCGGCGTGGCCAACGAGCGCGTGGTGCTGGAGGTCACGGAGACGAGCGCGATGGGCGACGCCAACGTGTCGCTTGAGGTGCTCACCCGCCTGCGGCTGGACGGCTTCCACCTGTCGATCGACGACTTCGGGACCGGCTACTCCTCGATGACGCAGCTGGCGAGCATGCCGTTCACCGAGGTCAAGGTGGACCGCTCGTTCGTGCAGAACCTGGGCAAGTCCCTGCCGGCGGAGGTCATGGTCCGCTCGATGCTGCAGCTCAGTCGCGGTCTTGGCCTGGAGTGCACCGCCGAAGGAGTGGAGAGCAGCCTCGCGCTCGAGGTGCTGTCGCGGCTTGGCTGCGACTTTGCGCAGGGGTATCACATCGGCAAGCCGATGCGGGCGGAGGACCTGGAGGCGTGGCTCGCGGCGCGCTGAGCGCTACGCCTTGCTGCGGCCCGGGCATCGGTGCCGACGCACCCTTGTGGCCGCGGCATCGGCCGCCCCGAGCCCAGGCGCCTAGCTCCGCCCGTTGAGGATGCGGCGCTTGGCCTTCCAGTCCGGCAGGTAGGTGTCCATGACGCGGTAGAAGCGCTGGCTGTGGCTGGGCTCGATGAGGTGGGCGAGCTCGTGCACGATGACGTACTCGAGCAGCTCGGGGTCGCGGCGGGCCAGCTCGGTGCTGAGGCTGATGCGCTGCCTGTCCTTGTTGCAGCTGCCCCAGCGGGTGGTCATGGTGCGCACGGTCAGGTGCGGGACGGGCACGCCCATGCGCTCCGCCCAGTACGCGATGAGGGGCTGCGCGTCACGACGCAGCTGACGGCGCAGGCGCTCGGTCTCGGGGTCGCCGGGCTCGAGCGGGGCGGGCTGGGCGGCGATGCGCTGCTGCGCCTTGCGGATCCACGAGGCCTTGCTCGCCACGAACTCGGCGATGGCCGCGTCGCTCACGTGGAATGGTGCGGAGACGTGGACCGAGCCGTGGGGCGCCTTGACGGTCATGCGCAGCGTGCGGATGCGCTTGCGCGTGACCGTGTACTGCGGCCGCTCGAGGCTCGACGTCATGGCGCCCAGGCTACGCGTCGGGAGTGACGTCCCCGGTGACGCTCGGCGGGGCCGGGAAGGACGCCGTCAGCACGGTCCCGACGACGATGAGGAGCGCGCCGAACCAGTGCAACGCGCCGCCGGCCTTGGAGCGACGGAGCGACGACGACGCGGGCTGGGGTTCCGAGGTCATGGCACCAGGGTGCCAGGTCAAGAGAGGATGACCCGCTCGACGTTCTGGACAAGGGCGCGGAGCTCGTCGGCGTTGGCGCGGCGCACGTAGGCGGGGGTGTC
Source organism: Actinomycetes bacterium (assembly GCA_003242455.2). Taxonomy (GTDB): domain Bacteria; phylum Actinomycetota; class Actinomycetes; order Actinomycetales; family Demequinaceae; genus Demequina. The sequence goes on from QGUM02000020.1 coordinate 20,395, forward strand.
GCGCTCGACGACCCAGGAGTCGTCCAGGCCGCCCACGTCCACGGCGTCGAAGCCGATGGCGTTGAGGAAATCTGCGACCACCAGCTTGGCGGCGGCATCGTCCCCCGCGATGGGCAGCGCGCGGCGGTCGGGCGTGCCGGCGGGCAGGCCGTCCTTCGGGATGTCGGCCGCAGGGATGTTGTTGAAGGCCTTGACGATGCGGGCGCCGGGAGCGTGCTCCTGCAGCAGGCGCGAGGTGGTCACCTCTCCCCTGTCGATGCGCGGGATGCGCCCGTCGCGGCCCGGGTAGTAGTTGTTGGCGTCCATGACGATCTTGCCGTCGAGGATGTGCGGCGGGATCTGGTCGATCTTGCCCAGCGGGACCGCGACCAGGACGAGGTCGGCGTGCTGAGCCGCCTCCTCCGGGGTGGCGGCGGAGGCCTGGGGGCCGAGGTCTGTGACGAGGTCCTCAAG